>DAIRCW010000043.1:17097-17275 GCA_036796475.1 Candidatus Acidiferrales bacterium | reverse complement strand
GATACGAACGTCGTCAGAATTTTCACTCGACGCGCAACCGAAGTCCCGCCATGCAGCGACAGCCGACAGCTCGTCAGCTCATCCTGATGGAAAGCATTCGCGACGCGGCAACGCGGCAGGTCGCGCAGGAGATAACGGGCACCGTGCGGTCACGCTCACGCTGGTGCGCCGCTTTCAC
>DAIRCW010000043.1:0-17087 GCA_036796475.1 Candidatus Acidiferrales bacterium | reverse complement strand
ATCGCGTCCAGAGGCGAAGCCGGTGCGTGTTGCGACGTGGTGATCGAGGAGCAGGAAGATCAAATGGAAGTAAAGATACGAACGTCGTCAGAATTTTCACTCGACGCGCAACCGAAGTCCCGCCATGCAACAGCCGAGAACTCGAAACGCCATCTTGACGGGAAGCGCTTGCGCCAGGTTGGCCCGGCAGGTCGCGCAGCAGATAACGGGCACCGTGCGGTCACGCTCACGCTGGTGCGCCGCTTTCACAAAAATCCCGCGCATTCCTAACCTGAAATGTAAGAATTCCAAAGCTAAACTGCTACGTAGCTCAGAAGTTTAGCTTCAGCGCCAATTGAATGATTCGAGGCGCGACGCTGGTTGAATCAATGACACCAAAAGTGGCATCGTTGAACGCTCCGTCCGGATTGGCGAATTGCGTATGGTTAAAGAGATTGAAGAACTCCGCGCGAAATTCCAAGTTGCGGCTCTCCTCCGGACCAAATGCAGTGTGCTTAATGAGGGCGAAATCGAAATTCACCTGGTCGGGTCCGCCGACGATGCCGGGCCCCGCATTCCCAAAAGTGGTGGCCTGAGCACATGTAGAGGCTGCCCCGCACGCGCCTGGAGTAAGGGGAGGTTCAGGATCGCCTATGATCGGCGGAGTGGTGAAACATGCAGCGTTGAAGTAGTTGCTGAGCTTGCTCTGCACAGAACCCCGAGTGACCAATTGGCCGGCTGTGCATCCAGGAGCGAGTTGCGCCGGATCGGTATTCAAGGCGCCCGTGCCAATACCGAATACGTTGTTGGGGTCCGCAAAGGTGAGATCGAGGCGGCGTCCGGATTGGATTGTGGTGACGCCCGATACAGCCCATCCAGCCAGAAACCGGCCCCTTAGCGAAACAATGTCATTCGGCCCCGGAATATCGTAAAGATAGCTAAGAACAAAACGCTGCGGCCGGACGAAGCCATCCGGACCATAACGCGCGTGCGGATCATTCTGATTGCCGATGAGATTCGCACCCTGCTGGGTGCCAGTGCTCGAGTTGCTGGCATCGGTCAAAGACCTCGCCCACGTATAAGCGGCGAGGAACTGCAGGCCGTGGCTGAACCGTTTTGTTAAACTGACATCTAGCGCGTTGTACCAAGAGGCGCCTGAGGTCTCAATCTGAAAGGCCCCCGGGGCGGAGAATCCTTCAAATGGCACCCGCTGCTGGATGTCGGCAACGGTGTTGGTTGTGACTCCGGGGCGGATCGGATTAGCCGCCGAAGTAAGCGCTGCTTGATTGAATGCACGCTCAACCTCGAGTTTGGTTCCGCGTGTACCGTTGTAGCCAATTTCCAACGCAAAATCCTTGGCCAGTTCGACCTGGAGGCTCTGGCTGTACTCCTGAATGATGGACGGCTGGAACGACTGGGAGAATCCTTGCGGAGTTTGCGCGGTGTTTGGTGAATAGGCAAGAGGCGTAAAATCGGGAAGGGCTGGCACAGGGGCGAAGGGATTCGCGAAGGTAAAACCGAAGGCAGCGGCTGGGACGACTACACGGAAATCCGAGAATGGCGGGACAGCAATCAGCTGCAGGAACAGCTGCCCGGTAGACCTCTCGAAGTACATCCCATAGCCTCCGCGCAGGACAAGTCGGTCAGTGTGAGGCAATTGCCAGGAATATCCTACGCGCGGCGCGAACTTGTTCTGGCCGTCTCCATTGATCGCCGCTGAGTTGGCCGCCCTCGTAACTCCGGGCGGAAGGATTCCCTTGAAATTAGAGCCGACTACAATTCCCTGCAACGTGCCGCCAGACGGCGGATTCGGGTCCACGAGACTCAGATTTACGTTAGACGATCGGCCAAGCGAATCGCCGATCACTCCCTGCCGCTCGTAGCGTAATCCCAGATTCACCGTGAGACGAGAAAATACCTGGATATTGTCCTGCGCGTATGCGTCGGCGTTCGTCGCTCGCCAAGCGCGATCGACCAGGCCTTGGAGGTCCGCAGTCAGTAGCGGGTTACCCGTCAAGAAATCGGCCATATTGAAGAAGTCGATCAATCCCGCGAATGAGAAGTTCTCAAAATTGATTTCCTGGCGGGCGAGACCGCCGCCAAAACGAAACGAGTGGCGACCGTGAAGGTAAGCGAGCGAGTCCGAGAATGTGTAAGCGTTTTGTGTGAAAATAAAGCCATCGTTCCCGTTTCCGCCGACATTGAAGCCCCCGAGGACGCCTATTTCCGGACTGATGTTGTCGTTCGGGGGCGCGGTGACTCCCAAGGCGCCTAGAGTTAGAGGGGCCGCACCGGTTTGGCCTGGAATATTGACCGTCGCCTGGATCTGACTGCTGTCGATTACACCCCGGTTATATCCGAGCACAAACTGATTCACCAAATTGGGTCTAAACACATAATTATTGGAAATACTAGCGTTGCGAAATTGATTTGCCTCGGAAAACGGGAACCCCGGCACGTTACCGCCGCCGGTGCCTGCGCTTGGCCGAAAATTGCGCTGGTCATCATTGTTGGCCCAGAAGAAGCGCTCAGACCATGTGATTTTGTCCGATTGAACGTAGTCCGCATTGGCAAGGAATTGGTTTTCAGTGAACGGGCATGCCTGACTGACGCTCGAAGTTCCATTCGGATTTTGCGGCGAGGGGATCAAGAATCCGCCGCCGGGGAGTGTCGCATTAAGGAGAGCCACGGCCTGTGGAACGATGTTCGAGCCATCTGCAGCAACCGGAGGGCCTAACACGCCGGGTTGATTGGCAAAAGCTGCTCCGAGCGATTGAGCTGAACGGTCGGGAAGCCCAGTGAGTTCCGGTGGAGTACTGAAGGACCCCAGACAATCGGGGTCTAATCCGTTTCTCTGACGTGTTCCCTGATAGGAGCCAAAAAAGAAAAGCTTGTCTCGTTTTACCGGACCGCCCACAGAACCCCCAAACTGGTTTTGCTTCAGCACGGCCCGCGGTTTTCCGGCTGCATTCAAAAAGAAATCATTGGCATTGAAATCGTCGTTGCGCAGAAATTCAAAGGCGTCGCCGTGGAACAGATTACTGCCGCCCTTTGTGATTACATCCACGTTAGCGCCGGCGTCCCTTCCAAAGGATGCATCGTACTGTCCTGTTTGCACTTTGAATTCCTGGATGGCGTCCGGATTAGGAACGGGAATGGCCCCGCCGGTATCGAGATCCGTGACGCTCACACCGTTCATCTGAAAGTTGTTATCGTTCACGACTGCACCGTGGGAGGAAATTGTGGCGTTGCCAACACCAATGGAACCCGCGTCATTAACATCGCTGGAGACTCCCGGCGAGAGATTGATAATTTGCGTGTAATTGCGAGTAACCAACGGCAGGCCTTCCACCATTCTCTGATCGGTCACATGTCCTAAGGCCTGATTCTGGGTCTGCAAGAGTTGCGCTTCGGTAGTGACGGTTACGTTCTGGGAGACCTCGCCGATTTCGAGCGTCACGTTGAGCGTGCTGGTTTCCGTGACCGCGATGCTTATTCCGGTGAGGTTGACTGTCTTGAAGCCGTTCTTTGACACTTCGACTCGATACGCGCCAGGCGCTAAGAACGGCGCGAGATAGCTGCCATTGGTTTGAGAAACAAAGCTATGACTATCGCCTGTGGCCACATTGATTACACGTACGGTCGCACCAGGCACGATGGCGCCACTCGGGTCGGTGACAATTCCGGTCAACGCACCCGTAAAGGAGGTTTGGGCGTGCGTGCGCGTGCCCAATAAAAGAAGCGTGAATGCGAGCATGGCCATGGCGGCGTGCAAGGCAATCCGCGCATTCTTAGCGGTGTGAGCGGCGGAGAACATGGTTGCCTCCTTAAGTCAAAAGTCGACGGCGATCGGAAAATACTCGGCAATAGCGCGCTTGAGTTCACCCCAAACCAAGCCGCGCACTTTCGAGCACGAAGGATAAAAAGCGTTATCGGGCCACGGAACCGTTTGTTTCATTTTGCCCGGACAAGCTCGCTGGCGCGCAAGTTAGCGTGAAGAACCAGTATTTGTCAACGATTTTCGCGGAGACTGGCCCAACTGAAGCCATCTGCTGATCAAGAGCGAAGCGGAGAGGAATATTTGAGTTCGCCCCGCGCTTCTGGAGGACTGCGCCGAGCGATTGACCCTTACTGCTGCACGGGCACAGCAAACGTCCGGTCGCGAATCATCGCGGCGAGCTGATCGTTCGAGACAGGAATTTCGACGCCGAGATTGCTGCCTGACGCGTTGACGGTCACGTTCGAGAGCGCTTGCGCCAGCGCCGGATCCGACTGCTGCACCTGATACCGCCGCAAAACGATTCCGCCCTGGAGCATTGCGGCAAGTTGATTGGCGTCCTCCGGCGAATCGCACGCCGCATTGAATTTAGCGTCCGCGCCATCTTCCACTTCGACGTGAATCTCCATGTTGCGAATGCGATTTAAAATTTTCGACGCTTGCGGAAACTGACTGGCCTGCGGCAAAAGCTGGTGGAGCGCAAGCTGCGTGTTCGCTTTGTCGAGAACCGCCCAGATCATTCCATTGCCATTCGCTGAATTAATGAGCGGATAGATCTGCGAATTGCTCAGCAGGCTCTCGGCCGCGCCAAAATGCACGTTGACGAGTTGCTCCAAAACGTCGCGCTGGCCAAATGCCGCCGTGTTGCTGTCCAAAAAGAAAAAGAAAATGTCGCTGGGGCCTGCGCCGCTTCCGAACGCCCACAGATTGTAGCCGTGCACTTCAATGTGCGGAATTTTTTGCTGCGCGAAGCGGGCTTCCGTTGAATTCGGCGAGAAAGAGCCGAGCGCTATCCCAACAATTTCCGACGGATGCTTAGCGGTCTGCGCGGACTGTCCCCAGGCAATCTCATCAATTTGCGTGTCCGTATCCACGCCGGCGGAGCGCAGGAACTGCTCGAATTCGCGGAAATTCGGCGGAAGCATCTGCTGCTGAAGCTGTGGGAACCACGGAAGTTGCCGCGCTTTCTTCATGTCCGCGTAAGCAAATTCGCTCATGTTCTTGGGGAACATGGCGATAACGTCGCTACCGAGCGAGTCCGCGGCAAAGGAAGGCGCCGCCCAAGCTGCAAAGAACAGTGCCGCTGTGAAAATGCCGCTTAGGATGGCGACCGACAAACGGCTGCCTCGCGAAACATTCATTTCATTTCACCTCTTTGATGTTGCTGGTCGCTGCGATTCACGCATGAGCCGACGATGCGGAGAGGCGCGTCTCGATTTCGCTCGATTGCTTCCGCATGGATGCCACGAAGGTGTCATCCATAATTGAATCGAGGTTGATGGCGACGTTTGCGAGTGCGCCCCGTGCTCCAGCTGCGGCCATTAAACGGGCCACGCGGAGGTCTGAAAGCATAGAAGCGCTGGAGATGCTTTCCAGTTGCCCGAGGCGTTCGTAAATCTCAACAGCTTTGCGCGCGACCGAGAGGGGCACCTCGGCGGCACCGCGTGTGGCCTGCTGAATGGCCTCTTCGCGATGGCGTGCGTCTTCGGGCGTATCCTTCGGCAGCTTAAACGCGGTGAGCACGGCATCGTAGGACGCCGCGTCTTTGTCAATCGCCGCCGAGAGTTCCGCCGCAGCGGCATGCATCTCTCCTACCGCCGCGCTTAGCTGATCAACGTAAGCTGCCTGCGATTTTCTCTTTCGCGAGAGCCCGGCGACCATTTGCGCCAGACTCGCCGCAAGTGCCGCCGCGAATGCGGAAACCGATCCGCCGCCGGGAGTCGCTGTTGGTTCCGCGACAGCATCCAGGAATGGCCGCGCCAGCACCGCAAGTTTTCCAGGGCCTGATTCAAGCGGAGCGCCTGCGAGCGCCGCCGTGAGCCGATTTTCAAAAACTTGCGCCGGCGAGAAATTTTCGAACTTCAGATAAAAATCCGCGGTCATTTCAATGGCGCGCTTGGGGACCAGGCCGACAATTTCGCTGCCGATGATGGAAGCGCCGTATCGCGCCGCTTCGCTGCGCACCATTTCGAACACGCGATGCAGTGGCGTCTGCTCGTAATCGGTCATGTTGATGGAAACCTGCGCGACCTTACGGGCCTTGAGGTCCACGCCCATGGACTTCACGTAACGCAAGCCGCCGCTCGAGAAGCGAATGGCTTTGGCGATTTTGTTGGCGATGGAAACGTCCGGCGTATTCAGATTGATGTTGTAGGCGATGAGAAACTTGCGCGCGCCGACAATCACTGCGCCCGCTGTTGGATGCAAACGAGCTTCGCCAATATCTGGAGCGCGCTCAGGATTTTTCAAAACTTCTTCGCGCACGCCTTCGAACTGGCCTTTACGCACATTCTCCAAATTGACCCGCTCGGGCCGTGCCGCCGCGGATTCGTAAAAATAGACGGGAATCTTGTAGCGGTTCCAAATCTCCGCGCCGACCTTTTTCGCCAGCGCCACACAATCTTCAATGGAGACGCCGTCCACGGGAATGAAAGGAACCACGTCGGTGGCGCCGAGCCGTGGATGCGCGCCGGAATGCTTGGTCAGATCAATCAGTTCGAGCGCTTTGCCGACTCCGCGCAGCGCCGCCTCAGCCACAGGCTCCGGTTCGCCCGCCAGCGTGATGACGCAACGATTGTGGTCCGCGTCGCTCTCGCGGTCGAGGATGTACACACCTTCAACGGACTGCATCGCGGCGACCAGCGCATCAATCTTTGCAGCGTCGCGCCCTTCCGAAAAATTTGGCACGCATTCAATTAAACGTGGCATGCGGAATGAATCCTTTTATGGTTTCAGTTTGCAAACAAAATTGGCGGCGTCGTGAAGGTCGCCTTCGCCCTTGTATTCCGCGACTTCCGGATAGGGGCACAGCGGACGCGTCATTTCTACGGCGTGATCGCTCCTCGCGGCGTATTTTGTCGCGATGATGCTGTCCGGCGCGGTTCCATGCTCGACCCATTCTTCGATTGCCGCAAAAACGCTGTGCTGCGCATCCGCATCGGATGCGGGAAGTGCGCCAAAAGAATCCGGTCCCGGCCCGCCGCCGCAGTGCTGCATTCCGGGAACCATGTAAAGGCGAACGAAGCTCTCCGCCCGCTGTGAACCCATCGCATCGAGCACGCTATCGTAATAATTGATTGTGTTGAGCGGTGAAATCGCGGCATCGCTCCATCCATGATAAAGGATCAATTTGCCGCCTCGCGCGTTGAACGCCGCGAGATTCGGGCTGGTCGCATTCAGAATCGGCCCCATTCTCTTATCCGCGAGTTGAACGTCCGAAGTGAGGTTGAATTTCATGTAATCCCACGCGGGATCGCCAAAAACCATGTCTGCGAAGAATCGCGTCCCAAAATAGAATCCAGCGCTGTCTTTTGGCTTTGGACCCGTGATCCAGCCGGGCCAGCCGTTAGGCCCAAGCTCTCCGCCAGGCACATGGCCTGGAAAAATCCGCTCGCCGTTCGGGAGAGTAGGGCCGGCATAGAGTTTTTTCAGCGCAGTAATTTGCGGGGCAGTCAGGCAAGCATTTGTATCAGTGCCTTTGCACAGAAGCTTCTCAGGATGGAAATTGCATTTTCGTGGATCCGTGACGACGCCGTCCTTCAGGCCATCCTGCGTGTCGCACGCGGCGAGCACCGCATTGCTGATCGCCGGAATCTTACTCGCGGGAATATAGCTGGCAGGATCATTCAGCATCGCCTGAACGTCCCACATCGCCTCCGCCATTAGGTGCGTCCAGTAGTTGGCGGGCGCACCTGCAATGATGCCGTTGTATTCCCGCGGAAATCGCTGCGCCTCCATGAGCGCCTCGCGCCCGCCATCCGAGCATGATGAAAAATACGAGTACTTCGCAGACGAGCCGTAGAATGCCGCGACAATCGCTTTGCCCGTAACCGTGGTAAAATGAAGCGCTCGATAGCCGAAATCCGCAATCTTCTCCGGATGTCCGAGAGCCCAGCTTGCTTGGATTCCGGAAGCCTCGTGCCCTGTATCCGTTGACGCCGATGCAAATCCCGCGCGCAACGCCATCGCGAGCCCGCCATAGTTAATAGCTCCCGCAAATCCGCCGTTGCCCGCGCCTTCAAACCGGCCATTCCAGTTCGCGCTCGGCATCCACACTTCGAATCGAACATCAGAATCGGCCGTAGGCTTGATTACTCCCTGCACTCGGCAAAAAGCGGGTGTTTCAAAGGATTCAGGAGGCTGATCCGGGCCTTCACCCGGAACCGCGAACTCTCCAGCAGGCGTGGATTTCACAGACTGAATAGTTACATTGGTCAGCTTCAATCCCGACAAGCTCTCGCAGGAGCGTTGCTGCGCGCTGACTGAAGAAGGGCAGAGCATCAGCGCAATCACCGCAGACCAAAACAAGCTCACGCGTCCTAGCATCTGAGTTTCTTCTTTGAGTTTGAACATCGCCACTTCTTACTCAGCCTTCACTTTTCGCGGAAAGCGTCGCATCCGACTCACGCGAGTAAATCACGTCTCCGCGCTTCATCGTCAACACGCAATGATTCACGCCAAAATAATAGGGAATTTCGCGATAGTCAGCCACATCGAACACCGCGATGTCAGCGAACTTGCCAACTTCGAGCGAGCCGATGGTCTCCTGCCGCCCGAGCGAATACGCGGCATTGATCGTAGCGGCGGCGACCGCTTCAGCCGGGGTCATGCGCATCTGCGTGCATGCGAGCGACAGAATCATAGCCATGGATAACGTCGGACTTGTTCCCGGATTGAAATCCGTGGCCAGCGCGACGATTGCGCCCTCTTCGATGAGTTTGCGCGCAGGTCCGTAATGTGACAGTCCGAGATGGAAGCAGCAGCCCGGCAGCATCGTGCAGGTCACGTCAGACTTGGCGAGCGCGCGAACGTCCGCAGCCGTGAGCTTTTCCAAATGGTCCGCGCTCGATGCGTGCAGCTCAACCGCAAGCCGCGCCGCTCCGGTGCGCGCAAGCTGTTCGGCATGAACACGCAGTTTTAGTCCGCAGGCGCGCGCCGCTGTAAGAATTTTACATGACTGCCCAACGGTGAACGCGCCGCGGTCGCAAAAAACATCGCAAAATTCGGCGAGGTTCTCCTCCGCAACACGCGGCAGCCACTCGCGGCAGATGACTTCAACATATTCATCAGCCGAATTTTTCCCGCCGCAAAATTCCGGCGGGAGCACATGCGCGCCCAGAAAAGTAGGCACGATTTCAATGGCCTGTTCCCGCGCGAGTTCACGAAGAACGAGCAGGATTTTGCGTTCGCTCGGCCAGTCAAGCCCGTAGCCGGATTTCGCCTCAATCGTTGTGGTTCCATGAGCGGCGAATTGCGCGAGATTCGCGCGTGCGCCCTTTTTCAGTTCGGTGGCGCTCATTTCGCGCAGTTTGCGGACGCTATTCAGAATCCCGCCACCCTCCCGCGCAATTTCCTCGTAAGTGGCGCCGGAAATTCGCCGCTCGTACTCCGCAGCGCGCGACGCGGCAAACACCAAATGGGTGTGCGAATCCACAAATCCGGGCAGGACGACGCCGCCATGCGCGTCAATTTTTTCCGCGCGGCGCGATTCCGCCATCCGCTCCAGTTTTTGTCGCGCGCCAATCGCCGCAATCCGCCCATCGCGCACCAGCAACGCGCCATCGCGGATGATCTGAGGTTCGCCCAGTGCTTTCCCTCGCCGCGGCGCCGCTCCGCTTAATGTGATGACCTGACTGCAGTTCGTCACCAGCAAATCGCGATTCGCGCGCTCACGTTTTGGCGTCTTGGGCATTTTTCTCGCGGACGTTCACGGTACTGAAAAGCGCTTCGCCGCGCAAGTTCTGCGCGCTCGAGGTTTGAGGGTCGCGAGCTCGAACTGTGGCGTATACTCTGCCGCACGGAACTACATTCGGGGGAAAGAAATGGCTCGCGGAATAATCGGATTGATATCAGCGGTTGCAGTTGCTGCGGCACTTTTTATTCTCATCCTTGCTGACGGCAAATCGGTGCGAGCGCAAAGCCCCGCTGTGCGGCATCCGGAATACGACGTCATCATCCGCAACGGCCACATCATCGACGGCACTGGCTCACCGTGGTACTCGGGTGACATTGCCATTCGCGACGGACGCATCGCCGCCATCGGCGACCTATCGCATTCGCAGGCCACGCGCACCATCGACGCCGCCGGCCGCGTGGTTGCGCCCGGTTTCATTGACATGCTCGGCCAATCGGAAACCACCATTCTCGCCGATGCGCATGTGCCCTCGAAGATATTTCAAGGCATTACCACAGAAATCACAGGCGAAGGCGATACCGTTGCGCCGCAGAACGATTCGACTCTCGCGGAAATGAATACCGAATGCCAGCATTACGGAGTCACCTGCGAATGGCACACGCTCGCCGAATACTTCGCGCGCCTGCAAAAGCAGGGCATGGGAATCAATCTCGGCACCTACGTTGGCGCAACGCAAGTTCGCCGGGTCGTAATTGGCGACAACGACGTGCAAGCCACTCCGGCGCAGCTCGATCAAATGAAGTCGCTCGTCTCCCAAGCCATGCGCGAAGGCGCGCTGGGAGTTTCCTCTGCCCTCGAATATCCGCCAGCTCCGTACGCTTCCACTGACGAGTTGATCGCGCTCGCCTCCGTCGCCTCGCAATACGGAGGCATTTACGCTACGCACATGCGCAACGAAGGTGACGGCGAAATGGAGGCGCTCGCGGAAACCGCGCGCATCGCCCGCGAAGCGCACATCCCCGTGGAAATTTTCCATTTGAAAACCGCCGGCAAGCCCAACTGGGGAAAAATGCCGCAAGTCGTCGCGTTCATCGACAAAGCGCGCAGCGAAGGCCTCGACATCGAAGCGGACACTTACGCCTATACCGCCTGGGCTAACGGAATGTCCGCCTTCATTCCGCCCTGGGCGCACGACGGCGGCAACGAGAAACTCATCGAACGCCTGCGCGATCCCAAGATGCGCGCCCGCATTCGCAAAGACATGGAAACGCCCAGCAAATCCTGGGACAACGAATGGCAGGAGATCGCCGGGCCCGAGGGCGTTCTCCTCTGCGAACTGCACAACCCGGATCTCGCGCAGTTCGAAGGCAAAACGCTTGCCGATGTGGCCAAAGCCTGGAAGGAAGACCCCATTGACGCTCTTTTCGATCTGCTCATCAAGGACGACGGCAACGTGGGCGTCGCGGATTTCGGCATGAACGAGCCGGACATCGAATTTGCTCTCAAGCAACCGTGGGTCTCGGTGGATAATGATGCCTCCGGCGAATCGCCCACCGGCGTTTTCGCGAGGTTCCATCCCCATCCGCGCACCTACGGCACATTTCCGCGCATCCTGCGCAAGTACGTTCGAGAAGAGCATCTGCTCACGCTTCCCGATGCCATTCGCAAATTCTCGGCGCTTCCCGCGCAGCGCGAACATCTCGCCGACCGCGGCGTGTTGAAAGATGGCATGTGGGCCGATGTGGTGATTTTCGATCCGGCAAAAGTCCGCGACCTGGCCACCTATGCCAATCCCCAGCAGCTCTCGGTGGGAATGGATTATGTCCTCGTGAACGGTGTGCCGGTAATCGCCGACGGCAAAATGACCGGTGAGCTCCCCGGAAAAGTAATTTACGGGCCGGGATACGCCGGCGCTAGCTAAGAGAGTAGAATGGCAACCGAGGTGACTCCGATGAAAGCGGCCATTGGACTTTTCTGCGCGCTCTGTTGCGCGACATCGCTCGGCGCAGCTCCGCGCCCGCGCCACAATTCGAAATCCAAACAGGCCGGCGCGGCCGAGCGGCTCGGAAGCGTGAATTTCGCCACCTCGTGCTCCCCCGACGCGCAGAAGACATTCAACATCGGACTTGCGCTGCTGCACAATTTCCAATATCAGGAAGCTGAGCAGACTTTCACTCAGGTTATTCAGCAGGATCCCACTTGCGCCATTGCTGACTGGGGCAAAGCGATGTCCCTCTACCATCAGCTCTGGGATTGGCCGACCGCCGACACGCTGAAAGAAGGCCACGACGACACCATGCAAGCGCAAAAACTTCGCGCGCAGACCGAGCGCGAACGCATGTACATCGTCGCTGCCGGCGTCTTCTTCCAGAACAATCCCAATCTGAGCAAAGCCTCGCGCATCAAGGCGTATTCGGGATGGATGAACAAGATTTTCACGAAATATCCCGACGACGTGAACGCCGGCGCCTTTTACGCTCTTTCGCTGATTACGTTGCAAGGCAAGAAGGAAGACGAGGACGCGAATCGCCAGCAGGCCATCGACATTTTGAATAAATTAATGGCCGTCGCGCCGAATAATCCCGGCGTGCTGCATTATCTGATTCACGCTGCCGATACGCCGGAGCTCGCCTCTCAAGGTCTAGTCGCTGCGCGCCGTTACGCGAAAATCGCGCCGGATTCCTCGCACGCGCTGCACATGCCCTCGCATATTTTCGTTCGCCTCGGACTCTGGCAGGAGGCCATCGATTCCAACATCGCTGCCGCCGCGGCCGCTGCGCAGGCCACGCAAGCCGGAAAAGCCGACGCCAGTTACCAATTCCACGCGCTGGATTTCCTGAATTACGCGTACACCCAGAGCGGCCAGGCCGCCAAGGCGCAGGACGTTATCAACCAGCTGAAAACCGCGCCAGGCGCGACTCCCGACGATCTCGCGCGCGAAACGGCATGGCTTACCGCGCGCACGGCTCTCGAATTGCACGACTGGAAATCCGCCGCTTCGCGGCAAATTCCGAATCTGAAACCCGACGAGCTCGACTCTATCAATTTTGTCCGGGCCGTGGGTGCCGCGCATGCGGGCGACGCCGCGGGAGCGCAGCAGAATCTTCAGCTGATGAATCATCCGAGCTCGGCCCAAAGCGATCCCATGCATTCGCAAGCGTACGCCTCCGATTCCGGCGAGAGCCTCCAGCAGCAAGAAGCCGAAGCGTGGCTGGACTACGCGCAGGGCAAAAATCAGGACGCCATCAAGGCTATGCTTGCCGCGGCAAAGAAAGAAGAGGCCGACGGAGTCGATTCGCTCACCATGCCCGCGCGCGAAATGCTCGGCGACATGCTCCTCGAAATGAAAAAGCCTGCCGAAGCGCTTGCCGAATACAAACGCGCGCTCGAAGAATCACCCAACCGTTTCGATGCGCTTTACGGCGCGGCCCAAGCGGCACAGCTTGCCGGACGCACCACCGAAGCCCACGACTATCTGGCCAAGCTCGTAAAAACCTGCGCACCCGATGCTGACCGCCCCGAGCTCCAGCAGGCGCGCATCGAACTCGCCAAGAAGTAAGAGTCACATCATGTTCGAGCAGGGAAGAATATGTTTCGCTCGCCAGTACTGAATGCGCCAGCTCGCGTTGTAGATCCAAAGAACTGCAATTTCAATATGCTGAAGATTTATCTGGGCAGGCGTGCGCGCCTGCTAGCTGACCGCGGCAGTTACCGCTTCGGCTTCAGGGAAGGCAACTGACCACAGGCTTTCGCCCTGCAGTTTTGCGACCCCAACAGTCCAGCCGATGCCACCCGGATTGCAGCGGGCGACCTGATAAAGAAACGGCTTTTGGCCGGCGGGCTGCTTCCCGTCCTTGTCCAAAATCTTGATGGCCAGAATTCCGCCGCGGCCCACGCGGTGCTTCAGCGGAAGGCCGCACCCGCTTTTGCTGATGTCAATCGTCCGCGTAACTTCGGTGAAGAATTTCCCGTCGACGTCGAATCCCGTGACTTCCACATGGACCGTCAAAGCGATGCGCGATTCTTGGCGGCGATCGCTATTGACCTCAATTCCCAGTTCCGCCCAATTGATCACAGATTGCATGGCCGGGGCCTCCATCAAAACACAAAGCACACGTGCGGCCATGCGGGGCCCGTTCATGTGATTAAGAATGAGGTGTTTGCCAAAATGGAACACGCCAGAGATGGTGCGGGGCGGCACCGGTGTGCCGGAACGGAATGAAGCCCTACAAATATGGCTTTAATCTGCGTCTGGACCGATGCAGTGCTCGATCCTGGGACTAGGCCGAGTGTGCAGAATCGCTCTTCAAAAAACGATACAGACTCGTGCGGCCGATACCGAGAATCTGCGAGGCGCGCACACGATTGCCGTTGCACATATCCAGCACGCGTTTGATGTGAATCTTGCGAATTTCATCGAGTGGTAGTGGACGCCAGGTTTCGTCAGAGTGTCCGGCATGTCCGGCGGGTTTGCGGAGATTGCCGGGAAGGTCGGCCACATCGATGAATTCACCCACCGTCGTAATGGCCGCGCTGGAGATAACGTTTTCCAGTTCGCGGACGTTGCCGGGCCAGTCGTGATGCAGCAGAACGATCTGCGCGCGGCGCGTGAGTCCCTGCAACGTCTTCCCGTAAGCCTCGCTATATTTCTTGAGGAAGTAACGCACGAGAATCGGAATGTCTTCGGTGCGCTCGGCAAGGCCCGGGACTTGAATTTCGAGAGAGCTGAGCCGGTAGAAAAGGTCCTCGCGGAAGCGTCCGGCAAGGACTTCGCTGCGAAGATCTCTGTTCGTCGCAGCGATGATGCGCACGTCCACTTTTTTTACTTCCGGCGAACCGACGCGCTGAATTTCTCGGTTTTGTATCAGGCGCAGGAGCTTGGCCTGCATTTGCGACGATGTTTCGCCGATTTCGTCGAGGAAAACGCTGCCGCCATTGGCGTATTCGAAAAGGCCGGGGCGTGTATCCGTCGCGCCCGTGAATGATCCACGCATGTGGCCGAAGAGCTGACTTTCCAGAAGCGTGTCAACTAAAGCGGAGCAATTGCACACCGCGAACTTCTGATGAGCGACGGGGCTCATTTGATGAAGCGCGCGGGCGACCAGTTCTTTGCCGGAGCCTGTAGGCCCGGTGATGAGCACGTTTGTGTAATGCCGCGAAATTTTGCGCGCCATGTCCAGCATTTCGAGCATCGCCGGACTGCGTCCCACGATGCCCTCGAATTCAACATTCGAGAGCAGTTGATCGTCGAGAGCGCGGATTTGCGAGCGGCGGGTCGAAACTTCGGCAAGCTCGTCGAGGGCTTTGACCAGGCGTTCTTCGTCGAGTGGCTTGCAGAGGAAATCGTGCGCCCCCCGCCGGATGGCTTCGATGGCCGCATCCACGGAATAAAAACCCGTCACAAGAATGACCGCAATGCTGGGATCAATCTGCAGCGATTTCTCCAGGAACGCGAAGCCGTCCATCCCCGGCATTTTCATGTCCGCGAGAACCACGCGGCAAGCGCCAACGCGCACTTGGCCCAGGGCGTCCTCGGCGCGCGTCGTGCCGAGCGTCGGAAAACCAAGACGCGAGAGCTTGGCGACCGTGATTTCGACGAGATCGGGTTCGTCGTCCAGAATGCAGACCGGCAAGTTGTGGCGAACTGACTCCGCCGCAGAGTTTTCGATAGCTGTAGGCATTTGCTGCGGGAGAGAGCAAGGTTTGTGCCAGACGGTGAGGACATCAAATGTGAAGGAAAGCTTAGCAAGCGGTCGGCCCTAGCGCTGCAACCAAGCCTAAACCACAGAAAAGTAGTTGCTTACAAGGAACACTCCCGCCGCGCACAACAGTTGGCGACAAGACTTTTCAAACGGAGACGCTAGGTTCGAAATCACGCGTATCCTGTTTCAGAAAAGTAGGGTGCCGAAATGGAACGGGAACACTGCAGGACTTAACGAGCTTTAATTCAGGCGTGGTGCCGCGACGAACTGCTCCGCACGGAGACGATGAAGATGTTCTCGTGGATGCCGCCGCACCAGTTCGACATCGGATTGCTTGTTGGACGCGGGCTCACTCGTTTTCGAGACTTCGTAGGCAACGGGGACGCTGCGTTCCGGCGAAAGCTCATCGGAAATGCGTAGGAAAACCAGGGAACCGATACGGAGCCGGCTGTGGATCGAGACGTGTTTGTGGCCGTTGGCACAATTCTGCAAGTAGGCTCGCTCCACAAAGAAGTTTTCGTCCGTATCCCAGCCTGAGATCTCGACTGAGTGCGTCTCTGCCTGTTGGTTCGGCGCGGTCATAAGTGCCACCCTCAATTCGCAAAAGCAGACCAATATCAGCCGGAAGCAGGTGCATGGCCAGAGAGCTAAGCGAAAATTATTGCTAGCAAAGTACTTAGCTCATCCTTGTGGTTATCGAATGGCCGAGCCGTGTGCACATCGAGAACATCTGTCTTACATTGGCTCAAAACACCGCCTCCAAACGCGCCCAACAAAGGAAATACGAATCCGCGTACAAATCTATGACTTTCAATATGAATTTGAGGCGTATCGCGCGAAGTCCAGGGATGGCGATTTTCACTAACATTCGTACAATCAGTTGGTTGCATGGCTCTGAATGTGTAGGTTCGAATTGGTACTCGACATGCGAAGACAATGGGCAGTGAGTTTTCCCGGGGGATGTGTTACGAGGCGCACGAAACGCCTTGACAATCGAATCAGACGAGTACTATAAGGCGCGCCAGGCCCGTGGGTCTGGCGCGTGCAGTTTTGCGTGGCGGTGCAGCCTCCAGGTGGTGGGGCGTCCCTGGGGAGGGACGAAATTCGATCCGAGTTTTGATTCGCAACGACAGAAGAAATTGAGGAGGACTGGCGTGAAACAACGTTTAGTTCTGGTTATTGGTGTGTTGGTCCTTGCTGCCGGGCTTGTCGCACACTTGGCTGTCGCGCAGGATGCGACAACGGGAAGAGTAATCGGAACTGTTACGGACCCCACCGGGGCCGTTGTTCCCGACGCCTCAGTCATACTAAGCAATACCGCCACCGGTGTTCAAGTCACGCAGCAGACCAACACGGTTGGCCAATATACGTTCGTCAGCGTAATGCCGGGCGATTATTCGATTACCGTAAAGAAAAGTGGTTTTCTCACGTCCGACGTGGCGTCGATTCGAGTGGATGTAGCGAAGAGCTACAACGTAGACGTTAAACTGCAACTCGGAGCAACGACGCAAACGGTAACGGTGGAGGCAGGCGCGCGCGTCGAATTGCAGACAACCGATTCGCAGGTTGGCGAGGCTGTCGGAGGTGCAATTCTGGGTCGCCTTCCCACTCTGCAACGGGACGCTTCAGAGTTCCTCACCTTGCAACCCGCCACGACACCTTACGACACATCGGCAAACGGAGGATTCGGCAATCAAGGTGGTACGGTGGCAGGGGCTCGCAGCGATCAGAACACGGTTTCGATGGACGGCATAGACATTACCGACAACACGGT
>DAIRCW010000042.1:6820-17449 GCA_036796475.1 Candidatus Acidiferrales bacterium | reverse complement strand
TGAACGATTATTTGTACCGCGGGGCGCAGCCGAAAGACGACAGTCTTGCGCATCTCAAGGGGATGGGTGTCGACACGATTGTGGATTTGCGCGGCGTGCTGCATGAGGCCGTGAATAAAGAGCGCAGGCAAGCGCAGGCGCTCGGAATGCAGTTCGTCAATTTGCCGGGAAATGGATGGTCGAATCCTCCGGATGAGCAGATCGCGAAATTTTTCGCGCTGATTCAGAAGCGCCCGCGAAGAAAGATCTTCATTCACTGTTGGCTGGGAGGAGACCGCAGCGGCGTGTTCATCGCCGCGTATCGCATCGCTTTCGAAGGTTGGACGGCGGAGCAGGCGGTTGACGAAATGCGCGAATTTCATTACCTGGAATTCTGGCATCCGGGAATGAGGCGGTACGTGGAGGAGTTTCCGGAGCGGCTGGCGCATTCGCCGCAACTGGCTCCATTTCGCAATTTGGCTCCGCGGCACGAAGCAACACAAAAATAGCTGCGCGCGAACTGGCGCAGCAACTTCGTCGAAATGCGTCGGACCGAGCCGCGCTATTTGCCGACGCCCAGGCCGAAAACGTCCACGCCAGCGAGGCGGCCGTCAATGGTGCCGGGAATGAGCGGCGCTTTGGCATTCGGGTCGAATTGGCGTCCCAAACGGCTCGCGATGGTGATGTTGTTGTTCGCGAGCGTGCGCCCGAGCGCCTGATTGAGATTGACGAGCGCGATTTCGAGATTGGTTTTGGCGGTGAGCTCGTTGAGCTTCGCGGCGTTCAGGTCGCGCGATTGCAGCACGACGTTGTACGTGGTGGAAGCGCCGAGGTCGAACTTCTTCACTTCGTCATCGTAAGTCTCCTGCGCGAGCTGCGTGGCCTGCACGGTCGCCTGCACTTGAGCGGCGTCCTGCTGGACGGCGGTGAGCGCTTGGCGCACGCCGACGACGATCGTGTTCTTGTCGCGCTGCTGCACGGTTTGTTCTTCACGCTGATTCAACTGCGCGACGGCATTGGCCGCCTGCGCGGAGCGGTTGCGCAGAGGCAGGCTCAAGTTCAACGACGCGGAGTACGTCGGGAAATTATTACGGAAAATATCCGAATAGGTGGTGCTAATGCCGCCGGGAACGGCCGGCCCGACCGTTCCGCCGGGAAAACCAAGGAAAGTTGGATTTCCAGTGGCGGAATCAATCACCGGTTGTCCATTGCTATCGACGATCGGCGCGGTCGTGTCCGCGAGCAACGTACCGTTGGGAGTGAAAGCGCCACGTGCTCTGCCGCCCAGTCCCGCGCTGGTGTACTGGCCGGAGAGCGTGAGCGAAGGAAGCAGTAAATTGCGCGTGGCGCGAACTTCGATGTCGTTGTTACGCAGCGTCAGGTCGTCCACTTTCAGCTCTGGACGATTGTTCCAGGCTTCGGTGACGGCATCAGGCAAGGCGACATTGGGGATTTGCGGATTTTGTTCGAGCGGCGTGGTAGGCACTACTTCGATGCCTTGCAGACGCTTTTCCATGGGGTCTTTGGTAATCAGGTTGAGGACGACGATTCCTTGCTGCAAGGCGTTGGTTTGCGCAGCGATGAGCGCTTGATTGTTGGTGGCAATCGCCGATTGGGCAGTGACCACGTCCAGATGCGCCAGCGTCCCGATCTGCAACTGCCGTTGGTCGTCCTCGTAGAGTTTTTGCGAGACGGCCAGCGTTTGCTTGGCGACGTCCACGGCTTGCTCGTCAGCCACCAATGTCCAATATTGCGTTTCCACCTGGGTTACGGCGGCAATCACTTGTTCCTCGAATTGCAGTCGGCCAACCTGGCTGGTGTTCCGCGCTTCAAGGATGAATCGCATGTTCGCTAAACGGCCGAATCCGTTCAGCAGTGGCTGTTGGATTCCAACCGTGAGATTGGAAGCGACCGCCGGGTTGAAAAAGTTCTGCGGTGAAGTGGATGAACTGCGGGTGTTGTTTAACTGCACGTTGAAGATTGTGCCGGTATGAAATTTTTGGGAATATCCCACATCGAAAATCGTGGAATGGTTCTTGAGCACGAAAAAGCCGGCACCGGTGCCGATGCCGCTTTGCAGGGCGTTGTTCGCGGCTATAACGCTGCTGGTAACTCCGGCGGTTGCGTTGACTACCGGATCGAAAGTTCCGCCCCCTCCGGTGCTGCCGGCGAACGGCGTACCACCGCCTTCCGCGCTTAGCAAATTTGCCTGGTCAATCCACGGCGTGTATTCCTGGACGGCGATGTCGAGATCATTTTGCAGCGCCAGCGCGATAGCGTCCTGGAGGCCCAGCTGCAGCTTGCCATCCTGAATCAAGGTGTAAATCGAGGGCGTATTGGTCAAGTCCGGCGAAGGAACGGATTGCGGCGAATATGCCCCGAAAAAGTTCGGGAAGGTGCGCTTGCCCTTGCTGTAGTTTCGGGTGGCCAGCAGGTTCACGTAGGAATTCGGCGGCAGATTGGGCGCGGCGGTCGCCTGCGGCTGGGCCTGACTCTGCTGAGGCTGTTGCGCCTGACTCTGCGGCGTGCTCTGCGCTTGCCCAAATGCCGGGACTCCGGCAGATAGCGCGCCCACCAGATACAGGGCAACCACGGTACGAATCAACCTTGCAGTCATATAGTTTCTTCCTCTCAGACTATTTGAAACTTGCGTTAAGTGTCCTAAGTGAATGAAACGTGCGAGACCGCCGATATGTTTCAAACGATTAGGCGGCCAGCCGCTCGGTAAACGGTATTTTGCTGGAAATAAACGAGTAACGCAGGGCTGCGGCGCTTTCGCGCCATGACCGAATCTCTGTCAATCAGCCCGCTTTCTGCGCTGGAATTCTAACACAGGCAACCCCTTCGGCTGTTCCCGCTCGTTGACATTCCCGCGTCCCTGGCCTACGCTCGGGCCGTCAATTTCCCCGGGAGGCTGATTTCATGGAAGCCGCTGAGATGCGACATATCTTTGAGAAAGTTGGCGCGGTTCGCGAGGGGCATTTTGAACTCTCGAGCGGCCGGCACAGCGCGGTTTATGTTCAGTGTGCACTGGTGCTGCAGCATCCGGATATAGCCGAGAAACTGGGGCGCGCGCTGGCGGAGAAATTTCGTGGCGCGGAAATTGACTGCGTGGTTTCGCCGGCTCTGGGCGGCGTTTTGGTGGGACATGAGCTGGGGCGTGCGCTCGGCGTTCGCGCAATTTTTGTCGAACGCGATTCTTCCGGCCACATGGCGCTGCGGCGCGGGTTCAGCATTCGCCCCGGCGAAAAAGTTCTGGTGGTCGAGGACGTGTGGACTACCGGCGGCTCGACTCGCGAGACCATGAGTATTGTGGAACAAGCAGTGGGACGAGTCGTGGCTGCGGCGGCGTTGATTGACCGCAGCAATGGCCGGCTCGAGTGGGATGTGCCTGCCAAAGCTTTGCTCGACATCAATATTCCCAGCTACGAGGCTTTCGAATGCCCGCAGTGCCGCAAGGGCGAACCCATCACAAAACCAGGAAGCCACTTCGTTCGCGCCGAAGCTTGAAGTTCGCAGCGCGAATCGGTCTTGAAAACCTTGATTACTATAAATTTACTTGCATTCGGCGAAGTTTAGCGCGACAATTCAGTCCCGTTTCGCGAGGCTTCTACTTAGAGGGTAGGCGCTCCGCAACAAACGAAGTACCGTCCTCGCAGGAGTGTTTTCACCTGCGTACACAGGGATCCTGCTAAGGACAAAACCGCTCGCCTGAGCGCCCGCAGCTATTTGCGGTTTACATGTAGGGCTTGGGAATATGGCCATTGTGAAGGCTCCGCATCGCGGGCGGACATTCATCATGCCCGCCGAAATACAGTCCTTTCTTTCGAGTATTGGTGTCGAATACCAACGTTGGACCAGCGTTCATCCCATTCCAGCAGACGCTCCGGCGGAAGAGATTTTGAAAGCGTACGCACCAGAGCTGGAAGCGCACAAACAAAAGAATAATTTTGTGGGATATAGCTTTGTCGAGTTGCACGGTGGAACGCCAGGATTTGCTGAAGCGGTTGAAGAACTGAAGAGAGAGCACTGGCACAAGGGTCTGGAGAGCGACCTTATTCTCTCCGGATGCTTGAATTGCTATGTGCATCCGGCGGGCCAGCCGGTCGTTTCTATCGAGCTTGAGCCTGGCGATCTGATTTCCATGGGTAAGGGCATTCGCCACTGGGGCGACGTGTGCTCCAAGGTCGGTGTGCGCGCCATCCGGTTTGTTCCGCGTCCGGAAGAGGATCAGAAGTTCTACACGCACAGCGGCATTGAAGCAGACTACGAGTCCGTTTACGTCAGCCCTGCCGCATTCGCCGTCGCCGCCGGCAGGCACTAATATCTGCTGAAGACCTGCGGTTACAATGGACCATGCGCTGGCCCGCGCATTCGAGAGCCTCGTCGCATCCGCGTGCGCATGACCATGCGCATCCGCATTTCATCTCGCTCAGCCTGCGCGACATCAGCCAGCTTTTCAACTCGATGGATCCGTCTCCTTTCATGGAAAAGGACCTTGATGATGATGCGGAGGAATTCATTGTCAGCTGGGCGCAGGAATATTCTCTGGACGACCCGATCCGTCTGCGGATTCATCTCGACCAATGGCCGGCAGAACCAGACGGCGGAGATCCGCGCGAGACGATCAAGACTGCGGTGCATCACCACTTCGCGCATCGCGCGGAGATCATTGACCTCGAACTGAAGCGCCTGTTTAAACAGGGGCGCACCAGTCTGCTGATTGGCGCTGGTTTCCTTTCCGCGTGCCTTGCGGCGAGCCAGATGCTCATCGGACGCGACGTTGGCACTGGCGCCGCCATTCTGCGCGAAAGCCTGACGATCGCAGGATGGGTCGCCATGTGGCGGCCAATGCAAATCTATCTATACGACTGGTGGCCGGTGCGCCGTCGCCGCATGGTTTACAAGAAGCTGAGCCACATGCCTGTCGAGGTCCTGCCGAAAGCGCAACATCCGCCGAAGCCTCGCGAGTCAACCGTGCAAGAGCCAAAGCCTGCCAGCAGCAAGACGGAAGCGCATGCGGAAACAAAATCCAGCGGCACGTCCACTCGCTAGTTCCCGTGCGGGTCGGAGGTGTTTTCACAAATTGTTCACTCAGTGGGAAAAGGGAAGCATGAGCCAGGCCAGCGCGAGCGTAAAGATAATCAGCAGAAGAAAGTAGCGCAAAGCGGCGAGGATTCGCGTTTTGGCTGTGGAATGAAAGACACAGCCAAACACAATCGAAATAAGTACGGCGCAAAACAACAGCGTTGCGAAATGGCCAAGCGGCCATGCTGGAGTTCCGCCGCGACGGGCGAGCTCGGGGCTAGGCGTTGGAAATTGGAGGAGCAGAGTCGCTGCGATCAGAGTCATCCCCTGCGGCTATTGTGAGACTTTCGTTCAACGAAAGGCGAACCGGCCGTATTGATAGGACCTGCTGTTTAATTCACAGCAGAATGTCTAGGCTTTATTGAATCGGAGGCGTTTCGCACTCCTGTGCGCGAGAACGCCCCCCTTTGAAAAGCGCTATTTCGATTGCCCCGGCGGATCGATCCATTTCTCGTATTTCGCGGCCACTTCGCCGCCGTTGTTTTTCAGATATTTTGCATACCACGCGAGATAACGCTCGTAGCGGTCGCGCTGGAAACTCGGCCGCTGAATCCCGTGGAACTGGCCAGGATAAACGATCAGCTCCGTGGGAACCCCGAGGCTGCGCAGCGCCTGGTACATTTGCATGTTGCCGATCATGGGGACGTTGGCATCCTGATCGCCGCTCAGATAGAGAGTGGGCGTCTTGATGCGGTCGGCATGCAAAAACGGATAGGAAAGTTTCTGGTAGCTGGCCCAGGCTTTCGCGTTCCATGGCGGGCCGATTTCGTTGTCGTACTGAATGATGTACTGATCCACGCCGTAGAGCGCGATGGTGAATCCTGTGCCCGCGCCGCACGTGGCGGCCTTCAGGCGCGGGTCGCTCGCGACCATGTAATCGGTGAGAATGCAGCCGTAGCTCCATCCGCCGACGCCGAGGCGGTTGGGATCCGCCACGCCCATTTGAATCACGTGATTGATTCCGGCTTCGAGGTCGATGACTTCGTAGTGGCCCCAGTCGTCAAAAATCGCACGCTGGAACTTCTGGCCGCGTCCTGAGCTGCCGCGATAATTCACATTGAGCACCGCGTAGCCGTTCGCGGCGAAAATCTGCCGCTCGAACTCGAACTCGTGCCCGTCCTGCCCGTTTGGCCCGCCGTGAATGCGCAGCAGCAGCGGGACTTTTGTGCCTTCGACGTAATTCAGCGGA
The DNA here is from genome assembly GCA_036796475.1 of Candidatus Acidiferrales bacterium. Classification (GTDB taxonomy): domain Bacteria; phylum Acidobacteriota; class Terriglobia; order Acidiferrales; family UBA7541; genus DAHUXN01. The sequence continues at coordinate 11,193 of DAIRCW010000042.1, read as the reverse complement.
TAGGTGAGCAGCCCGTGGACTTCGTTGTTGTCAGGCGTTTTGTAGCTGACGTCGACGGTCTTGGCGAGCTCTAGCTGCGAGAAGAGTGCGTCGTTCTGATGCGTGAGCTGCTTGAGCATGCCGTCTTCCCAGGAATAAATCTCCATAGGCTTATCGTCGCCGCCAGTGATTCCCACCAGACAGCCATTCGAGTGCGACGCGCCGCCAATGACGATCGGCGGTTCGAGCAATTTGCGGACGCTCTGATCAGCCACATTGATCGAGATTGGATATTCCGAGCGGTCGTCTTCTTCAAACGCGACGATAGATTTTCCGTCTTCGCTGAAGTATGGCGCGGAAACGGAGCGGTCGAGCTTTTCCGTGAGAACGGTGGGCTCGGCGGAGCCATCGGACGGTACGACCGCAAGATGCGACATTCCGTAGGCGTCCCATTTCTTCTCATCCCCGAGCAGGAACGCGATCCATTTTCCGTCGGGGCTCCATGCGAGCTTTCCGCGCGTGGCGCGCTCAGGGTAATGCGTGATTTGCTTTTCGACGGAGCCCGGCTGCGCGTTGGCCACAAACACCTGCGGAATCGGGTCGCGATCGGGCTGCGGATCGTGGTTGCTCAGGAAAGCGATACGCGTTCCATCCGGCGACCATACCGGGCCCTCTTCGTCATAGTCGTCCTTGGTGAGCCGTTCCATTTTTTTGGTAGCGACGTCGAAGAGATAGATATGCGTGTGTTGGTTCGCGAGCAGATAACCGACCACGTCCTGTCGAAAATGATAGCGATTGATCACCACAGGCTTGGGCGGCTTGGGCTTTGCGCCGGGCTCCTGGTCTTCATCAGGCTGCTGCGGATTGGGATCCTGAATCACCAGTGCAAGGCGCTTCGAATCGGGCGACCATTCGTAACCCTCCAAATGGCCCTTGGTCACCGCGGTCAACTGCTGCGCCTCACCGCCTTCGCGGCTCAACAGCCAGACTTGGCCGCCTTTGGCCGGACCGGGCCTGCTCGAAGTGAACGAGAGATATTTTCCGTCAGGCGACCACTCCGGACCGCTTTCCGATTCCTGGCTTTGCGTGACTTGGATGTCCTGCGAGCCGTCGGTGCGCACCATCCAGATGTGCGAAGTGTGCTTGTCGTCTTTGGTGTTCACCGTGCTCACCATGTAGGCCACCCATTTGCCGTCGGGCGAGCATTGCGGGTCGCGAACGTCGCGCATTTTGGCAAGATCGTCCACGCTTAGCGCGCGCTTTTGCTGCGCGAGCGCCGCCGGGGAGAACGCAACCAAGGCCCACATCGCGGCGAAAGCCGTGAACAAAATCGCGTAAAGCGTGCGCGCATCGCAGCGAGCAACAGCCGCGGCGGCGAAATTCTTAAATGACACAATTCTCAAGCTCGTCGGATTCATAACCCTCTCCCTGCTCAGTTCGCTAGATTTCTGGTATGAGGACACGCGCCGCACACTGGGCCGCATGATTTCTATAATACAAATATGCGCGCAGAGCAAAGGCAAATTTCGCGAGCGGCTCTAGCGAATGAAATTGAGTTGGAATGCTACCGCTGCGGATTGCGGCCGGGCTGAGTCTGTTGCAATGAACGCAGATACGCGATGATCGCGAGGGCGTCGGCATGATCCATTTGATAGACGTGCATCGGCGGGCGAATCGGGGCGCCATTCGGCCCGATGCCTTTCTCCAGCACGGCTTCGGCCTGATCGTCAGTGAAGCTCGGCAGTCCTGCGAGACGCGGCGCCCATTCCGCCCAATTGTTCATGTGGTGAACGGGACGAATCCAAATGGTCGCTCCATCGAGCCAGCGCGAGCCGTCGAGATTGCCTTCCGAATCACGTGGAGTGTGGCATTCGCCGCACTTGGCCACCTGCTCGACGAGATACTTGCCGCGAGCAACCGCATCCTGCTGCGGCGCATTCTGCGTTTGCGCTGCTCCTGCCGGTTTGGGCTGCGGTCTTTTCGGAGGGACGTTTTGATGTGCATATCCCAGAGCCGTGCACAATGTAGCCGCAATTGCCCAGAAAAGAATCCATGGCATCGCGGCGCGAAAGCGGCTGCTTAACTTCATTCTTCCTCACTTCGGATTCTGATGCAGGGCGATGTCCGGCGCCCAACTGCGCGGTACAGGCGTCCAGCTGCGCGTAAACACGTCTGTGCTGGAAAGCACAATGAGAATCGCGAGCCAGATAATTCCTACGCTGAAAACGACGCGCGTCAGGCCTTTGTCATAGTAGGCGTGCATGAAAAAGAGAATCACCAGCAGCGCTTTCGCCACGGCGATCACGAGCGCGATCACCGTATTCCAAATTCCCAAATTGAGGTAAGCGATTCCGGTGGTCGCCAGCGCCAGCACAACCAAGCCTACAAACGTGCCTAGATAAATTTTCACCGGCACAATGTGAGCGTCTGCGCTCATGAACGTCCCCCGATTAAATAAAGCAATGGAAAAAGGAAAATCCAGATGATGTCCACGAAGTGCCAGTAGAGCGCGCCGACTTCGAGTGGCGAGTAATATCGGGGCGAAAAACGCCCTCGCCACGCCAAGCACGCCAGCGCGCACATGATGCCCATGCCCACCATCACGTGAATGGCGTGCAGGCCTGTCATGAAGTAATAAAAAACAAAAAAGAGCTGGACGTGAGGAGCAAACGGCCCGTGGTAGTCCCAGCGAACGCCGGGGAAAAGTCCTTCCTTAAAATCGTGGAACCACTCGAAATAAAACTTGATGAAAAGAAACAGAGCGCCGAGGAGCGCAGTAACGAGCAGCAGAGACACCGTAGCCCGGCTGCGCTTGCCGACTTGAGCGGTGCGAATCGCCAAGGCCACTGTGAAGCTGCTGACGATGAGCACGAGCGTGTTTATCGCGCCCCACTTTACTTCGATTAAATGGCTGCCCTGCGCGAAGCCCGCGAAGTAAAGCTCACGGTAAATCGTGTAGGTGGTGAAAAGCCCGCCGAAGAACAGGACTTCGGTAACCAGAAAAACCCACATGCCCAGTTTGCGCGCGCTCTCCTGCGCGGGCAGATCCGCGAAGTGCTCTTCGAGAATCGGCCGCCCTGCCTGCTTGACCGCGGCTTCAGACACGTGCGCTCCCTCTTGGCCGCGTGGGATAGGCGTAAGCTTCTTCGGTCACGATCGGCGTTTCTTCGAAGTTTTCCCGCGGCGGCGGCGAGGGCGTTTGCCATTCGAGCCCCTTCACATGCCACGGATTCGGCCCTGCTTCCGGTCCGTAGCGCATGGACCAAATCAAATAAACAAATGGAATCAGATAACCGATGCCGAGGATCGTTGCGCCTGCGGATGAAGCGACGTTCAGCCACTGGAACTGCGGCGGGTAAATCGGATAGCGACGCGGCATGCCCATGTACCCGAGCACGTATTGCGGGAAGAACGTCACATTGAATCCCACAAAAATAATCAGCGCCGCGAGCCGCGCCCATTTGTCGGGATACAGACGGCCGGTGATTTTCGGCCACCAGTAATGCAGCCCGCCCATGTAGGCCGTCACCGCGCCCCCAACCATAATGTAGTGAAAATGCGCGATGACGAAGTACGTGTCATGCACTTGAACGTCCGTCGAAAGCGAAGCGAGGAAAAGCCCAGTTAATCCGCCAATGACAAAGAGCCCGATGAAGCCAAGCGCATAAAGCATCGGCGCGTCATATGAATTCGAGCCTTTGTAAAGCGTCGCCGTCCAGTTGAAAACTTTTATTCCCGACGGAATTGCCACTAAAAAGCTCAACGCAGAAAAAATCATTCCGGCGTAAACGGACTGGCCGGAGACAAACATGTGGTGTCCCCAGACCAGAAATCCCAGCAGCGCGATGCCGAAGCTCGAAAACGCTACAAAGCTGTAGCCGTAAACGCGGTGCCGCGAATAGGCGGCAATCAGCTCCGTGACCACGCCCATCGCCGGCAGCACCATGATGTACACCGCGGGATGCGAGTAGAACCAGAACAGGTGCTGGAACAGAACGGGATCGCCGCCGAGAGCCGGATTAAAAATCCCGACGCCGAGGAATCTCTCCGCCGCCATCAGACCAAGCGTAATGGCCAAGTCCGGCGTGGCCAGCACGAGGATGATGCTCGTCGCGTACATCGCCCAGATGAAAAGCGGCAGCCGGAACCAGGTCATCCCCGGCGCGCGCATCTTGTGAATGGTTACGATGAAATTCAGGCCAGTCAAAATGCTCGAGAACCCAACGATGAAAATCCCCGCAGCGGCCGCGAATACGTGCCCGTTTGCGTACGTGCTGCTATAGGGCGTGTAGAACGTCCATCCGGTGTCCACGCCGCCGTAAATCACCACATATAGCTCGAACAGCGCGCCGATCACGAACCTCACTGCCGAAGTCACCGGTACCTATGGGGGC
>DAIRCW010000042.1:0-6810 GCA_036796475.1 Candidatus Acidiferrales bacterium | reverse complement strand
GGTGCTGCTGTAAGGTGCGTAAAAGGTCCACCCCGTATCGACGCCGCCGGCTGCCAATGCATAGAGCGTGAAAAGGCCGCCAATCGTGTAGATGTACCAGCTCATCAGATTCAACTTGGGGAAGGCGACATCGCGCGCGCCAATCATCATAGGAATCAGAAAATTCCCCAGCACCGCCGGTATGGACGGAATGAGGAAGAACCACACCATGATGATTCCGTGAATCGTAAACAGCCGGTTGTAGGTTTCCGGCTGAACGATGGCGCCATTCGGCTCGAGCAGTTGAATGCGAATCAGCAGCGCGGCAACCGCGGCCACGAAAAACATGAACGTGATGGAAACAAGGAACAGGAGCCCGATGCGCTTATGATCCGTGGTCAGCAGCCAGGACCTAATCCCGTAGCTCTCGTTCAGATAATGAACGCGCGAGCGCGTAGAGAGTTCAGCGACGGCGACGCTCATCGGAGGGCCGTCTCCTTTTCTTCTGGTGCGAGCGTCTTGATGTAGGCAATCAGATCGAGCAACTGCGTTTCATCTATCTGGCCCTGAAATGAGGGCATGGATGGCGCGTACCCGGCAATCTGCATCGCGCTTGGATTGACAATCATGCTGCGCAGAAACGAATCATCCGCAGTCGCGGTGCTTCCGTTCTGCAGCGCCACAGGATGTCCATAAAGCCCTGCCAGCGACGGATATTTGCCCGAATTGTCATTCGTGTGGCAGGTGGCGCAGCCGAGCTGCGAGAAAAGCTTCTGTCCTGTCGCGGACATGGACTGCGCCGGGGCGTTCGCCGAAAGCCAGCGAGCATAATCGTCCGGCTTCATCACGACGACCGTGCCGACCATCATGGAATGCGCCGTGCCGCAGAACTGCGCGCAGCGAAAACTGAACGTCCCCAGCTGCGTCGCCTGAAACCACAGGCTCGTGTAACGCCCGGGCAGCACGTCTTCCTTAATGCGAAACGCGGGAATGAAAAAATCGTGAATGACGTCCTGCGAGGTCATCGTCAGCTTCACCGGTACGTTCAACGGAACGTGCAACTCGTTAATTTCGCGCGCGCCGTTTACGTGCTGCAATTGCCACATCCACTGTTTGCCGATGACGAAAATCTCCATCGAACGCGCCGGTGGACGAGCTTCGCGAAAGAAAATTGTGCCGGACCACAGGAAAATGATGGCGCACAGCCCGACAGGAATGACGGTCCAGGCAATCTCAAGGGGAAGCGACACTTTGACTTCTTCAGCGAGTTCATCTTCCGAGCGACGGCGGTACTTCACCATGAAGTACAAAATCAGTCCAAAAATCAGCACGATAAAAAAGCCACTGAATGCCAGCAAAAAATAGAAAATGTAATCCGCCTGGGGCGCAATGGTCGAAGCGCCTCGCTGAAAAACAAAAAGGCCGAGCGTGTTGGGGAAATGGAACGTTTCTGAAATGAAGGCTGGATGAATCATGCGCGTTTGCCGGGAAGGGAACAGTGTTCGCCTTTGCGAAGATAAAATATCAACAGCCCGAGGCCGAGTAGCGTGAGGGCCGCAGCGAACTTCAGCACGCGCGAAATCACCAGCGCATACCGGCCGGTCAATGCGTCGTAACTGCAGCAGAGCAGCAGAAGCGCATCCACGGGATTTCCAATGCGCTCGTTCGATGCTTGCACCAATGCTAGTCGCAAATCGCGCGGCGAATACTGGATGCCATAAAAATATTCTGATAGCCGTCCCTGAGGCGTGAGCACCATAATCGCGCTCGGATGCGCGAACTGTCCCGACCGCGAATCGTAGGCGTAGCGAAAACCGACAGCGTCAGCGAGCGCGTGAATCTGCGCGTCATGCCCGACAAGAAAATGCCAGCCGTGGACCGAGCCGCGCGCATACGAGTGCGTGTACAGCTGCTCGCGCGCTAGCGCATCAATCGGGCGGTCGTGCGGGTCGATACTGACGGTCACGATTTCGTAGTCCTTGCCCAATTTCAGCGACATCGCTCGCGCGCTCTCCAGCACTCCTTCCAGCACTTGCGTGCAAAGCATCGGGCAGCGGTAATAAACGAGCACGAGAATCACCGGCTTATTCGTGAAATATTCACCGAGGTGCACTTCGCGGCCATGCGCGTCGGTGAATTGCAGATCCAACGGAACCTGGTGATTGAGCTTTTGGTCGAGGCCAACGTTCTTCAGAAGTTCAGGACGAATGCCGATGGTTTGGAATTGTGCGAAGGCGCGCGGCGCCAAGAGCATCGCTGCGATGAGCGCGAACGGCGCAATTCGCGTACAAGCGAGCCGAATTTTGACCCTCTTAATCATCGATTACCGCCGTTTCCGGCGATTGACCGGCGTGCTGTGCGTCGCGCTGCCACTTGAGCGTGCTTGGAATGCAAATTGATGAGAAGCATGGGCGGGCTGTAGCCGTCCGGCAATCGCGTGACCTGAGAAGTGTCCGCTGCGCGTCGCACTGGAAAACCTTGCTTCAGCAAGAGCTCCATCGCGCGTTCAACGGGAATGCGCACAACGCCGCTTTGGCGATCGACCCAGCTGTAATCATCGAGTTCGTTCCTCTGCGTACTCAAGTAACCTTCCAAATCCATTCGCGGCGAAGTTTGCAATCGTGGCTCGGGTGGCAGTTGCCGCGACGAAGCGTACGGCGTCGCCGGCGGACCCATCGGCATCGTGTTCTGGTAAATTCGAAAAATCACGAAGCAGAACAGCATGGTCGCCGCGATGGTCAGAACAATCGCCACGCCAAATGCGCTGAGTGCAGGAATATTCGTGTCGCGAATTTCGTGCCGCACGCCTTCGCTGTGAATGATCGGTTCACTCGGCATTTGCGAACGCCTCCGCAAAATCAGGATCGTGCGCAGGCAGCAGCGGACGGCGTTTCAATTCGTAGAAAAACGCCGCCAGCCAAATTCCCCCGATAGCTATTGACGCAGCAAAATCGAGTAAGTGCAGTTTTGGCTCGTTATGTTGGAACGCAGGGACAACCAGCCAGTAAACGTCCACCAGCGAAACAAACATCAGCCCCATCGAAACCATCGCGATTCTTTGCACGCGCCGCTTCATGGGCCGCCAGAGCAGCAGCAGAAACGGCGCGAAAAAGTGAAAAATAATCAGGAACAGCGCAAGCGCAGCCCATCCGCCGCGCGCCCGGCTCAGATACCACGGAATTTCCGTCTTCAGATTGCCCGACCAGATAATCAGGAATTGCGAAAACGCCAGGTAGGCCCACAAAATCACGAAGGTCAGCAGCAAATTTCCTAAATCCAGAAAACGCTCCGGCGTTGCGTAAGGAGCCAACGGCTCGTAATGCGCCAGCCAACGCGCCAGGTAGACGCCGAAGGCAAGAGCCGCGAGTCCCTGAATGACCATGAAAAGCAGCCCGTAAATTGTCGAAGACCAGCGCGGCTCGAGCGACATCACCCAATCCACCGACGCGAACGTAATGAGCAGCGAATAGATCACAATGGCAGGCCCGCTGAACGATTCCAGCCGCGTCGCAATCTGCCGGCCTCCGGTGCGGTCCTGCTCAGCGGCCCAGCGATTGAGCAGCCACTCCAGCAGAATCCAAATCACGAAATAGAAAACCGTGCGCAGAATGAAAAACCATTTGCTCAGGTACAGGTGTTTGTATTCGAGCGCTGGATCTGCCGCTACTTTCGCCGGGTCGGCCCATGCGTACAGAAAATGCATGCCGAAAAAAATAGGGATGAACAGAACGGCCATCAGCGGAAGCGTGCGCGATGCGGCTTCCAGCGTGCGCCGAATCGGCAGCCCCCAATTTCCGCCGGTGAGGTGATTCATCATCACGATGACCATCCCGCCGAGAGGGAAGCCGACCCAGAACACAAATGCAAAAAGGTAGGAGCGAAAAAATTGCTCAGGCGAAAAAAAAGCATCCACGATGCACACAATCGAAGCGATGATTCCCACAATCAGCGCGCGCCATTGATACGAGCTGATTGTCGCGAGCAATTGTTCCTCGGAAAGCGGCCGCGCAACGGGAACTGTCTCGCTCATGGCCTTTGTCCCGCGCCCGGCTGCGTGTTTTGCGGATTTCTCGATGGCCCGCCGGTCGCTTCGAGTTTGGCGCGTTCCGAAGGCGGCACATCATTCATACCGGCATGCCCGCTCAATTGCAGGACGCGAATGTACGCCGCGATGCGCCAACGGTCCGCAGGCGAGACGCGCGCAGCGTAGCTGTACATATTTCCGAAGCCATTGGTCATCACCTGAAAAAAATGGCCGACAGGCGCGTTCAGCAAATGCGGACTGTCGTACGACGGCGGCTGCTGAAATCCGCGCAGCACAATCATTCCGTGACCTTGCCCGTCGTAGCCATGGCACGGCGAACAATAAATGTTGAAGCGCTGCTGCCCGCGCGCCAGATCCGTTCTGGTAATGGGGAAGGGAAATACGTTCGCCGGCGTCCCGTTGATTGTTCCCTGATACATCAACTCGTCCGTACGCAATTCGCCGCGCGCAACCGTCCCGGGAATTTGCGGGCGCTCCGAGCGTCCATCGCTGAAAAAAGTAGTCGACTTATCCGGCAAATATTTTGGCTGGATGTGCATATCCAATCGGCAACCGCCTGCGAGCACAGCCACGGTGAACGCGGCAAACGCGAGCATCCAAACCCGCGCTCCCGTTACGCCTGCGCGTTGCCACGGCCGGTTTTCGAATGTGCGTTCACGTTTCAATTTCATACACTCCACGCGAGCCAAGCCCTTCCAGAAATTGCCGCGTTCCGGCCAAATCGAAATGCGAGTCGCGCGCCTTCACGCACAGAAAGAATTTATTCCGCGAAGCCAGCGCGAATTCCGGCACGTTGAAAACCGGGTGATACGGCGAAGGCAGCCGGCAGAGCGCCAGCAGTCCCACTACGCAGAAGACTGCCGCGCCCAGCACCGTCAGCTCAAAAGTGATCGGAATGAACGAAGGCCAGCTGTTGTACGGCCGTCCGCCGATGTTCAGCGGATAATTGATCGCGCTCGCGTAATACTGAATGCCGAAGCCAACAGCCCCACCAATCGCGCCGCCAATGAACGTCAGCGGCGCAACTTTCGTCTGCTCGAAGCCGCATGCCTCGGAAAGCCCCTCAATCGGCATCGGGCTGAACGCGTCAATTGAGTGGTAGCCCGCGTCATGCGTTTTCTGCGTGGCTTCGAGCAACGCATCAGGCGTTTCGAATTCCGCCATCAATCCGTAAACGGGTTTTCTTTTCATGATACCGTTTTCAGCTCTGGTGAACCGTTCCTGCCGCAGGCTTTTTCAATTCCCGCGGCGGCATCTCGGGATTCGGATTGCGTATGCGCGCCAGATAACTCGTTCGCGGCCGCGCGTTGAGCACCTCCAGCAATTTGTAATCGCGGCTCTCCGCCTTCAGCCGCGAAACCTGACTCGATTTATCGTTGATGTTTCCGAAAATAATCGCGTCGGCGGGACAAGCCTGCTGGCACGCCGTTTTGATTTCACCGTCGCGCACCAGCCGGTTCTCTTCTTCCGCGGCTATTTTTGCTTCGTTGATGCGCTGCACGCAGTACGTGCATTTCTCCATCACGCCGCGGCTGCGGACGGTCACGTCCGGATTGCGCATGCCATACGTGCTCTGCGTCACAAAATCCGAAAACAAAAGAAAATTGAAGCGACGCACTTTGTACGGACAATTGTTCGAGCAGTAGCGCGTGCCCACGCAGCGGTTGTAAATCATGTTGTTCAGCCCTTCCGGACTGTGATTCGTCGCGCCCACGGGACAAACCAGTTCGCATGGCGCGTTTTCGCATTGCATGCACGGAATCGGTTCGAAATACATCTCGGGGTTGTCCACGCTGCCGCGAAAATACGCGTCAATGCGCAGCCAGTGCATTTCGTGTCCGCGCAGCACTTCTTTTTTACCGACGATCGAGACATTGTTCTCCGCGCCGCACGCCACCACGCACGCGTTGCAGCCTACGCAGCGGTTCAAATCCACAGACATGCCCCACGCGTATCCGGTGTACTCGTATCCCGGATAGAGCGATTCCGATTTTTCCGCTTCCTCTTGATGTTCACCTTCATGCGTGAATTCTGGATTCTTCTGGTAATCGTCGAGATCCGATACCATCACCAAATCGCGCTCGAACGCCTGCACGCTTTCCGCTTCGCTCTGATCGCCAATCGGTCCGATGAGGTGGTGGTGTTGCGTTGAAGCGAGCACGTACGTCTCGCCCGTTTTTTGAACCAGCAACCCTTTGGCAAAATACGGAGCCCGCGAATTGCGAATGTAATAGGCGTTTACGCCGCGCTTCGTGCCGACCTCGCCCGCCTTCCATCGTCCGCTGCCCAGATGCAGCGTCGCGCAATCATCGGCATGCCCGGGCATTTCGTAGACCGGCGCGCCGACGCTCCAGCCATCGAGAATCAGCTTCACGTAATCTTCTGTTTTCACGCCGAGCCGCTGTGCTGTCGCCGGACTGAGCATTAGCGCGTTGTCCCAGGTCAGGTGATTGAGCGGCTTCGGTAATTCCTGCAGCCACGAATTGTTAGCGAACCGCCCGTCATATACGCATGGATCGGGGTGAAACGTAATTTCGATCGCTTGCTCCGCCGCACTGCCGCTCGCCGGCTGGTTTGAATTTTGGGCCAGGCCTAGAGCGTTGAGCTTTGCCGCAATCTGCTTGGCGGGAAACGCCATTCCGGCCATCGTGCCGTTGTTTAACGTCGTCTCCCACCACTCTTCAAAGTCCTGATTCGCCGCCTGTACCGGACGGTTTGCGTGCCAATAATTTCGCAACGCATCATGTGGCGACGGGCTCGCGTCGCTCGTCAGCATAAGCATCAAA
>DAIRCW010000041.1:3992-17835 GCA_036796475.1 Candidatus Acidiferrales bacterium | reverse complement strand
GGAAAGTCGCAATACTAAAGCCCATTTCCGCCGCGATTGCCATTGGCACAGGAGGCCCGTTCGGTGCGGAAGGCCCTATCATTCAAACCGGCGGCGCGATGGGCTCGCTCGTGGGTCAGTTCATTTCTACGACCGCCTCTGAACGCAAAGTTCTGCTCGCGTGCGGCGCCGGCGCGGGCATGGCTGCCACGTTTAACACGCCGATTGCCGGCGTAATTCTCGCAATCGAACTTCTTCTTTTCGAATTTCGCGCGCGCTCATTCATTCCTTTGGTCATCGCCACAACAATCGCTACCTTCGTTCGCTCCGTCCTGCTCGGACAGCACTCCATGTTCACCATGGATTCCGGCGTCAATTTCGACGCGCTTCACGGGCTCCCCTGGTATCTGCTTCTCGGTGTGATCTGCGGATTTGCCGCCGTGGGATTCACCAAGTTGCTCTACTGGGTGGAAGATCTTTTCGATCATCTCCCCATTGATGATCTTTGGCATCCTGCGATCGGCGCTTTTTTTCTGGGCGTGATCGGCTTTTTCATCCCGCGCGTCCTCGGCGTCGGATACGACACGATTTCCGACATCTTGCATAACAATCTCGTGCTGAAAGTCCTCCTCCTGCTGATGATTTTCAAGGCCCTCGCGCTGGTGATTTCGCTCGGCTCCGGCACATCCGGCGGGTTGCTCGCTCCCATGTTCATGTCCAGCGCAGCCTTGGGTGGCGTGTTCGCCATGATCATCAATTATTTTCTTCCGGGAGCGCATCTCTCTCCGGGCGCTTACGCGCTGGTGGCTATGGGCGCTGTTTTCGGAGCCGCCGCGCGCGCCACATTTGCACTCATCGTTTTTGCGTTTGAAATCACGCGCAATTACAATTCGGTTCTGCCGCTCATGCTCACCTGCGTCATTGCTGACATGATTGCCATCCGCTATCTCAAGAGCTCGATCATGGCGGAGAAGCTCACCCGCCGCGGCCTGTCAGTGCCGAGCGATTTCGAAGTTGGCGTGCTGCAGGTTGTTCGCGTAAAGGACGTAATGCGCACAGACGTGCCTCCCATTTCGCCAGAGATGACCGTCGCCGAGTTAGCTGATCGCATGGGCCGCGGAGATCCGGCCTTCAATGTTACTCAGGGCCTGCCGATTTGCACATCCGACAGAAAAGTGGTGGGCATTGTCACGCAGGGCGACTTGCTGCGCGCGCTGAAGGCTGATCAGTCCGGCAAAATGAAAGTCGTGGAAGCGGGCGGCGGCAAGCCTATCGTCGCTTATCCCGATGAACCCGCTTTCGACGCACTCTATCGCATGTTGCAAAACAATATTGGCCGCCTGCCAATTGTCGAGCCCGGAGGGTCAGACAAGTTGGTCGGCTATCTGAATCGTTCCAGCATTTTGAACGCCTGGACCCGCCAGATTGAAGAAGAAAGCCTCCGCGAGCACGGGTGGATTCACAAATTCCGCCATGGGGCCGAGCACGCCAAAGGCGCGGAAATCCGGATGGCCGTCGGACGTATTTCCGAACTGAAGGAAACGAAACTGACGCTCGACATCACCACGAATGACCTCATTCAGCGCGTCGGTTTCAATCTTGCTGTTCCGATTCCCGGAATTTCAGTCGGCGACATGGTCAGAGTGGATTACGTTGAAGGCCCGGATGGCCGCGCTAACGAGCGCATCATCCAGCACATCGAAGAAGTTCGTGCGCGTTAACAACAAGATGGGGTGAATGGCGCGTTTCCGTGCGGACTTTAAAACCCTCCGCCTCCTCCGCCACCGAATCCACCACCCGAAAATCCGCCACCGCCGAATCCCGAACCGCCCGCGCCTCCTGCGCTGCGTGGCGAAGAGGCCATTGCCGTGCCCGTCTGCATGGACATAAAGTTCAAATTGTTCATCAGCCAAAGCGTCTGAAATCCGCTCCCGTACGGCGCTGAATACCATTGCGGCGGCTGGCGATAAATGTTTTGGAACGCGCTCGCCCATTTTTTCTCCACGCGCAAAGCCATCGCATAGGGCAGATACTTCTCGAACATTTCCGGCGTTTTCACCATTCTCTCAATTTGGTCCTTCTCCACGCGTCCCAGAAAATCCTCGAATCCCAGCACTTTTTCCAGCTCGCGCTCCCCCGCCACCGTCCGCGCCGACATGAAATAGCCGAAGCCGGCAACGATTATCGCGGTAAAAACACCGGATAAAATCGTCGTCACCGCCGAAATCCCCATCGAATTCGAAAGCGCATTCCCGAGAAAGAATGACGCGAAGCCGACGAACACCGCCGCCGCAATCCATCCTTGCCGCACTTTGTCCGGACGGTGAAGATAAAATTTACTTTCCATCAGACCGTCGAAAATGCGGTTGCGAATTGCCGGCAAATGCACATAGAAGCGGTTCTGCAGATCCGTCAACGATACCTGCTCGCTCACTCCATCATCAAATAGCGCGCCGAGTAAAGTTTGCTCGTGCGGCTTCAGGCTCGACCAATCCTGCGCCGGCTTCAGCCGGTGAAAAATGAAATTCTTGTGATGAATGAGCCCGAGCGCTTGGCTAGTGTCCTGCTCTTCGATTTTCAAATATCCACGCACAGCCAAATCCACAATCGTCGCCGTGATGTCGCGCATATCAGCTTCGTTGTCCACGAGCGTTCCGACTTCCGCGGGACTCAGTTGATCGGGCGCTTCGTATTGCACCGTAATCGGATTGCGTCGCGGGTCGCGCCCTTTCGTGTACCAATACCAGCCCATCAGGAAAAACGCAGCGATAGGAATGAAAAACGGCCAGTTGCTCCGCAGAAATTGTGAAATCTTCTGCCACGTGCTGGGCCCGTGGACAAATCCTTTGTCCCAGCCCACAACGGCGGTTAAACCTTCGTGATAATCAAGCGCGTGCCGCATCACCACGCTTACTGCATTGCCGCTGACGCTCACATCCGCATCGCTTCCGCGCGAGCCGTAGCCGCCGGTGAACGCCTCTGCATGCAATCCGGTCACGCTGGAAGGCAGTTCGATCCGCGCCGACGCATTTTCGATCGGCGCGTTCCATTCGTTTCCAGTAACGTTCCAGTAGAGTTCGTCGTGATCCGGGAAAAATCGCAGCGCGTCCAAAACGTTGTACCGAATCACAATCGTGCGCGTCGCGTCCACCGCGTCCGGCACATAAATTTTCAGTTGTTTGTATTGTCCCCGGCGCGAAACTTCGTACTTCAGCGGTTCACCATTCGAATCCCTCACGCTCTCTGGCTCCACAAAAAGCGTGTAGTTCAATCCCAGCGAACCGCGATACTCCATCGGAATGTTTCGGTAAATTCCCTGCCAGCTCCCCTGGAATTTCACGCCGAGCGTTTCTGTGACTTCAATCGTGGAATCCTGGTGAACTTCTACAAGTACGTCAAAAGTTTGTATGGTGAGCTGGCGCGCACTCGCTGGAAGGGACAGCGCAAGTACAGAAATTACAACAAAGAGGAAAATCGCGGCGCGGCGTATGCTGCGCATCATAGGCCCGGAACTACTGCTGCGCGCCCGCTTGAAAACTCACTTTGGGAACTTCGCGTTCCGCAGCGCTGCCCGTTTCGAAAAATTCGCGCGTCTTGAAATTGAACATCCCAGCGATGATGTTCGAAGGAAATTCCATGATCTTCGTATTGAAATCGCGCACCACCGCATTGTAATAGCGCCGCGCGTTTTGGATGCTGTCTTCCAGTTGATTGAGCGTATTCTGCAATTGCGTGAAGCTCTCCACCGCGCGCAATTGCGGATAGGCTTCGGCCAGCGCAAAGACCTGTCGCAGCGCCGAGGTCAGCATGTTTTCCGCACCCGCTTTCGCCGCCGGCCCTTGCGCGGACATGGCCGCGTTCCGTGCCTGAATCACTCCTTCGAGAGTGCCTTTCTCATGCGCTGCGTATCCTTTAACCGTTTCCACGAGATTCGGAACGAGGTCGTAGCGCCGCTTCAACTGCACGTCAATGTCCGACCAGGCGTTGTCGCACTGCACCTTCAGTTTGACCAGGCCGTTGTAAATCCCGATCACCATGAACACCACAACCACCAGGATCGCCAGTATTATCCAGCCAATCATCGCGCCTCCTGTTCAATACTACGCGCCGCCGCTCCCTTTTGTTTCGCTCGCCTGCTCTGTTTCGCTTGGCCCAACTTCCAAGAATTTCCGCCAGCATACGTACACCCCGGCCCAATGTAAAGCACTGTCATAGCTACTGCGATTAGGTGCAGCCGTCGCAAAACCTAGACGACGAGGCGGACGATTCAGTTTTGCGGACTCTTTTTCGGCTGGTACGGTACTTTGGAGTCCTTCTGTGTCGTGCCGACCCAGAATAACTTGAAGTCGCTGAAGTGATGGTAGTGGTGGATGTAATGCCCCTGATATTGATAATACACGTCCGCATCCTGCGGCAGCCACAGTTCGAGTTTGCGCGTGCGGAAGGAGACCGGCGCGTAATCTATCGAAAAATGCTCCCGCTTCATTCCAATTTCATTCATCGCGTGCGTCAAATCGGTATCTAAGTGCATAAGCTGCCCGCCATTTTCAGAGATCCACGCACGGCCCTTGAGCGGCAACGCATACTCTTGCGAAGATGTCTCAAATGCCTGCAATAGGCTCGTTGGACGGTCTTTCTTTTGTTCGAAATGAACCACCCATGCGGACTTGCCGTTCCATTCGCCTAAACCCTCGCAATCCCAGTCGAAGGAGCCGTTGAAAATCGGATGAAATGCCAGCGCCAGCCCGGGTGTCCCCATATCGTCCAAAAGTCTGGCGATGTTGCTCGTGCCGGGGCGCGCTTCTCGAAATTCACGCACCTCGACCAGGCGAGGGTTTGGATTCTCAACCAGCGCCAAATAGCTGTAATGCCCCGTTTCCGGTGTTTCCAGCCTCTCATCATGCTTAATCTCAACGGATTGGTAATCTTCCATAGCGGAAAACTCTTGAAGCGTTTTCACGAATTCTTCGACGCTGTGCGCCGCCATTTTCATGACTTTCGGCAGCGAGCAAGCTGCGCCAGAAATTACAAATGGATTCGCGGCATCCACGTCCGGCGGAGCCCAGTTTTCCTTCGGCGGAAGTTCCGCAGGCGGAGGCGGAGCCGCAATCTCTACTGCCGCGGGAGCAACTTTTTCGGGCGAGTCATTCAGCGCTCCCGAGGGGGTTGGTGCATTCCCAGCGACTCGCACCACCGCTTCGGAAGGTTTCTGCAAATTGGCGACGTAAGCGCGGATTCGCTCAGCATTGGGATCTTTCGGGTAATCCTTCAAATAATTCTCGAATAAGGTGATCGCCTTGTCCCGTTCACCCAGACTCGCCTGCGCCTGCCCAAGAATTAGCTCCGCCCCGGCGGCGTCGGCCTTTCCTATCGCGATCGCTCGTTCAGCATGGTCGCGCGACCTGGCATAATCCCGCGTCCGCATATAGGCATTCGCCAGCATCCATTCGCCCTTCCACGATTTCGAATCCAGCCGAACTTCCTGTTCGAGAGGCTGAATCGCCGCGGCGTTCTTGTTCAATTGCAGCCTCGCGTTACCCAGCGCCAGCAGCGCTGCTGGCTTGCGAGGATCTAGCGAAACAGATTTTGCGAGAAAACTTTCTGCCTCAGGAAATTGCTTTGACAGCAGATGAAGCATGCCCATCACATAATTCACGTATGCACTCGCCGGCACCATGGCCAGCGCTTTGCCCAGATGTTTCTCCGCTGACTCGAATTTCTTCGACCGCATATCCTTCAGCCCGCGATCGATCTCCTTTTGCGCCCGCGGCGCTAGAATTTGATCACCGGGCAATCCAGTATTCTTCTTTTGCCCGATCGGCTTCATGAACACGATCACATTTGCAGAAGCATGGTCCAAAGGGGGCAGCATAGTATCTTCGTAAGCCGCCTGATACCCGTCTGCTTTCACTTCAATTTGGTATTCCTGCGAGAGCGTTAGATTCGAAAAGGTCCATCCCTCCCCAGTTTGCTGCGCCATGCCCGGGAAGCCGATACCCATTCCCACCACCGTCAGTTTCAAGTCAGGAATGACGGACAGCGGTTCGCCAAATTCGTCCCGCAAATATACAGTAATTGTTCCATTGGCAGAGAGGCCCGGTAAGGAACCTCCCCGCCCTTGCGCGAACGAGCACTGCGGCGCAATCGTAAGGAGCAGCACGAAGAACAGCACAAATCGAACGGCAGATTTCATCTAGGGACACCGGTAATCGCTGGCTTGAATTTAGCACACTGTGGCAAAAGACCCAAACCGCTTCGGATCCGCACGTTGCGTCAGCGGTTTATCTGGCGAAGACGTACGTTTTGCGTTATCTTTCGCCTGACAAAATTGCAGCTTTGCGAGGCAAGAGGACTTCCCCTTCCCATGCTCTTCAAAACGCACAGCGCCGCTGTCTTCGGCGTCGACGCCTATCTCGTCGAAGTCGAAGTGGATGTCGGCCCGGGTCAAGGCGGCTATTTCAACGTCGTCGGCCTTCCCGATATCGCCGTAAAAGAAAGCCGCGAGCGCGTCAAAGCGGCCATTAAGAATTGTGGCTTCGATTATCCCGGCCATCAGGCTGTGACCGTGAATCTCGCTCCCGCTGACATCCGCAAAGAAGGCTCCGCCTTCGATTTGCCCATGGCGCTAAGCCTGCTCGGCTGCCAGGGAACATTTTTTGGCAAAGCGCTCAGCGACTATGTTTTTCTCGGCGAACTTTCGCTCGATGGCACCGTGCGCTCCGTTCGAGGCGCGCTCTCCGCCGCGATTGCCGCACGCGATCGCCGCATCAGAAACGTCGTGGTGCCAGAAGCAAACGCGCGTGAGGCCGCTGTTGTAGAGGGCATTCACGTTTTCGCCGTGAAATCGCTGCCGCAAGCCGCTGATCTCGTGAACTCACCCGAATCCTTCGCCCCGACTCGCGTCGACACGCAAAAAATGCTCAGCGATGCCGGCGCGTATCCCGTGGACTTACGCGACGTTCGCGGACAGCAATCCGCCAAGCGCGCTCTTGAAATCGCCTGCGCCGGCGCCCACAACATTTTGTTCATCGGCCCGCCGGGCGCCGGCAAGACGATGCTCGCGAAGCGCATTCCTACGATCCTGCCGCCGATGTCGCTCGACGAGGCTATCGAGACCACGCGCATTCACAGCGTCGCTGGCGTGCTGGAGGACTCGCGCGGCCTGGTCGGCACGCGCCCATATCGCTCGCCGCACCACACCATCAGCGATGCCGGTCTCATCGGCGGCGGCGCCGTGCCGCGTCCGGGGGAAGTCTCTCTCGGCCACAACGGCGTGCTTTTCCTCGACGAGCTGCCGGAATTTCAGCGCAACGTGCTCGAAGTTCTCCGCCAGCCCCTCGAAGATGGCGTCGTCTCCATCGCTCGCGCGGCCCTTTCCGTGAGTTTTCCGGCGCGATTCATGCTCGCGGCGGCAATGAATCCGTGTCCCTGCGGATTCTTCGGCGATCCCACGCGCGACTGCCACTGCTCGCCCACACAAATTCAACGCTACATCTCGAAAATCTCCGGCCCGCTGCTCGACCGCATCGACATTCACATCGAAGTCCCCGCCGTGAAATACAAAGAGCTGCGCGACGGAAATGCCGCCGAGCCTTCAGTCTCCGTCCGCGAACGCGTTATCGCCGCTCGCGCCGTTCAGCTCGACCGGTTCAAAGGTGAAAGAAAAATTTACGCGAACTCGCAGATGCCTCCCAAATTGCTTCGCAAGCACTGCGAAATTTCAGCGGAAGGCGAAAAACTTCTGGAGAACGCCATTCAAAAACTCGGGCTGTCCGCGCGCGCACACGACCGCATCCTGAAAGTCGCGCGGACAATTGCCGATCTGGATAGCGCAAGCTCGATCGAGCCTCGCCATCTGAGCGAAGCGATTCAGTACCGCACGCTCGACCGGACGTACTGGGCGTGATGCAATTTAATCAGGAGTCGCTGCGAGCCGGCTGAGCACGCCAAGTACAAAATCATTTTCTGCGTTTGTAGATTGTTTCTTGGAAGGCTACGTCCTTCCCATTCGCGCCCCTAGTTGACATCGTCACCGTGAATTCATCATCCGAAGTCCGTTCCAGCTTTGCGTGCAGAACTGCGCCTCCCATTCCTCCACTGCTACTATCGCCGGCATAATCAATCGTCTTGCCGCCGTCGCTGCTCGTTCCTTTCATTATCGTGATCGCGTTCGACATTGTGTACATCCGCGCCATTTCGTACTGCTGCGTCGCATCGTTGTACCCGTAAATGCGCAAACCATCTACCGGCTTGCCGAAAACTACATCACGACTTTCTTCGAGCAGAAACTTGCCTCCCAGCACCGCGGAAAATTTGCACGTGCCCGAAGACGGCGCCGCCATCGCGCCCGTCTGCCCCACAAATTTCACGGTACGATCGTAATCTCCCGCGAGTTTCACTAATTCAGCATGTTGCGCGCTCATCGCAGACGTTTGCGGCCCCATTTGTGCAACCGCCGCTGTGGTTTTCAAATCATTATTCGCGCCGGTCTTTCTATTCTGTTGCGCCACCGAGGCGCCAGTGAACCAAATCATCGCGCCCGCAAAACACATTGCGCAAACTTGCATCTCAGTCCACATTCTCATAATTCCTCCGTGAAAACTCTTCAACGCATTCACTGCATTTTGTAAATACAAAGCCCGCTCAAGAGCTTCGGATAAAAATCTGTCGACTTCTGCGGCATCACATCTCCGCCGAGCGCAATTTCCATCACCGTTTTCACACGCACTGCATTCAGCAAGAACGCCGCCTGCGCTGCTCCCTTATCCACCGCAGCAATCGCCGCTTCCATTTCCCGCTCATAGCGAACGTTCGTCTCCGCCATCACTTTATCCGCCGTGATTCCAAGACACTTGTGCAGCAGCAATCGGTGCAGTAGCACCACATCCAACTGGCGCTGCGCTGCGCTGACGTCCGGAAGCAAACGTTCCAGCTCCGCTGTATTCCGCAACGCCAGCAAATAGAACGCACGATTTCCTGCATACACGCCGATCGAGTGTCCCGCGCGCCCGCGCCGTTCCAGATCGCGCCGAAATTCCGCAAACGCTTCCTCGCGCTCGCCGGTTTTCGCAAACGGATACGCATACCAGTTAAAATATTGCGACGCAGCCTTCAGGAATTTCTCAAAAGAGAATCCCGCCAGATCGCGGACGAGCCTGTGCGTCGCCAGAATCGTCAGCGTTTCATGATGGCCGCCTGCATGCCCGCTCTGATAAATATCGAAGCACGTCCACATCGCCTTCTCGTAAGGCGCATCCGCATCAATTCGTCCTGCTTTGGCGCGGCACTCGTCGCGATACGCGAGCGCCGTTTCGTAGCGGTGGTGGCCGTCCGCAATCACCAGTTTCTGCCCGGCCATCGCATGCGTAAGCGCTCGAATTGCTTTCTCGTCCCTGATTGCCCAGAGCCGGTGCTGCACATCGTATTCGTCACGAAGTTCCGCAACCGTCGGCGCTTTGGCGGACTCTTCGAGAATCGCATCCACGCGACGCGCTGAATCTTCATACAAAAGGAAAAGCTGGCCGGTCTGGCACTTGGTGTGCCGCAGCAACTCGAGCCGGTCCGCTTTCGGCGCAGTCAGTGTGCGCTCGTGCCGGTACACGATCCCTTCGCTGTAATCGGCGAGCTTCCCCAGAGCAATGAATCCGCGCCGCTCCATTCGTCGGCTCGAGCCCGGCACGCCGTAATTCTGCGAATAAACATAGATCGCAGGCTGCGCGTCCTGCTGCAAAATTCCTTGCGCAATCCACTCGTCGAACTTTTGCGCCGCTCGCATGTAAACATTTTCCGTGCTTGAGTCCCCGGCTTGCGGTTTGCCCTTCTCAATGCGAACCAGATTGCACGGACTCGCCCCGTAATATCGCTCCTGCATTTCAGGCGTGATTTTGTCGTACGGCTGCGTGAGCACATCCGCGAGCGCCACTCTCCGCGAATCGTACCGCACCGCCCGAAATGGAAATATCTCCGCCACGCTGTGTTCCCTCCACGCCCGCTACCGTTCTGCTCGCTTGCGAGCGCGATTCGAAACTCCCGATTGTAGCAAGCTCGCCCGCGCACACCAACGTACCGCGAAGTACACCTTGTTCTGCCGTCTCGCAGCTCGCAAACCATGCTCTGAAATCCCCAGCCATTCATGCTAATTTGGATTGCGATGACCACAAACGGCAAACGCTTCCGCGGCATAAAAGCTTTCGTCTTCGATCTCGACGGCACTCTCATCGATTCCAAGCTCGACCTCGTTCTTTCCATGAACGCCACGCTCGAATATCTTGGCCGCACCGCCCTCAGCCAGGAACAAATCGCGAGTTACGTCGGCGGCGGCGTTCTTCTGCTCGTCAAACGCGCTCTCGGCGCGGGGGCTTCCGAAGAAGAGGTCGAAAAAGGCATCGTCTTTTTTCTCGACTATTACAAAGGGCACATGCTCGATAACACGCTTCCCTATCCCGGCGTGCGCGAGTGTCTCGACGCTCTCCACGGGCATTCACTCGCCGTGCTCACCAACAAACCTGTAAAGTTCAGCGAGGCGATCATCGCTGGCCTGAATTTGAGCCCTTATTTTCAGTTCGTTTATGGCGGCAACAGTTTCGAAAAGAAAAAGCCTGATCCCGTGGGACTTCACACTTTGCTGCGCGATTTTAATTTGTCGCCGAGGGAATTGATGATGATCGGGGATTCCGATGTGGACATTCAGACGGCGCGCAACGCCGGAACTCTCTCCTGCGGAGTCACTTACGGATTCGGCAGCGCGCGCCTTCCTGAATCTGCGCCCGATCTTCTTCTCGACAGCCTTGCCGATTTGCCAAAGCACGTTCATTCCGAGCTCGCGCAATGAAATTGAGCTTAGGCTTGCCCATTTCACAAGGCCCAACCGCGCGAGCCGCCATTTTGTTCGCGATATTTTTTTGCGTAATGTTTCCAGCTGCGTCGAAGTTGCCGCCTACACAATCGCCCCCCGCCTCAAGCCAAACTCTGCGCATAGGCGAAATCTTGAATTACCGCATCGACTGGCGTCGTTTCACGGGCGCAGCAACCGCGCAATTGCAAATCGTCGATCGCGGCGAATTTTTCGGCGCAGCTTCGTGGCACTTTCGCGCCGCTCTCCACACCGCCGCTCCGATTCGCGCGTTTTATCCTGTCGACGATGAAGTCGACTCCTACGCTATCCCCATTGGACTCGAGACTCGCGAATACAAAGAGCATTTCCGTGAATTCGGCCAGCCCGAGGACACAGCCGCCGCCCTCGTTGCATCCGGGCAAGTTTCCACCAGTCCTCTGCCGCGCGTTATTGTTCCTGCAGGCACGCGCGACGCGCTCAGCGTCATCTATCTTTTGCGGTCAGCAAATTGGAATGCGGTTGCCGAACTGCGCACTCCGGTTTTCGATGGTCAGAATATTTATTCGATGATTGCCACGCGAAAAAAAACAGAGCCCGTCCAGATTGCCGCGGGGGATTTCAAAGCCACGAAAATTTCCATACGCCTGCTGGATGAAACCCGGGAAATTCCAGACGAGCATTTCACAATTTGGCTCGCAAACGACTCAGCCCAAACGCCCGTCCTATGCGAAGCTCACCTTTCCATCGGCACTCTGCGTGTCGAATTGGTTTCCGATTCCGCCTGGTCGGCGCCGCCAAACACCAAAGCCACTCTCCCTGCAAACCAATAATTAGTCCGCCGGCGCATTCCAATCCACCGGTGGGAAACTGATGCCCCAGAATTTTGGCGCCGGCGTGTCGAATTCTATGGCCACCTGTTTCTTCTGTCCTTGCTTTTCGCCAACGTAAACTACGCGGCATCCTTCGCTCTGCTGTGTCCTCTTATGAGTGATTGCGAGTTTCTGATTCGCGACGACCTCTGAACCCAGAAGAATCAGCGCCCCATGCGCGTTGACCACCAGCGTCGTCGTCTCCTCGTCGAAAAAACTTTTTCCATCGCGATTCTTCCCGCGAACCGCAATCGTCACCGACAGCATTACGCGCATGCTGCGCCGCCGCCCTTTATCGAGCGGCAAATCGCCTGCAGCCCCAGGATTCGTCATGGACTTACCTTAGCGTCCTTCGCGGTAACCAGCAAACATGCACGCAGCACCCCACGCGAGTCAGTTAACATCCTGTGGACAAGCAATTGCAGAAGAACTGCGTGGATTTATTTCGCGGGAAAACAATTCTGCTCAATCAGCGCGCAAACGATGTGCCCGATAGTGATGTGCGCTTCCTGAATCCGCTGCGCATTCTGCGATGGCACATTCAGCAGCAGGTCCAGCTTTTTCGCCAGCTTTCCACCGGTTGCGCCGGTCATGCCCACAATGAACGCCCGCCGCGCGCGGCCCGTCTCCGCCCCGCGCAAAATATTCTTACTCTTGCCGCTCGTCGAAAGCGCCACCAGCACGTCCTTCTCGCACACCATCGATTCAATTTGCCGCGAAAAGACATGTTCGAATCCCAAATCGTTTCCCGCCGCCGTCAGAATGGAAGCATTCGTCGCCAGTGAAAGCGCCGGTATTCCCGGCCGCGTGCGTTCCAACCGCACCACCAGCTCCGCGGCCAAATGCTGCGCGTCCGCCGCGCTCCCGCCATTGCCAAAGAAAACCACTTTGCCGCCAGCCCGAATCGCTTTCGCCGCAACGTCAGAGAACTGCGCGATCCGGCGCACCAATTCATCCGAGAAACTTTCCTTAACCCGCGCGCTTTCTCGCAGTTGCGCTCGAATTTGCTCCGTAAGATCCGGCATTGTCCTTGCCAACTTTTCTCTTTTCGCTGCTCTTGAAACGAAAAACCCCCACTCGCGGCGCAAACTATAGCAAACTTTTCCATTCGCCGAAAAAGCTTCGCCGAATCCCAAATCTAGAATCCGTCGGACAGCCCCTCTTAAATCCTCATAGTACTGGTACTTGCTCGCCTTTTATACCTTGCCTCCAGCCTCTTCTATCTCTACTATGGGCAGACCCGCCCCAGCCGGACGGAGGCAGCATGAAGCCCAGAACGGCGCTCTTTTACGCTGGGATGTTGGCTGCGGCAGTGGGCCTCTTCTTCTGGATCCGCTCGGCCGGAGAAAGCTTGATCGCTCCGGTCCGGATGACTCTCGGACATTACGCGAAGAACGCTCCCTCCGAGCCCATCAGCCTCTTCACCCACGTCCTGCTCGCGCTCGTCATAATCCTCCTCTGTGCCCGCGGACTCGGCGCTTTTTTTCAGCGCTTCGGCCAGCCTCCGGTAATCGGCGAAATGATCGCCGGAATTCTGCTTGGCCCGTCGCTCCTTGGCCGAGTTTCCCCGGCGCTGTTCAATTATGTCCTTCCCAATCAAGTCGCTCCCTACCTCTCCGTCATCGCCAATATCGGCGTGATTTTGTACATGTTCCTCGTCGGCGTGGAACTCAACACCAAACTGCTACGCAAGCGCACTCATGCTTCCATCGCAACATCACATGCCAGCATCGTCGTTCCCTTTATCCTCGGAAGCGCACTGGCGCTGTGGCTTTATCCCATGTACTCCACTAACGATGTGCGCTTCGTCGTTTTTGCCCTGTTCATGGGCGTCTCCATGTCAGTGACCGCATTCCCTGTGCTTGCCCGCGTCGTCACAGACCGTGGCATGCAGCAAGACCAGCTCGGCAACATTGCCCTCGCTTGCGCCGCAATTGACGACGTAACCGCATGGTGCCTCTTCGCCTTAGTCGTCAGCGTAGCTCAGGCTCACGCTGGGCGCGTGCTTCTCACGCTTGGACTCACCGCCGGCTTCATCTTTTCGGTTTTCGTTTTTCTGCGGCCGGCCGCCGACTGGTTCGTGCGCCACCACGCCGCACATCGCCGCGAGACGGGACAAAGCTCCATCGTCATCGCCTGTGTAGCTCTGCTCCTCGCTGCT
>DAIRCW010000041.1:0-3982 GCA_036796475.1 Candidatus Acidiferrales bacterium | reverse complement strand
ATCGGAATTCACGCTCTCTTCGGCGCCTTTCTGGTCGGAACGATCATTCCTCATGATTCGCGCCTTGCTCAGGACATCAAGCAAAAATTCGAAGATCTCGTCGTCATTTTGTTTCTGCCCGCGTTTTTTGCCTTTACTGGCCTTCGCACGCAAATTGGCCTGCTTCACGGAGGCGCCGACTGGGCCATCTGTCTCGTAATCATCATCGTAGCCTCTGTCGGAAAATTCGGTGGAGGCACAATCGCTGCATGGCTTACCGGCCTTGGCTGGCGCGAAGCAGCTTCGCTCGGCATCCTGATGAACACGCGCGGCCTGATGGAACTGATCGTTCTGAACGTCGGACTGGATCTGGGCGTGCTGTCCCCAGCGTTGTTTGCTATGCTGGTCATCATGGCGATTGTGACTACGTTCTCAACCACGCCCGTGTTGCAGGTCCTCGCGCGCGAGCGCAGGCCTGCGCGCCCGATCGCCGTGAGCGAAAAAATTTAATAGCCGAGGATAAGACTCAGCGCGCATGCGCAAACGCCTAGCCCCACATCCGCGTGCATGCCAGGGGAATGCGCGCGAAAACTAGATGGTCCCTTTTTATCTTCTCTTCCCTGTCGCCATTCTCGCCGGATTTGTAGGCGCGATGTCCGGGATGGGCGGCGGGATAATTCTGATCCCCGCACTGACCCTGCTTGGCGTGGACATCAAGCAGGCCATCGCCATCAGCATTCTCTCCGTCATCGCCACTTCCAGCGGCTCGGCGTCCGCCTACGTTCGCGACCACATCACCAATCTGAAAGTCGGAATGTTTCTCGAGATGTTCACCATTCTTGGCGCGCTTGCTGGCGCCGCCATTACTCTGGCGATATCTCCGCGCCCGCTCTACATCGCATTTGGATTCGTTCTGCTCGGTTCCTGGATCGCTCTTCTCGTCGTTGGCCACGAGACTTGGCACGACGGTGACCAGGACTCTGTCTCGCAATGGCTCGAACTCGAAGGCAGCTATTTCGATCAGGCCCAAGGCGCCGTGATTCGTTACCGTGCCCGGCGCGCCTATCTGGGCGCTCCGATGATGTTCGGAGCCGGAATCATTGCCGGTCTCCTCGGCATCGGCGCAGGGGCAGTCAAAGTCCTGATCCAGGATCTCATCATGGGCCTTCCCCCAAAAGTTTCCACCACCACCAGCAACCTCATCATCGGCGTCACCGCGCTTGCCGGCACCAGCGTGTATCTCGCCCATGGACTGATTGACCCCGGCTTGGCCGCTCCCGTTGTCATCGGCGTTGTTGCAGGAGCTTTCATTGGTACTCGCGTTCTCGTGCGCATCTCCAATCGCTCCGTTCGGCAGTTTTTCCTTATCATTCTGATTGCGCTCGCGGTAGAAATGCTTTTCCGCGGCATTCGAGGAAGCTGATGGCCGAAAATTCAAATACTTCGGCAGATCTGCCCATGAACTCTGCTCCCCAAGGGCAGAAAAAAATGGATCTGCTCGTCGGCTACCTGCTGCTCTTCGGAGTCGTGCTGACCATGGCCCTTATCATCGCTGGCATGACATGGCGCTTCCTCCGGATTGGCCGGCTCTCCGTCAGCCAGCAGATCGCCGGCATGAACCTGTTCGAATTCGTCGTGAGCGAAGCCCGCATTGTTCTCGCTGACCGTCTCCGTCCCCGCACTCTCATCGCCTGCGGCATCGCGGTCTTGATGCTCACGCCTTACCTTCGTGTATTGGCCTCAATGCTGTATTTCATGTTTGCCTCAAAAAATTGGAAGTACTCGCTCTTCACCGCGATCGTTCTGGGAGTTCTTACCTTCAGTCTGTTCATCCACTGAGAAAACGGCCCATCTTTACTTCGAAGTTTGCGCTCTCCTCCATCCTGCGCTATCTTCGAAAATAGATGGTCGATATCCATTGCCACCTTCTTCCCGGCCTGGACGACGGGGCCGAGTCGCTGGAAATCTCGGTGCAAATGGCCGAAATGGCCATCGCCGACGGCATCACTCACGTAATCTCCACGCCCCATGCCAGCAGCGAATATCCTTTTGACGCAGACTTGGTTCGCGCGCGCCGCGATGAACTTCAATCCCGTCTTGGAAACAGGCTCACCGTTGCGACAGGTTGCGATTTTCACCTGAGCTTCGAAAATCTCGCCGCCTTGCGCGCCGATTCCAAACGCTTTACTCTGAATCACACTTCGTATCTGCTCGTCGAGTTCGACGATTTCGCCATTCCCGCTTCCGTCGAGCAAACGCTTCACCAGCTTCATTTGATGGGCCTTCAATTGATAATTACTCATCCCGAACGCAACGCGCTGATCCGTACCCAGTGGGAACGCTTCTGGGGATGGCTGCGCCAGGGCTGCCTCGTTCAGGTAACTGCCCAATCGCTCACCGGCGGTTTTGGACGCCGCGCTCAAAAAGCCGCGGAATTCCTGCTCAACGCAAACGCGATTCATTTCATCGCCAGCGACGCGCACAATCTTGATACTCGTCCGCTGCGCCTGAAATCTGCTTTCGATCTGCTTGCAAAAACCAAAGGCGAAGAGCTGGCGTCCGCGCTGCTCGAAAACAATCCGCGCGCTGTGCTGGACGGCCGTTCCCTTCCCTATCTGCCCACGCCGCGCGATTGGAAAATGGTCCAGAGCGGCCGCGAAGAAGCGCCTCCCAAAAAACGTTTCCGTTTTTTCTAGCTGCACTTTCGAACAGGTATCTCCCGCGCCAAACTTTTTTTCTCCGGCATCAAGACATTACGGCTTTGCTGTTATGTTTGCTCCTAAGCGAATTTCCGCCAGCGAGGAATCACGCATGCTCACCTGTCCGAATTGCGGATACAAGCAAAGTTCTGGCGACAAATGCCAGAAGTGCCGCTCCTTGTTTTCCTATTATGGCGATGCAGAATTGCAAGGCGGCGGGGCGCATGGCGGCGCGGCGCACGGTATTCGCTTGGCACTGCAAAGCCACGAGTCTACTAAATCCTCAGCCGAGGAACAGAAATCGCCTTCTCTCTGGCGCATGGCCTATCGCGTGATGAATTGGGCCACTCTGGTCATTCTCATCGTGGTCATCGGACTCATACTGCGCAAATCCGCGCCGCCGCAAGTCGAGGCCGACTCTCAAGCCGCTGCCCGGGCGGCCTTGAAATTCTCGCAAGCGGAATCCGCCATAGCCGCGAGTCAGCCGTACGAATTGACGCTCGAGCGCACCGAACTGAATTCGTATCTCCGCGAGAACCTGCAGCTTGCTGCAAATGATCCGCCTGCGGCGGCGAGTTCACCAGACAGCTCCTCGCGGCACGCGAGCCAGCCGCCGGCAGAAACGCAAACTGCGCTCGCAGGCGAGCCGTCAGTAGCTGAAGTGCAATCCGCAGTCAGAGACGTGCGCGTGGATTTAGATGGGGACATTGTGCGGGCCTACGTGGTTTTCGATTTCCACGGAAAAGATCTGTCGCTCGAGTTGGATGGCCACCTTTCCTCAGCGGGCGGCTACATTCAATTTCAACCCGTAGCCGGATGGCTCGGCTCTCTTCCGCTGCCGCAATCGGCGCTCAATTCCGCCGTCGAACGGCTCGTGGCGTCTCCCGAGAATCACGAAAAACTGCGTCTTCCTCCGGGCATTGACAGTATAGCCGTCGAAAACAGCCAGCTGGTCATAAATTACCAGTAGAATTGTCCGCGGCTGCTCGGCCCTTTTTCATTTGCCGCATTCGCCGCTTCACGAAAATAATTCCAAAACTTCTTCGTAGCGTTTGAATGGCGGAATCAAATAAGCGCCGGGCATTTCCGCGCGCGCCCATTCGAGCATGCGGCGAGTCAGTTCAAATCCGCAGTCGCGGGCGGCGGCGCCGGCCGCTTCCATGTGCTTCAGCGTCGCTTCGGGAATCACAATTCCGGGCACTTCATTGTTCAATCGCAACGCCTGCTTGTAGCTGGTCAGCGGCCACAAACCGACGAGAACGGGAATCGGGGATTTGCCTCCGATTTTCTTCAGAAAAGCGTGC
>DAIRCW010000040.1:14071-18050 GCA_036796475.1 Candidatus Acidiferrales bacterium | reverse complement strand
AGGGCTTAGCTGAAGTTCTAATTTTTCATAGGTGTGTCGATTAGAAGTTCCTTGGCGCATAAAAAAGCGAAAGCCGCCAAGCGGTGGCGGCGGGTCCTTTCCCATTTTGGGAACTGCGGCTAAGTTCAGCCGAAGTATTGTGTACTATAGAATAAACGAAAAGTCAAGAAAAAAAACACACAAAAGCGCTTGACTGCTGTTGGGGATTTGCCTAAACTCAACCGCGTTCAGTGCTACGGGTAACCCGCAGGCGAAGGTCTCGGGGCAGGCGCTGAACAAATCCAAAAAAAGAGGCGCCCGCTCGAGAGGAGTCAACTATGACATCCGTTTCTAGTGTTCGTGAATTTCGCTGCAAAGTTCCTGCCACGCTCGTTCGTTCTTTCGTTGATCCGCACGACCCAGAGGTTCACATACACCATGCGTACGTGCCGGTCCGTAGCTTTCCCAGCGGGAAGATTCCTGACGAGGTAAACCCTCGTCGCCACGAAAAACTGGCTGGGAGGGTTCCTAAGGCAATCGAAGAATCCCTTCGTAAAAGTCCGAAGTCGTTGCCCAACAGGCGTGGTATGACAACAAGAGCGAGACGTTACACGCTGTTATCGCCTCGGATGACCTCGGCGGCTTAGCCGATGGCGCCACTACGGACAGGGTAATTGGCGGCGTCAAGAAGGTGGTGTCCAAGGCGGACTTCGAAACTCTCTTGGATAGTGAGATTCCAGACTTTCTTCGAGATGCATACGTCCATCTTGAGATCATTTCGGGCGATATCAAGGATACTGTTGGGCTAACCGGTGCTCGCAATACCAGTAACCAAGTTAAGGAATTTGCTCTGGAGGATTTAGGCGGCGGTTATGAGTGGTTAAAGGATGTTATCGAGGGTTCGTCTCTTCGCGGTCGGGTACGATACCGTGAGAACGACCAGCAGCCGGTTGATGTAAGGACCGTTCTGGCCTTGCTGACACTCTTCCACCCAAAGTGGAATGAAGACGGAAAGGAGCCGGTTGTCGCGTACACGAGCAAAGGTTCCATCTTGGAATACTATCGCGACAAGGAGTGGAGGAAGGGGTATGAGGCGCTTGCGCCAGTGGTGGTGGATATCCTCCGGTTGTATGACTACGTTCATGCCCATTTCGAGGAGCAGTACGAACAATACAAAAAAAAGTCAGCTGGTACTGGCAGCAAATTCGGAAGGCTGAAAGAGGTCGCCTACCGGGATGGAAAACCCTTCATACTTTCTGTAACAGGATCTCAGACGAAGTATTTTGTGCCAGATGGGTGGCTGTATCCGTTGCTGGCATCTTTTAGGATGCTCCTTGATTTCCCCAAAGACGGCCGAGGCAAGGTTAGGTGGATGGTCCCCGACCCGGAACAGTTCTTCGACAAATACGGCCACGAATTGGTTGCCGATGTGGTTGAACAATCGGAGAACTTGGGGAGAAATCCAAATGCTACCGGGAAGAGTCGCCCTCTCTGGGGCGCTCTGCGCAGCCGCATGGAGCTTCACCGCCTGAAGCTTTCGACGAACTAGCTTTGGTCTCCTGATTGGGGAGCGAGTGACCACTTGCTCCCCAATCGTCGTAATTAGCGGATAGAGGCAATAACAACAAGAGCCAAATCCGGCTAGCGCGGGGTTTCAGGCGCGGAGGTAGTCGGCTTTCCAGGTTTTGATGAGCTGCTTGATGGACTTGCGATGGTCCATTTTTTCGTCGAGGACGCGGCGGACGAGGTCGGGCAGTTCGGCGTCGCTGGCGAAGCGGAGCGCGACCAATTGGTTTATGGTGAACTGAGGAATGCGCGGCTTCAAATCGGCGGGCAGCACCTGTTCGAGGCGCAAGCGCATTTCGAGGCGAATGACGCGATCCTGCACGGTGAGCGCAAAGAGGCGCGCGTAGAGAGCGACGATAATCAGGGCGACGGCGAGCAGTACGGCGACCACGGTGTCGAACGAAAGTCCCAGATGGACGATGCGGTAGATCTGGTCAATCAGGTTCAAAAGCAAAATGGGAAGCGCGACCATGTGGAAGGCCGGCACGACCCGCGTATGATTCGAGAAATCCTGCTGTTTCATGGCACACCTCCGCTGACAAAGTATATACGTTCGGATTAGACGCAGAGTTCCGTGAATGGACGCGCGAATCTTTGGCTCTGCTGAGCCGCGTGTGAGCTAGCCTCCGCTGTCTCATCTCCTAAAGCGCGTTTTACCAGGTACTCCTAGTGAGAACTCCGGCAAGCGGGGGTGAAACGGCGCTGCGAATCGGGCGCGCGTGCCTGTACTATCTTTGCGTGGCGCACAGCATCAACCGCAAAATCATCCAGTCCACCGGCATCGTGATGGCCAGCGTGCTGATCAGCCGCGTGCTGGGATTTTTGCGCGAGTGGGAAGTGGCGCACCAGGTTGGGTCGAATGGGATCACCGACGCGTACTACGCGGCGTTCACGCTGCCGGATTTCCTGAACTACCTGGTGGCAGGAGGCTCGCTGAGCATCACGTTCATTCCGGTGTTCGCGAAATTCGCGGCGGAGAATCGCGAAGAGGAAGCGTGGCACGTCTTTTCGATCGTGCTGACGTTCATGAGCGTTTTGGTGCTGGCGCTGGTCGGGCTTGCGGAAATTTTTGCACCGCAAATTGTGGCGGGAATTACGCCGGGATTCGGCCCTGCGGAAAAGATGCGCGTGATTTCGCTGACGCGGCTGATGCTGCCGGCGCAGTTCTGTTTTGTGGTGGGCGGGATTCTGAGCGCGGTGCAGTATGCGAAGGGGCGTTTTGTAGTGCCGTCGCTGGCTCCGGTGGTCTACAACCTCGGAATTATTGTGGGCGGCGTGCTGCTGGCTTCGCGAATGAGCATAACGGGATTCGCCGTGGGAGTTTTGGGCGGCGCGTTGGTGGGGAATTTGCTGCTGCAAATTTACGGCGCGCAGATGGCCGGAGCGGAATTCAAATTGGCGTGGGATCTGCGGCATCCGGGATTCAAGATGTTCATCAAGCTGTCGGTTCCCATCATGCTGGCGCTTTCGCTTTCATTTACGGATGACTGGATCATTCGTTGGTTCGGTTCGTACCTTGTGCCGGCGTCGATCACCTGGCTGCAATACGCGAAGACACTGATGCGCGTGCCGCTGGGCGTGGTGGGGCAGGCGATTGGCGTGGCGTCGTTTCCGATTCTGGCGCAACTGTATTCGGAGGGAAAATTCGACCAGCTGAATCGGGTGCTGAACGACACGTTAAAAGGATTGATGCTGCTGCTGATTCCGATTTCGGCGTTTGCGATTGCGGAGAGCCCGTACGTGGTGCATCTGGTGTTTTCGCATACGCGTTTGCACGAAGCGGATTTGCAGGCCACGGCGGCGACGCTGGGGCTTTTCTGCCTGGGGATGTTCGCGTGGGGCGCGCAAAATTTGCTGGCGCGCGGATTTTATTCGACGCGCGATACGTGGACGCCGGCGATTGTGGGCACGGCGCTGACGTTCGCGGATTTGCCGCTCTACTGGTGGCTGGTGAGGCGCGCGCAGCATTTGGGGCTGGCGCTGGCGAGTTCGATTGGAATAACGGTGCTGACGCTGGTGCTGTTTGGGCTGCTGGTGCGGCACACAAAAAATCGCGATGTGGGCGCACTGCTGGTGTTTTTCGTTAAGGTGACGCTGGCGTCGGTGGTTGCCGGCGGCGTGGTGTACGAATTTGCGCGCTGGCTGGCGCAGCGAATGGCGTGGGAGAGGGCGCTTGGTTCATTGGAAGTGTTGGTGCTGGCCACGGCTGTGGGCATGCTGCTGATTTTTCTGCTGCTCAAATTGCTGCGGGTGCGCGAGCTGAATTCCTATATGGCGCGCCTGCGGCTGCGATTTTAATTCTTCAAAACGCACTCCGATCAAGAAAATTCAAACTGGCCCACGAGCCGGAAGCGGCTTCAGATCGCCAGAAAATTTTGGAGCAGGCGGAAACCTTCGCCGGTTAGAACCGATTCAGGATGGAATTGCACGCCTT
>DAIRCW010000040.1:13779-14061 GCA_036796475.1 Candidatus Acidiferrales bacterium | reverse complement strand
AAATTGCTGCGGGTGCGGGAATTGGATTCGTACATGTCGCGCCTGCGGCTGCGGTTTTAGCGGCTACTGCGAGACTTAAAAAAAGGCTCACCTCAGCGGCTGCCCTTTGCAAAGGCACTCGCCCGCTCCGCGCTTCCTCGCACGCAGAAGTTCTTTTAGATCGCGAGGAAATTCTGGAGGAGGCGGAAACCTTCTCCGGTGAGAACCGATTCGGGATGGAATTGCACGCCTTCCACGCGGAATTTGCGATGGCGAAGGCCCATGATCGTGCCGTCAGAAGTT
>DAIRCW010000040.1:0-13769 GCA_036796475.1 Candidatus Acidiferrales bacterium | reverse complement strand
AGGTCCCCGAGGCTGCCGGTGGTCACCCGCTGGGCGAGACCCGTCGCGCGCCGCTCCTCCTCCGGCAGAATGCCGCGCACCGCGGCGCCCGTGATCCGCTGACCGTGTGTCAGCATCGCCTGCTGCTCGACGTAGGGCACAGCTACGTGTATGCCGGGCTCGCGCTCGACGCGCTTCTGCACCGCCTGCCAGTCGGGGATCGTGCCATGCAGCCCCATGATGGTGCCGTCGGAAGTCTCCGCGGAAATTTCGAGGCAGCGGGGAAGCGAGCGGCGTTCGACGATGAGGGAGTGGTAGCGCGTGGCTTCGAAATCCTGCGGGAGCTTGCGGAAAATTGTTTTGCCGTCGTGATGAATTTTGCTGGTCTTTCCGTGCATGACTTTTTTGGCGCGCACAACTTTGCCGCCGAACGCGTCGCCGATGGCCTGATGGCCGAGGCAGACGCCGAGGATGGGAATTTTTCCGGCGAAGCGTTGCACGATGGGAATGCTCAGGCCGGCTTCGCGCGGCGTGCATGGGCCGGGAGAAATGATGATGCGCTGCGGGCGCATTTTTTCGATTTCGTCGAGAGTGATTTCGTCATTGCGGCGGACGGCGAGTTTCTGACCGAGCTGGCCGAGGTACTGCGCCAGGTTGAAGGTGAAGGAATCGTAGTTGTCGATGAGCAGAATCATTTTGTTATTTTGACGCTCAGTCTGGTTGATGGGCCATTTCTACCGCGACCATCAGCGCGCGGGCTTTGTTCACGGTTTCCTGAAATTCCTTCGCCGGAACGGAATCGGCGACCACGCCCCCTCCGGCCTGGATGTGGACTTTTCCATTTTTTGCGACGAGCGTGCGCAGACCGATGCAGGAATCGAGATTGCCGGAAAAGTCCAGATAGAGAATTGCGCCGGCATAAATTCCGCGGCGAGTGGGCTCAAGTTCGTCGATGATTTCCATGGCGCGAATTTTTGGCGCGCCGCTGAGAGTTCCGGCGGGGAAGCAGGCCATCAGCGCGTCGAGGCAGTCGACATTTTTGCGCAATTTGCCGCGAAGGCTGGAGACGAGATGCATGACGTGCGAGTAGCGTTCGACGAACATCAGGCGCTCGACGCGAACGGAGCCGTATTCGCACACACGGCCTAAATCGTTGCGGCCGAGATCCACGAGCATGATGTGTTCAGCGCGCTCTTTGGGGTCGGCGAGGAGTTTTTTCTCGAGCAGGCGATCTTCCTCTTCGCTGCGGCCGCGCGGGAGAGTGCCGGCAATCGGGCGGTAAAAGGCATCGCGGCCCTGAACTTTCACGAGCATTTCGGGCGAGCTGCCGACGACGGCGACGTCGCCGAGACGCAGGAAATAGAGATAGGGCGAGGGATTCACTACGCGCAGGGCGCGGTAGATTTCGAAAGGGTCCGCTGAAGCGCGCGCAGAAAATCGCTGGCTGGGAACGACCTGGAAAATGTCGCCGGCGCGAATGTATTCTTTGGCGCGTTTGACGGCTTTGATGTAACCGGAGCGAGTGAAATTGGAAGTGAAACGCGGAGCAGCGAAATGATTGCTCCGCGAAAGTTTCGGCAAAGGCTGTTCGAGGCGGTGGCGAATGCCTCGGATTTTGCGGACGGCGGCATCGTATTTTTGTTTGAGGCTGCCGGGGCCGTCGGTGAAGACGTTCTGGACGATCCAGATGCGGTGCTGGACGCGGTCGAAGACGATGAGGCCGTCGAAAAACATCAGCACGGAATCGTCGAGCTTGAGTTGGTCGTCGCCGCTCGATGGAATGCGCTCCATGAGCCGCACCATGTCATAAGCAAAGTAGCCGATGGCTCCGCCGACGAGCGGAGGCAAACCGGGCACGCGCACGGGCTTGTAGCGGGAAATGCGCTGGCGCAGGGCTTCGATGGGATTGGCTTCGAAGGATTCGCGGCTGGATTTTGTTTCGATTGAGCAGGAGCGACCGCGCGAGCGGAAAACTTCCGCGGGATCGAAGCCAAAAAAACTGTAGCGCCCGACGCTTTCGCCGCCTTCCACGCTTTCGAGCAGGCAAGAATACTTCGCGTTACGCGCGAGTTTCAGGTGGGCGGCGACGGGAGTGAGCATGTCGAGGCGGACGGGATCGTACACGGGAACAAAATTGCCGCGCCGCGCGAGAGAACGAAAGGTTTTGAAGTCCGGCTGGAGCATAGTTATTCGAGTTCCGATTTTTCCTGGCGCAACGCCGCGAGCACCGCACTGCGCATGGCCGTTGCCGGCGCGCGCAGGCCAGTCCAGGTTTGCCATTGGGCGATTCCTTGCGCCAAAAACATTTCCACTCCTGAAACGGTGCGAATGCCTTTTTTCGCCGCGAGCCGCAGGAATTTTGTCCGCGGAGGCCGGTAGATCAAATCGAACGCCACAGCGCAATTCATTTCCGATGCGTTCAGCGGCGAATCATCTTCGCGCGGGTGCATGCCCACCGGCGTGGCGTTGACGATCAGGTCGAATGAGCGCCGGCGAATCGCGCCGCGCTCGATGGTTTCGCCTTTGACGTCGCGCACCAAGTGCTGCGCTCTCGAGAGCGTCCGCGAACAGATAAAAATTCGAGCGCCCTTGCGGGCCAGGATGAACGCCACCGCGCGCGACGCTCCCCCAGCGCCCAAAATGAGCACGCTGCTACCGGCTAATCGCAGCTTGCCTTTCAACGCACGCAGCGCGCCGAGGGAATCAGTATTGTATCCGAAGAGCTTCCCGTTTGCCCGGACAGCGACTGTGTTGACGGCGCGGATGGTTTTCGCGAGCGGGTCGCAGCGTTCGAGAGAGCGGAGAAGGGTTTCTTTATGAGGGAGCGTCACACTGAATCCGGCGATGCGCAGGCGCGGAATGGCGCGAAGGAAATCGTTCAAATCGATGACGCGGAAGGGAAGATAGACAGCGTCGATTTTCCGCGCGCGAAAGCCGGCGTTGTGCAGAGTCGGCGAAAGCGAGTGCGCGATAGGATCTCCGATGACCGCGAAGAGGCGAGTCTTGCTGGTGAGATTGCTGGGGCGGTACAGATCGAACAGCTCGGCCAGGCGGATTTGGCCTGGCGCGGTGGCCTCTTCGACTGGAGCGTACGAGAGCGCGCTGCCTTCGCGCAGCGCGAGGATGCGCAACGGCGCGCAGATTTCTCCCATGGGGATGGCGATTATGTTGGGCCGTTCGTGGGCGATCTGGAGAAGTTGCAGACCTTCGCGCAACGAGTTGCATTGGATGGCGATTTTGATGGCGTCGAAACCGCCATTCGCGCAAAGAATTTCCATGCGGCGAACGCTCTGCGCTAATTCTGCGGCGGGCGGCATCGCGCGGAAATTGTGAAATGAAAGAATTCGTTTTGCTCTCGCGGTGTAGAGATCGAGCGCAAAGGCGGGGAACGATTCGACGGTCTCGATTTCCAGATCCACCCAGCGGCAGCCTGCGGCGACCGCCCAGCGCAGCACCGATAGTTGTTCCGTCAAGCTCCCGCGAAATTTTCCGCCGGCGTTTTGACGGCGGCAGGTGGCAATGAAATTGATTTGCCGGTGGCGTGGGCGATTTTTCAGGAGCGCGAGCAGCTTGCGGCGCTCGCCGGCAGTGGCCAGCCAATCGAAGCGCAGTTCGATTGTGGTGGTGTAGCGGAGCGCCTCGCAAACCTGCCGCCATGCCTCCACGGCGCTGCGAGCGGCAACAACTCCGCAGACGCGATCGGCTCCAAAGAGATGCTCGTTCGCCATACTGTTCTGTCGTACAGGAAGTAAACCTCTAGCATGCGTTACCCGATACGTTAAACGCAACCGGACATTGCCTTGATTCTCTGTGGGCCGTTTGTTACGTTGGTTTTATCGCCATTCTCGCCGCAGGCCGGCGGAATAACTCGCAAGGGGTGATTCAAATGCGCAACAAAGCACTGGTACTCGCTCTGTTTTTCGGTCTCTTGCCTCTGATTTGCCGCGCGCAACAGAGCAGCGCCACAAATTCCGTCGTCACTCACGAGGACATGTATTGCTCGGGCATGTTCACGACGGCTCATGTATCCGAAAAGACGCAGGTGGTTTCCGGCGAAGACTCCCTCTACAAAGTCGCGTTTTTTGAAGGCGACTATATTTACTTGAACCGCGGTTCGCGTGATGGCGTGAAGCCGGGCGATGAATTTCTGGTGATGCGGCCGCGGGACAACGACACATTCACTTGGTGGTACGCCGCGCAGGCCGGCCTGGCGCATTCCATGGGCCAGATGTGGGAAGACATCGGGCAGGTCAAAGTATTGGTCGCGCAGCCGAAAGTTTCTGTAGCGCAAATCGAACACGCGTGCACCTATATGCAGCGTGGAGATATTGTTCAGCCGTTCGCCGAACGCCCCGCTCCGGAACTGAAGGCGGAGTTGAATTTCGACCGCTTCGCGCCGCCCAGCGGCAAAAGCAAAGCCCGGGTGGTCGCCGGCAAGGCGTACCGATTCGAGTCCGGCACAAATGAAATTATTTACATCGACCTGGGAAGCAACAAAGGCGTAAAGGTCGGCGATTATTTCCGCATCTATCGGTACCAGTCCAGCACCGGCGATTCCATCTATCAAACCCCGGATATGGCCACATCGCTATACGGTTTCGGATCGGGGCCGAGTATTTCCGCGAAGGATCTGCCCCGGCAAGTTGTCGGCGAGGGTGTTGTGCTGCGCGTCTCGACGAAGTCCGCGACGGTGCTAATTACCTACAGCTTGCAGCAAATCTACGCCGGGGATTACTGCGAATTAGAATAGGATCTTGCGTTAGCGACGTCCCGCCGCGCTCTCAGATGAGCCGGCGGGCGTTTTGTTTTCGGGCGCATTTTTTTCATCCGTGGCAGGGAATTCCGCTTCCGAAAAAACCTCCGCGGTGAAAACTTCGATACGCGTTTCGGGTTCCTTCCAAGCGTGCGGATGCAGGCCAGCCTTGCGGCAAGTTTGCTCGAGAAAATGTTCGCGTGACCATTTGTATTTTTGAGCGACCTGCGGAAGCAAAATGCCGCGATTTCGTCCACGGGAAACGAGCAAACCATGAATGCCGGGCTGTAGTTCTTCAGGAGCGGAGATTTGGCGCGGCCGCGATAACACCGAAATTTCGATTTCAGTTTCTTGAAGGTCTTGCGGCTGGAGCTGCGCAAAGCGAGGGTCTTCGGTTGCAGCGCTCGCCGCGCATTCTGCAACTACCGTTGCCAGGGAGTCCAAAGTCTCGATGCGCCCGATGCAGCCGTGCAAACGCCCGCGGTGATGCAGAGTCACAAATGCGCCTCTTGGCGCAGCAAGATTGCCTGAGGGTGAATCGTTCACAGGCGGAGCGCTGCGAGTGAGTGCAGATTCGATGGACTCTCTGGCGATGGAAAGAAGCGAGCGTTTTTCGGGGTCAGTGAGTGGGCACATCTTGAGGATTTTTTTCCTGGGCCAAGATTGGCGGAACGCTGGCGCGCTGGCGAATTTTGATGCGGTCGTCCACCTGGCTCCAGAACATCAGGAAATAGTGCACGGCCGAAACGACCGCGCTAATCACCACCAGCCCCAGCAGCAGCAGCGCGAACAGTTTGAAGCTCGGATGCGTGGCGGAGTAAATCACAAAGCAGCCGGCGATCACCTGCAGAAACATCTTCGTTTTGCCCAATGTTGATGCGGGGATGATCAGCCCTTCGCCGGAAGCGATGCTGCGCAATCCGTCCACTACGAATTCGCGGCCGATGATGATTACGACCATCCATGCCGGAGCAAGTCCCATGGCGGCCAGGGAAATGAATGCCGCGGAAATCAAAAGCTTGTCGGCGATGGGATCGAGCAAAATTCCCAGCGTAGTGATTTCAGCGCGTTTGCGCGCGAAGTAGCCGTCCGCCGCATCCGTCGCGGCAGCCATCAGCAGGATGAGCATGCCCCAAATTTCGAAATGTACGGAGAGTCCCCAGAAATTCCAGTTGGGTTCGCGCGTCAGCAGAACTACCACGAGCAAGGGCACGAAAAATATGCGAAGGATAGTCAGGCTGTTGGGAAGGTTCATTTACGGCCTCGGCCCACGGCAGCCCGTCGCCGGACATTGACGGGAATGAAGCCACTATAGAGCCATAAGGCGCGCAGAGTCAATGCGTTCATCGGGCCAGGTTCCGTTTTCAGAGTTGCGGCCAGGCGAAAAGGAAGTGACCACTGGATTTACTAAATCGTTTAGTGTGTTGGGCTTTCAGGCGCGCAGAAACAGCGGTGGACTACTGTGGAAATTGCTGTGGAAAATGAACGGCAGAATCGTTAGCAGGAGCGAGTCGGTCTGTGCCGGAGTATGGGACACAATATGACACCAAGCTTCTAAGTTATTGCTATCTAGCGGGTTATTGCTATGACGGGAGGCGGATACTGGGGGTGGCTGGAGGGTTTAGGCTTCACGGGCGCAGAGCGCAATTTGCACAATTTCAGGGCAAGGAAAAAACCTATCGGTTAATAGCTGACAGCTGAGCACCCCGCTTCGTCAAGGAAAGAGGCGAGCGGGAGCAGCGGCGCTAGCGCAGGTCGGCGGGCCCAAAAGCAGGCGTGAATTGAGCGTTATCCGTCGATCGTAATTTGCAGGGAACGCGGGGGGTAGCTAAAGTGCCGCACAGCCCACGCACCCTCAATAACACTAGTTCAGTACACGGCAGATTTGAAGGCGCGCACGCAATCCGAACAAGCAGCAAGAGCAGTTTTCTATGGGAATTGAGAGCGGGCCAAGTTGCTGAAAAACAACGGAAAGAAGGCGGCTCGTGTTGAGGTTTCCGGGCAAATTTTCTTAGGAGGCGTCCGGTTCCGGACAGTCGTTTT
The DNA here is from genome assembly GCA_036796475.1 of Candidatus Acidiferrales bacterium. Lineage (GTDB taxonomy): Bacteria > Acidobacteriota > Terriglobia > Acidiferrales > UBA7541 > DAHUXN01. Next base: position 6,994 of record DAIRCW010000040.1, on the reverse strand, counting down.
CGAGAGCGGTCACCGTCGAGGCTCACGAAATAAGCGCGCGCTCGTCTAACGGTTATGTGGAAGGCGAGCGTGGCCATTGGCGGATGGGAAGATCGTTGCACATGGGGAATACCACTCCTGGGCAATCCCTTACAGAACAACTATTTCGGGGCGATTCAGGGAACGGCTGGGGACGGATTATAAGAAGGCCGCGCTCAGAGACGACGCGCCGGGAAACAGTTGCGAGCCGAAGGGGCGAGGCGAGTGAGTTGCACGGCGGACTATGAACGTTAACGTCATGGGGATGAGCGCGGTTTTGGACGGAGCGACCCTTCGCCCGCGCTCGGGGCAAGCGGTGCAGAGGACGGACGAACAGGTCCTAGTGCGACAGGCGCAAGCGGGCAACCGGCCGGCTTTCGAGGAATTGGTGCGGCGGTACGACCGCGACGTGCTGCGGCTGGCGATGAATCTGGTGCGCGGGAGCGAAGACGCGCGCGATTTGTATCAGGAAGTTTTTCTGAAGGCCTACAAAAATCTTTCGCGATTCCGATTCGAGTGCAGTTTTTATACGTGGATTTACCGGATTGCGACAAACGTGTGCCTGGATCATTTGCGGCGGAAAAATACACGGAAGGAAGAACAGGCACCGGTGAATCCGGATGGAGAAGCGACGCCGGATTTTTTTGATCAGCAGGCCGAGCAGAGAGCGGCGGCGAATCCGGAGCGGCATTTTTGGGGGCGGGAATTGGGACGGCACATCAATGCGGCGCTGGACGGGCTCTCGCCGCGCGAGCGGATGGTTTTTGAGTTGAAGCATTACGAAGGGCTGAGACTGCGAGTGATTGGGGAAATGCTGGGAACTTCGGAAGAGACGGTGAAGAATTCGCTGTTCCGGGCGACGCGGAAGATGCGCGCGAGCCTGGGCGGGATGCGGTAAGAGGAGTGAGCGATGGAAGAGTTCAAGAATAACTCGGGTGCGTGCCCGGAGTACGAATCACAAATTATTTTTTACGCGGCGGAAGAATTGGAAGGCGCGGAACGCGACGCGCTGGAAGAGCATTTGGACGTGTGTTCGCGATGCGTGGCGGCGCTGGATGCCGAGCGGAAATTGGTGGACGCAGTGACGGCGAATGAGCGGCTGGAGCCGACGGCGGCGCTGCTCTCGAGCTGCCGGAACCGGCTGGAAGATTCGATTGACGAGATGGACCATCGCAGCATATGGACGCGATGGACGGAGTCACTATTCCCAGCGCACTGGCTGGCAATGCACCCAGCAGCGAGCGCGGCAATGCTGCTGCTGATTGGATTTTCAGTCGGGATGCTGGGGCCGTGGCATGCGCGTCAGACGGGAACGCCAGCAGGGCAGCCGAATGTGAATCCGAGTTCGATGCTGGGCGGATTCAATCCGCAGGAAATGCAGTCGGCGAATGTTTCGGGAATTAATTGGACGCCGAGCCAGGGGAATCAGCCTGTGCAGATCCAAGTGCAGATGAACACGGAGCGTCCCATGGTAGTGCAGGGGACGGTGGACGACAACAACGTGAAAAACGTGCTGCTGTACGTGCTGCACAACAACGAGCGATTTTGCCCGGACGTAAGAATGAGCGCTGTGGAGTTGTTGAGGGCACGGGCAAACGATCCGGATGTGCAGAAGGCGCTTTCGCGTTCGGTGTTGTCGGACCGCAATGCGGCGGTGCGTTTGAAGGCGCTGGACGCGTTGACGGCGGCGAACGCGGACGCGGCAAACGTGCAGACGATGCTGGACGCGCTGACGAAAGACCAGAACATCGGCGTGCGCGTGGAGGCGATCAATTCGCTGCGGACGGTTTCGGAGCGTGGCGGACTGGGCGCGGATCCGCAGGCGGTTAAGATTTTGCAGCAGACGATGCGCAGCGATCCGAATGTGTATATCCGGTTGCAGAGCGCGGCGGCGCTACAGCAAGCGCAGCCGAACCAGTGACGGGAGAGACGAGTTCAAATGAGTAAAGGGATTATGAGGGTCGCGATTACAGGATGTATTGCGCTGCTGGCGGCGGTGGCTGCGGGCGCGCAGCAGAGGCATGGGAACCGCGTGTCGGCGGACAAGAACGGGACGCTTTCGACGAGACCGGGGCTGACACTGCATGCGGAGCTGAGCGATGGCGACATTCACGTTGCGACAGGAGATTCGGGGCAGGTGAGCTATCGCATCCATGTGGAGACTTCGTCGGACGACAGGAACGCGCAGGAAATTCTGGACGCGTATGAGCTGACCGCGCGGAACGACGCGGAGGGAGTGATTTTGATCAGCCGTTCGCCGCGGCTGCGGTGGGGACATCACTTGTGGATCACGGTGAATGTGACGGTGCCGCGGAATTACAACCTGGATTTGGCGACGGATGGCGGGAACATTCAGATTGCGGATATTCAGGGAAGAGTTTCGGTCACCACAGATGGCGGAAATATTTCGGCGGGGCAGATTGACGGACCGGCGCGGCTGGTGACCGACGGCGGACACATTCTGGCGAAGAATATCGGCGGAGATTTAAGAGCGCAGACCGGCGGCGGAGATATCACGGTGGGCTCGGTGGCGGGTTCGGCGATTTTGCGGACGGGCGGCGGGCACATTCGCGTGGCGTCGATCGCCGGGACAGGTCGGCTGGATACGGGCGGCGGGGATATTTCGCTGGAGCACGCTGGAGCAGGACTCGTGGTGAGCACGGGTGGCGGAGAAATTGAAGTGGGCGAAGCGTCGGGACTGATTCGCGCGCAGACAGGCGGCGGCGGGATTCGCGTGGTGAAATCGCTGGGGCCGACGCAGCTGGATACGGGCGCTGGCAGCGTGTACTTGATGCAGGTGCAGAGCGCGGTGAGAGCTTCGACGGGAGCGGGAGGAATTACGGCGTGGTTTGGCCCGGATGCGAAGCTGACGAGCGCGTGTCGGCTGGCGGCGCAGGACGGCGACATTATTGTTTATTTGCCGAAGGGTCTGGCGGTCAACGTGGATGCGCAGGTGGAGCTGGGCAGCGGTCACCGCGTGATTGTGGATCCGGCGTTTCCTCTCAAGGTGACGTATGGCGATCCGGACGAGGGCAGCCGCGCGGTGCGCGCGGAGGGGGCGCTGAATGGCGGCGGAGCAACACTGATGCTGCGAACGGTTTCGGGGAACATTCGACTGGTGCTGAACGATGCGGAGCATGAGAAGCAGCAGATGGATCTGCTGCGGCAACAAATGGAAAAGATGCGGCAGCAACTGGAACGGAATTTGATGAAGCTGGCGCAAGGGCAGCAGGATCCGGATCAGCAGTAATTCCAGTTCAGGATTAGGGGAGAGAACATGAAAATAGTGCAGGGCACGCTGCATTTTCGCCTGGCAAGTTTGCTTGCCGCTGGAGTGATGTGCGCGCTGTATGCAGCACCGGCGCGGGCGGCGGGCACGCAGCAGGTGTTTGACCGAACTTATCCATTGCAGCAGGGCGGGGCGTTTGCGCTGGGGAACGTGAATGGCGGCGTGCGCATTGAAGGATGGGACCGCGAGCAGGTGGAAGTGAAAGCGGTGAAAACGGCGCTGCATCAGAGCGAGGATTTAAATCGCGTGCAAATTGAAGTGCAGAGCGACGGAGACCAGGTGGGAGTCAACACGCGATATCCGAGCGGCAGCGGCGTGCAGGTGACGGTGGAATACGAAATTCATGTGCCGTACCGGCTGCGCTGGGCCGCGGTGAGCACGGTGAACGGTAACGTGCATGTGCAAGGCGTTACGGGAGCAGGGACGCTGAATTCGGTGAATGGGAATGTAGAAGTGGTCGATAGCGACGGGCGGTTCAGCGGAATTACAACGAATGGGGATGTGCGGATGCAATTGAGGTCGCTGCCGCAGGGTGCGCCAGTAAGTCTGAGAACCATCAATGGGTCGGTGGTGCTGTCGATTCCTCAAGGAACGAACTTGGATGTGCGCGTGGTAAACCGAAACGGCGATTTCCGCTCGGACTTTCCGCTGACCACGTTAGGGGCCTATACGTCGAGCCGTTTCAGCGGCCGGCTGGGGAACGGGGGCGGGGAAATTTTCATGAGCACGGTGAACGGGGCGATTCGGCTGGTAAATGGGCATCCGGTGGTCTAACCAAAACGAAACTGGGGCGTCAAAGTATTTGGAGGCAGGGAGAACAAAAATGCGCGCAGGAACGTATATGAAATATATGGGATTCGCGGCAGCGGTGTTGGGATTGAGCTGGGGAGTGGCGCGGGCGCAGGAGCAAAGGGCCACAACGAAGTCCAGCAGCGTGCAGGCAGACCAGAACTGTTCAAGCAGCGTTTTCGATTCAGCGGAATTGCAACGGGAATTGGCGCGGATGCAAAGGCAGTGGGGGCAGAGCGTGACGGAAATGCAGAGTAATGCCCGGCAAGTACAACGGGAGGTGGCACGAGCCATGGCGGAGAGAGGAATACAGCGAGAGGAACTAACGAATCTCGCGGCGCGATTGCAATCGGAGCGTCCCGCGTTGGAAGCACAGGCGCGGATTGCTTCCCAAGAGGCACAACAACTCTTCGCTCAGGCTCCCCTGATTGTGGGCGATGACGACACCGGCTGGCTAGGCATGGAGATGACAGAAGTGACGCCGGACAAAGCAAAGGAATTGAAGGTATCGCCGATCCGGGGAGTGATTGTCACGGAAGTGCTGCCGGACGGCCCGGCGGCGAAGGCGGGACTGCAGAAAGACGATGTGGTGGTGCAATACGACGGGCAAACGGTGGAAGGAACGGTGCAGTTGCGCAGGCTGGTGAGAGAAACGCCGCCGGGGCGGAATGTCAACGTGACGGTGATGCGCGGCGGGCAGGAGAAGCGGCTGACGATTCAGGTAGGGAATGCCGCGCGGAATATGGGCATCGAACTGAGGCAGATGGAACCGATGCGGGATTTCAACTTCAAATTCGACATGCCGGAGGTATTCGCGGGAATGACGCCGGTGCTGGGAATTGAGGCGGAAGAAGTCAGCGGGCAACTGGGACAGTATTTCCACGTGCCGGGCGACGAAGGCGTTTTGGTGCGGGAAGTGAGTCCCGGAACGGCGGCGGCGCAGGCGGGATTGAAGGCCGGGGACGTAATTATGAAGGTCGACGGAGTGGAAGTGAGGACCGTAGATGAATTGCGGCGGGAGTTGAGGGAAAAGCGAGAGAAAAAGAGCGTGCCGCTGATCGTGGTGCGGAATGGTTCACAGGTGACGATTAACGTGACGCTGGAGCAACCAAAGATGGAGCCTGAGACACGAGTGCGCAGCGCGGCGCTGTAATTATTTGTTTGGGGCAAGATTTGCAGGCCCGGAGGGAAACTTCCGGGCCTTATTTTTTGCGCGGAGGGTAGAGCAGAACAGATTATTGACGGACGATTTCGGCGTTGGAGCTGGGGACGGAGATTTTCTCGAGGCGATTGCCCGCGAGATACAGAATGATTTCGAGATCCTGACTGCGAACGCGCAGGCGATTGAAATTCTTTCCGCCGGAATTTTCAGGGTCGAGCGCTTCGACCGTGATCGTGCCGGGCGTTAGTTCCTGGGGAATGAGGACGGAAAAGCTCTGAACACCTTTTGCTGACCAGTCATAAAGAGCGGCAAGGATCGCGTACTGGTAATAGAGATTGTCGTCGAGAATGGCGACGTTGGGAGATTTAAAGAAAAATTGCTGGGTGTAGGGTTGCGAACCGTTGACTTGCAGATGAATCGTGGCGGTGCCTGCGCTGAAATCAACTGAGGCAGACGATTTTTTGGAGCCGGTTACGGTGGTCCATTCGTAATGCACGGGAGCCCCCGCGGCGGTGAGTTGCAGTTGAGAGGTGATGCGGGTTTCCGGGCTGTTCGTGGACTTTACCGTGGCGTTGCCGCGGGCGAGCCAGCCACCGCCCGAGGAAGAGATTTCGAATTCCTCGGAGCCGACTTCCTTGCCGGCGACGGTGTCGCGGAATTTGCCTTTTTGCGCGGTAAGAGTTGCGTCTGTATCGCGAGTCGCTGTAACGGATTTTGCGGATCGGTTTGGACTCGGGACGGCGGCGACGGGCAAGAACAGAATTGCGAGCGCAACTACGGCGGCGAATGTATATCGGCGGCGCATCACCGCGGGACGCCTTCCATGATATTCAACGAGATTATTGATTGCACGACGCGGAGCGGCTCGACCGAACTTTCGACGCGATGGTCAGCGAGCTGATAGAAAGGCAGGCGCTCGGTGTACAACTGGCGAAAGCTGGCCTCGTCTTTGAAGAGCGGGCGGTCAGTGATATGCGAGCAACGTTGAAGCAGCTCTTCCACGGGACAGTCGAGCCAAATAACCGCGCAGCCCGCCTGCTTAAGGATTTCGACATTTGCGGCGCGGGCCATGGTGCCGCCGCCGAGAGAAATGACTGTAGGTTTTCCAGCGCTGGAAGCTTCGCCAAGAATGCGCCGGAGTTCTTGGTGCTCGGCTTCGCGAAAAGCGGGTTCGCCGAGCTGAGAAAAGATGGTTGGAATGGGAAGACCGGCGCGGTCGACGATGCGTTTGTCGAGGTCAATGTGGATCCAGCCAGTTTGACGGGCAAGCAGCCGGGCCACGGTGGACTTGCCGCATCCCATAAATCCTGTGAGAGCGATCAAACGGCGGCTGGTGCGAACAGAGGGCGACACGGATGGTATTGGGGCGCCTCGATTGATGGGATGAAGTGCGTCAGTCACGCTTGTGGATGTTGATTATACCATTGAAGGAAGACAATTCGAGTTTGGCGCGGCCCTGGTTGAAACTGCCAAACAGGCCGCGAGCGAATGAAGGAATGCGGCGATTGGGACGGCGCGCGGGAACGAGTTTGGCCTGGTTGTCGACTTTTCCGTAAAAGGAAGTGGCGTCAACATCAAAGGAATCTGTTGGAGAAAAGCTGACGTTGATGGGGCCACTGTAATTCTTTAGGCGGTAAACGCCATTGGCGAGGAAATCGCCGTCGAGAAGAATGGTGCCGGTGGAAGTCTGCGCGAAAATGTAGGAGCTGTGGTCGTCGACGAGGCGAATGTCGCCG
>DAIRCW010000039.1:0-18310 GCA_036796475.1 Candidatus Acidiferrales bacterium | reverse complement strand
CGCGCTGTTGCTTGCCTACGCTGGAAAGCAAGATTCCGCCGATTCGGCATGGGCTTGCCACGCCCAATAGGAACGAAAGCACCACAACCAGGTTCGCGAGAGGCAGGTACTGTGAGCCATAAATATGCAGCAGTGGACGCGCCATAAACACAAAAGCGAACATGCCAGCGGCGTTCACCAGCAAGAGTATGCGCATATGCATCGCAAATACGTCGGTGGCGCCCTCGTAGTTTTTTTCCGCTAGAACGTTGGTTAAAGAAGGCAAAAGCGTATCGGTAATGTAGCGATTGACGGTACGAATCGAATCAGCCAGCGTGACGATGGCCACGTACTTGCCGAGCAGAGTCAGGTTGCCAACATTTAGGATCAAAAATATATCGAGCCGCTGCGAAAAAAAGCTAAGGGCACTCAGCTCCTGTAGCGAAAATGTGTACTTCCAAAAACCTTTCGGAAGGTAAAAGTGAACCGAACCTGCATGTTTTTTGGTTTCCAGGCGCTTGAGCAGTATGCGAACGCCCGTCAACGAGATCACAATGATCAAGCCAAAGTAGATGATCCAGACGATTCCCGCGTAATGCGCAGCAGCATACTTCCGTGCAAAAAGAAAAAGAGGCAAATACAGAAGCAGGTACCCGACAGGCTGCATGCGAGCCAAGCCCTGCGCGGAGGCAATCTCGAGCAGGCCTTTCAACGACGAAATCACAAGAAAAAAGAGAATGGAGATCGGAGCAAGAAGAAGAATTAATAGCTGAAGGTGAGGATCCGTATTTTTGCCGAAAAGATAGTGGAGTTTCTCGGGCCACAGCGTCGCTACAAGCAAGTAGGGCACCAAGCCAAGGCACGTGATCGCGTAGTATGAGGCGAGGAACGATAACCTCTTGCTTTTTTCGACCTCGGGAATGAATTTCATGGCGACGGCATCGCCGCCCAAGTACAAGAAGCAGGAAACGAACACGACGTAGGCGCCCATCAGGCCGTACATACCGACGGCTTCGGGGCTCGTGCGAGCGAAGAGGATTGTTGTTCCATAACTAAACGGAACAGATAACGCTGCCAGCCAGACAGTAGAGCGCATGCCGGTGATAATACGGTCGCGTTGCGCCTCCGGCACACGCGCGAGCAGCGGAATCGCAGAGTTAGATTGTTCAGCCATAGTTATCAGTCGGTTCTATTCCGGGGACATCTCTGTGCGATGCAGATTAGATCCGCTCAAATCTGGCATGCACAAAATCGGGCTCCTGCTCGCTCTCGCCGGAAGCCGGAGACAAATCAGGCGGCTGTTCCACAGAAACATCGCGGTCGATCTCGCGGCAGCGCTTTCGAAAGAGAGCGGGAATGGCCGCTGAGAGAAAAATGATAATCCAAAATGTCTTTTGGTACTCCGCCGAAAGGAACATGGAAGCCACAGCAAAACCAACCAGCCCCGTCTGCATGCCGCTGGTGACAGCGAAGAAAAATTCATCGCCTCTTTTTCGTGCTTCGCTGCGGACCTTCGCCAGCGAGGAATATGTTGAAACCAGTATGCACAAGAATAGCAGAATGCCCAACGTACCCATCTCCGCAGCATACTCGACATAAACATCGTGGGCGATGTAGCCGCCTCTCTGTTGAAATAAGCCCATGCTGTCCATGGTCTCTTTGAACCTGCCGAGGCCCACACCCGTGATGGGATGCTTCGCATACACTTTCAGCCCGGCATAAAACAGCTCTTTGTGCGCCTCCGTTGACATGGTGTCGCCATACTGAGGATGAAGAATTCTCTGGATCGGCGAATTCGGCGAAATAATCAGGAGCATGGCGATCACCACGCCAGCGCCCAGCAACTGGGCCTTTCTTCGAGACCGCATGAAGATGAATACGGCACAGAAGCAAATGCCGAGGAAAGCGCCGCGTGAAGCAGAAACCACCAGGGAAGTGGCTGTGAGCATAGTGCAGGCGATCACGAAAAGCTTCTGACGGAACGGCAATTTTGTTTTTAGCAGGAAGTAGCCGAGCGCCAGAGCCAGAATGGCGTTCGCGCCAAAGTAATTTGCGTCGCCGGAAACCCATCCGGCGCGGTAGCCGGATTGAAAACCGTTCTTTTGCCATTCTCTCAGCAAATACAAGGATGCGACTGACAGGGCGCCCATGATTGCAAACACGGAATAGCGCAAGCGGCGCACCGAATCCACCACGGCAATGATGACAAAGAACATGAAGACGAAAGAGAGATAACTCATCAAGGGACTCATGAAGATGTTAGGCCGATCGCCGAGGGCGACGTAAGAGATGGTTGCGAGAAATACCAGCGCCGCGAAGAAACGCGCTTGCCAAGTGCCAAACAGAGCTGGCACGCTCCCTTTGATGGCAACATAACCAAGCGCATAGAGGAATGCCACCAAGCCAACATACTTAAAGATGGTGAAACCATTTCCGCCGAGTTGCGCGCCAAACCACGGTTGATTCGGTACGGCCGAGAACCATACGATGAGGTAATAGAAGATCATCTGGCCGTCCTTTCGGTTGTTTTCCGTGGTAAATCCATAACGATTCTTTCCTTCAAATCTGCGGCGCTTCGCGATGGCGCGAGAGGCGCACTAGCAAATTCGGGCGCCACTTCTCGAGTTCGCGAAGATAATTAAGTGCCGCGCGATTTGCAGGCGTCCGGTCGGGCCGGATTTTTTTCAGGCCGGAGATTCCATCGCGAAGGCCCTCCCAAAAAGGTCCAAATGCTCCACTGCGCAGAGCAAACAGAGCCATCATTCCGATTTTTGGTACGAGGTAACGCATTCCTGCAAAGAAAGGGAAGTCCTTGTAGGCAATCCAGAAATAATTGCGCGTAAAGTATTTATATTGGCGGTCGGAACTGCGTCCTGTTTCCGATGCGCGATGCCCCACGCGAACTTGCGGCGTGTGCAAAATGCGGAAGCCGTGGTTGAAAAGCTGAATAACCAAATCGTCACCTTCGGCTCCGTAGAACAAGGGTTCGTAATAACCGCCGCAGACGTCCAGGGCTTTTCGACGGAACGCACACGCTCCTTCGCCAAACCAGGTAGTCTCAAATTCAGATTCGGAGTGTTCTTTCCAGTAGCGCGGATGGCACCATTCCCTGAGCCGAAGTTTGCCCGTGTCGGGGTCGCAGACCTGCAGGGCCAGAACGTGAAACTCCGGACGCTGGGCGAATAGGTTCACAATTTTTGTGACCTCGAATGGCGAGAGGAACTTCACATCGTCTTCGAGGAAGACCACGATGTCGCCATGCGATGCGCGCAGGCCAGCGTTGCGGCCTCCGCAAGCGCCGTGATTTTCGTCGAGCTGGACAAAATTTATTTTAGCGGAGTGCTGTTCAACTACCGCACTGACGTCGTCGCGAGAGTTGTTGTCCACAACCACCAGTTCGAGATTCGGATAGTCCTGCGACAAAACCGAATCGATGGACTCCTTAATCGTTTCGCGCCGCTTGTAATAGAGGATAACGACGCTGACGAACGGGCCATCAGCCTTAGCGTGTGTTCCTGTGGCGTGAGTTTGTGTGCCGCTCATGCTATCCGCTCACAATGCCTACGCGCCGGAGAAATTTCACTGCCGAGCGTATGGGGTAATACACCGCGTCGTTTCCCAGAATGTATTTGGTGAACCAGCGGTACTTGCTGAACTTGAACATCAGCGTGTTGAGGCGGTCCTTCGGCGGAGGCTCGAAATGCGTGGAGAACTTCTGCCAATCACCGTCAACTTGAATTGCCTGTTCCTCGATATGGCCGAGACCTTGCTTGGCGGCAAAGACGACGTGCTTCGATAACATGGGATTCAAACCAATCAGGCGCATGCAGGTCGCATCAAGCGCCACGCCGTCCTGACTGCCCAAAATCGCGTCCAAAATCCGCGGTTTTCCTGCGACAGGGCCGCGGCCTTCCATGCAAACAGTGGCATCCACAATTGAAAACTGCGGATGAAAAATCCGGTGCAGAGAGGCCAGCATCTCGTGGATGGCGCCATGGTGCTGGATGCGGTCCAGAGCGAGCGGCACGCATCCCCACTGATTTTTCAGAACCCCCGTGAAGTAGGTTAGCGCGTGCGTCTTGAGTACCGGTATCGAAATGAAGGCGTCGCATTCGAGCATCATGCGAGGCAGCGGGATTTCTCCAATGGGTTCCACGCGGCAATTCACTAAGGCCGTTTTGGACAGGTTTACGAGCGCGACGCCGTATTTTCTCGCGAGTTCCGTGTAGCCAGTGGCTTCGTAAACGTACTCCGTTGTTTGCCGAATGTGATCCGCTTCGACGACGGAGATTCGATTGGTGCGTTCCAGCAGCACTTCGCAAACTGCGGCGGTCACAGCCAATTTCGTGTTCGAGGATTCAATTTGCTCCGGAACGGCTGTGCAGAGGTTGGGCTTAAGGACAACCGTGCCGCCCTGCGGCACCCATCGTCGCCATTCACAGAATTCCATGCACTCGCGAACGGCTGTGGCGATTCCTTTTTCTTTCGTTCCTCGAAGCGCTACACGGCTCTTTTCTGGGCTGGTCATAGGTCCTGTCGAATGATTTATAAGGGTCTCTTCCATTCTGTACCCGGTTAAGCGGTGGTGCCCTCCAGAAATTGCGAATAGTTCCATAAGACATCATCGACCAATTTGCGCCAGAGAGCCTCATCTCTGTATTGTGACTGCGGCGCGCGCTCCGGCAACAGGGCGCGAAGTTCCTCCCAGTTCACGTCAAGGCGCGGCGGCTGGCCGCTGTGTTTCACGAGGCAGGGAAGGCGAAACACAACTTCGGTGGCTGCTTGATAAACCAGGTACCGAGGTGTCGCTCGAAAACTCATTTTCAGCCAGCGAGGCCACTGCGCGGCGCTTTTCAATCCGCTGCGCCGCTTGGCTAGGGAACCCCAGCCACGGAGGCGCTGTCTTGCCGTCTGCTGTCTTGCCAGCTCACGCGAAAGCTCGCCAACAGTCAGTATGCCTGTTTTGCCCGCGAGTTCCATCATCTGCCAGCGCCACAGGCGTCGCATGTAGCTGATGGCTTCCTTCCAGAGTTCCACGCTGGACTCGCGATATTCGTCATCGCCTGTGAGCTTCCACATCGTGCAGTCAGACACGCGTGCGGCAAACTTGGCCAATGGGAAAGGCGCGTTTGCCTGTGGATCGGCGGCCATGCGCTGGAGCCGCTGCGCCCGGGTTTGGTAGCTGGGTGCATACTGGCCTGCGAACACGAGATACGACGTCGCCATGTCCAGAAACAATTTCACCGTTGCGTAGTGCAAATCAGGCGGCAGTTCCGCTGAATCGGCGGCCAGGCGATGCACGAAGGCGAGGTGCTCGATCATGCGGTTGCACAGCATGCGCCAGGCATCTTCGCGCGGGAGGTCTGCCGCCGAAAAATCAGGAATCAATTCGAGCGTACCCGGATCCCCCCAAATGACTCGCCCGCATTTCCGAAGCTCATAGGAAAAAATCGCGCGGGGAAGAGCCTGAAAATATTGAGGAGACACCGCGTGGGCGTGAACCGTACACCGCAAGCCTTCTTTCAGCAGGAACTCTTCGATTTTGTGACTGAGCGCCGCGTCCTGGAGAACGCTCGGCATTGGAGAGGACGCATCGAAAACTGCCAGGAAATCGGCGTCGCCCAGGAGTTCCAATCCTTGCGAATGCTTGATGATCGTTGCTTCGTCGCGGGCGAGGCTGCCGGTAAGTACGATAGCTTGCAACGCATTCGCGTGAACCGCTCGCAGGAGTTCGACCGCACGCGACGAAATCAATTCTCGTGCTCGGACAGCGCGGTCCGCTGCTCCATTGATTTCATTTGCGCGAGCAGCGGCTTTGGACGATTCGCCGGTCAGAATTTGGGAAGCTGCGGATTCCATGAAAAGTGTGTCCCGTTTTGCTATCTTCGCGCGTGTTTCATGATTGCCGCGCGGCCTCGACTTGCTGCCTCACCGGTTTGTGCAAATGGTCGGCCCAGGCATCGAGATAAAACTGAGTCGTCTCATGTATGAATTTTCGCGCGCTAAAAGCCTCCAAAACATGGCGGCGGCCCGATTCCGCGAGCGCCTGTCTTCGCTGAGGATCGCGCAGCAACGCGCAGATTGCTTCGGCCATGCGCTTCGAGTCGCCCGCCGGCACAGTCAAGCCCGTTTCGCCGTCGAGAACCACGTCGGGAGTGCCGTCGACCGCAGTAGCGACGATGGTTTTGCCGGCGGCAAGCGATTCGATGGCGACCAGCGGCAGGCCTTCGTAGTAGGACGGCAGCACTGTTAGATCAGCGAGCGCGAGCCAGTCGGGCGTGTTCGATTGATATCCGACAAACCGCAGCGAATCGTAAATGCCCAGCGTGCGCGCTTGCTCTTCGAGTTTATCGCGCAGCGCGCCATCGCCAACGCAAACAAGGCGCGCGTTTGGGAATTGCTTCAGCACTTCGGGCATGGCGCTGAGAAGCACGTGATGGCCCTTCTGAGGCTCGAGGCGAGCGAGCACCAACAGGATGGGATCGTTCTCGCCAAATCCAAGCGATTGCCGCAGGCCAGCGGGCGCAGGTCTCTGTGGTTCAAACTTCTGCAGATTGCAGCCATTGTGGATGACGCGAATTCTAGACGGGTCCACGCGCTTGTTGCCGGTCAAGTGGCGGGCGCATGCGGAGGAAACCGCTATGAAACGGTTGACGCACGTTCCTGCCAGCCGGTCCACGATGTACTTGGATTTTAGCCAGCCCTTCCTCCATGGCTCGCGGCTATGCGAAGTTTCAATCACGACCGGCACTCCGCAAAGGCGCGCAATCGGAGAGGCAAAAAGACTGGCGCGAAACATGTGCGCATGCAGAATCTGAATTTTGTAACGGCGAAGGGCCCGTGCCAGGTCGAAGGCGCCACCGACATCCGAAATGCTGTCAATCATCAGCGGCGTTACTTGCACGTCTTTGGGAATATCGTCTCCGAACTTCTCCTGCAGCTCTTTAGGGCATGCCAGGTGAAGCTCAAAGAGATGTCGGTCCAAGCCGCGCAAAAGTTCAAGGATGTGTTCTTCGACGCCGGCGCGAACCGTCGAATTTGAAAAAAACATCAGCGAAATGGGTGGCGTGCTCATGCTTGGGCGCGCTGCGCAGCCTCCCACATCCAACCGTGCACGTCCTGCACGGAGTGCATGGAGTTCTCCGGTTTCCCGTTGCTTAGAAAGACTCCGTCGGAGTAAGGATCGTCCGGATGGTAGCCGTGCATCCCCACGGGCCGCCAGCTTGCTCCGTTAAAGTCGCTGCGCGAAAACAGCCATCCGGGATGCAGGAGGAAAATCAGTTCGCCGAATCGGCGGTCGGGAAAGAAAACACCGAACCGTTTCAATTCCGCTTCAGAGAGGACTCTGCCGCATGGAACATTATTCAGGATTTCGGTCACCGTGTTCCGCGCGGAATCGTTGAAAAACCAGAATCGCGCCATAGTGGAATCGAAAACCGCCAGATAATCCTCCGGCATGCGCAGCGGGAGCTCTTCAAAGTGCTTGAGCAGATCGTATTTCTGGCCAACAGGAGTCATCCCGTGGTCTGAAGTAATCGCGAAATTGGCACTGCCGCTGGTCTCTAACGCCGCGGCGAATACCTTCCGTAAGTTTTCCTCGTACCAACGCAAACGTTCTTTGATTTTCTCTGGCTCCAAGCAGTGCATGTGAAGAAACATGTCCATTTCGCTCAGGTACAGAAAATAAAAAGAGGCCGCACCTGAGCGAATGTCCTCTTCCGCCTGGCGAAGGATCTGCGCGTCGGTCGAATGATGGTAAGTGTAAACGCGGAAGGGAAGTCCCTCGCGCTTGAGCTGGTCGAAAATGGAGGGTGCTCCGGCAATTCCTCCGAGATCGTAAATGTTGCGCCGTTCCACCCAGTTGAAATAAGGAATCAGCCGCGGCGAAACGCAGCAATCAAAGAGCGGACCCAGTCCGAGAAGTCTTTTGCCAGTTTCTTTCAACAGTTTCCTCGTGACGCGATGCTCGAGGATTATATTCGGCAGAAAAAGGAAGTGCCGAAACCAGCGAAACGGCGAGCCTTGCGGGTCATAGTAAAAAAGATTCCAATGCCCGTTTTCTGCCGGAGGAACGCCGGTCAGCATCGCTGGAATCGCGCCGGAACTGAACCCCAGCACGGTGCGCAAAGGCTGGCGATGAGGCAATACATCCGATAGAAAATTGCTATCTTCAACATACTTCCAGCCGAGTGCATCAATCAGCACGATCACGGACACCTGTTTTCGGTCGCCCGATTTGCGTTCAGGCAGCACGGCTTGAGAAGTGCCGCTCATATTTCCGCCACTTGGCTCAGGAATTTCACCGCTTCACGTGCTGCCTTTTCCGTGGTGCGCTCCGTGAGAGGCAGATTGATTACCTCGCGGGCGGCGCGTTCTCCCTCAGGGCACATTCCGTTTTTGTATCCGAAAGCCTCTGCGTTTGCTTCGCGAGGGTGCAACGGATGATTGAACCAGTCGCCAATCTCCATGCGCTTTCTGCGCGCTTTCTCCATGACTTCCGCTTTGTTGCGTACGCGCACCGGATAACGCAAAAGCACCGGATCGGCATATTGAGGAACGTACAGAACCGGCAGACCGCAGGAGCGCAGAGCTTCATCGTAGACGACTTTCAAGTTGCGCCTTCGTACCAGCACGGCAGTGCTCGCGAGCCGCTTCTTCAGGAGCCATTCCTGCAATCCCGACATTTTCTTCGCATATCGCTCGGGCATTTTTCCGTCGAACTCGCCCGAATCGTTCGTGCCGACAAACACCCCACGGCCCGCGAGAGCGCGAAATATATCGGCTGCCATCCAATAAAGCCGAGGCGACGAGAACATCGAGCGCAGCGCAAGCTGCCCAGCCAGCAGGGAAAGTTCGCGGAACGAAGGGTTGTTGCATTCCTCGTCATGAAACCGCGCGAGTTTCTTCGCCAGGTTCTTGTTTGTGGTGGTGAGCCAGCCTCCCAATCCTGTCGAGACCGGCTTGGACCACTGTGAACTGAAAATGGCGACGTCTCCGGCGCTGCCGGCTTCGAGCCAAATCCCGCGGTCATCGCAATAGCGGCTCCCCAGAGAATGTGCGCAATCTTCGATCACCGCCATGCCCTGTGCGCGCGCCCAAGCGGCAATCCGCGGTGAAGTTCCGGGAATTCCGTAGGTGTGCTGCAAAAGGAGCGCTTTGATGCGTTTTCCGTGATTGGCCTCAAACGCGTCGGAGTAAGTGCCGAGGGAGGGACTGTAAGTCTCCGGGTCAATGTCCGCGTAAATGCAATTGGCGCCCGCAAAAAGCGCCGCGCCGGGAACCATCGCGCATGTGTAGCCGGGAACGATCACGTTGTCTCCCGGTCCGATACCGAGCGCTTTCAGCGCTCCGTAGAGCGCCACGCGGCCTTTCCAAAAAGTGAACGTGAACTTCGAAGGCGCGCCGCTCAAAAGCGCGTTCTGTGCGCTGGCGGATTGTGATATTTGCACCATTCACATTTTCCCGGATGCTTCTGCTGTCATCTGTATCGGAGATGTGAGAGTTTTGTTCGCATGCTGCAACGGAATCATTCTCTGCAACGCCTGAATCAATTCGCCTCGCGTCACCGCCTCGATTTTCTGTTCCTGAACCAGCCCCTCAAAGCTGGTCATCGAGAATTCGGCCATCAACCGCTTGATTTTCGGCATGGTTGAATCGAGGTTCACGTACGATTTGAAACGCCGCTTCCAATTCATCGCCAGCCGCGGATGTTCGGGATCGATCTCGCGCGGATGCACGTAAAAGATAACCGGGCGGCCGTCGTTCAACACGCTGTGCGCCATTCTGCTGATTACGCTGTATGGAAACAGGCGGAGATAGCCTCCGCCGAAGAAGCACAGGGGCTTGCCCATGACTTCTGCCACTGAAAGCGGAAATTCGAACAAGCGCCCTGATTTTCCTTCAATCCAGAAAGGAGCGCGCTGCCCATCCGCCATCCCGCCGTGCCCGCGCGTGGCGGGAAAAACGGAGGAGTCGTACACGTAACCTGCCTCAATCAGCTTGTCGAAAAACCATTCCGTATTGCGTGTGACAGAAAATCCTGCGGAGCGATAGCCCCAAACGGCTCTGCCGGCGATATCCTCGAGAATTTTCTTCGAACGCGACGCATCCTCATAAAATACTTCCGGCGTGACCTGATATACGAGGCGGTGCGCATAACCGTGTGAGGCAATCTCGTGCCCGTGCCGCACAGCCTCTTTAACCAAGCATGGAAATTTTTCCGCCACCCATCCGAGAAAGAAACAGGTAGCGTGAACGTTCTTTTCTTCAAATGTTGCCAACAGCCGTTCGAAATTACGCTCCACGCGCGAAGGCAGCGCTTCCCATTCCGCAATGTCGGGAGTTGACGGCAAGTCGAGGATATGGAACCAATCCTCGACGTCCACCGAGAACACGCATTTCCTCATCGCTGTCTTGTTGCTAGCCTTGGTACTCACTTTGTCCCTGTTTCCGCGAGTCAGGCGTTCTGCCGACCGCGAGACAGCACGGCAACTTCCCAAACCGCAAAGCGCCTGCCCGTGCATGCCTGGAAAACTCCGATAATGGCCGCCAGATTGACCAGCATAAAATAGAACGGCATGGTGAAAAGAGGCCCGCCCTGCTGATCCCTTAAATTGAGCATCCAGCCGCCAAAAGCCAAAATGTAGAACACCGCCTGAAGAGCCACCAGAAGAGCAAAAAATGGATGGCGCGAGAGCATCATTGTGGCGGCCAGAATCATGGCCATGGGAATCAGCGAGAGCCACCGCAATACCTTACGGGACACAAACTGCCATCCGCGAAACCCGCGAAGGCATTGCCGCAGCCTCCAAAATCCCAAAGCGCCCTGGCCGCAGATGCGCTTCTTGCGATTGAATTCCTCATGCGGCGAACGCATGGCCTTCTCCAGCGCCCACGCCGACGGATCGCAAAGCAATGCATAACCCTGACTGCCTATCCAGAAAGGCAGTTCCAAGTCGTTGGCCAGGTCCGGCTGAAGCGTGTGGAAAAGCGAGCGCCGGATGGCGAAAAGCGACCCATCGCACACGATCACCGAGCCAACTCGGCTCTCCAGTCTGGTTACTCCAAATTCATAATCGAGATACGCCCGGGTTCCGGAGCCCACGGCCAGTTCTTCTCCTTCGGATTGCGTGTGCTCTGTGCCAGTAACGCATCCGACGCGAGGATCTGAAAAATGGCGCACCATGCTGCTCAAACAGTCCTTCCCGATGTGTGAATTGGCATCGGAAAAAAGCAGCAGGTCGCCCGTGGCGATTTTGGCCAAGCGGTTCAGCGCTTCATTTTTCCCAACGCGGCTTTCCATGCGCACGTACCGCAGCCTCGCATCGTGAATGCTCTGGAGAATTTCATCGGTTCGGTCGGCCGATGCGTCCGAAGCCACAATCAATTCCAGCCTGTCGGAGGGATAGTTCCACGAGAGCGTCTCGCGAACCTTCCACTCGATGTCCTTCTCCTCATTTCGAGCGGATATCAGGACAGACACTTTCGGCAGGTAGTCGCCTTCAAACCGAGGTTCAAACTTGCGCCAAAAACCGGAAACCCACAGGAAGAACGGATAGCCCGCATAAACATAAGCGAGCCACGCCACACCGATGCAAAACAGCGCGAACCAGACGGAAAAAATCATCGTGACCCTCGGCTCAAAAGCAATGTTTTGAGGGTTTTAAACATGATCAACAAATCCAGCCCGATGGAAATGTTCTTGATGTAGAACAAGTCGTACGCGAGCTTCTCGGTATTATCCTCAATTGTGGCGCAGTAACCGCGGTTCACTTGCGCCCATCCTGTTGCTCCCGGCTTCACCGACCAGCGCTGCCGGTAATAAGGAATTTTCGCGAGGCATTCCTCTTCCTGATTCTGAACGAACGGCCGCGGACCAACAAAGTACATATCTCCGCGAAGAATGTTCACCAACTGCGGCAGTTCATCGATTCGCGCGCGGCGCAGCCACATACCCACTCGCGTGAAGCGCCCGTCCGTTTTTTCGGCAGGGCGGAAGTTGTGGTCCTGATCGGCGCCATCCACCATCGTTCTGAATTTGTATAGCGTGAAAAGCTTCCCACCTTCGCCGACGCGCTTTTGCTGGAAGATAATTGGCCCCCGCGAATCCAGGCGAATGGCAATGGCCGCAATCAACATAATTGGCGATGCCACGATTAGGCAGAACAGCGAGATCATAAACGAGAAAATGCGCTTATAGAGAAGCAGCGGCCGAGAAACATAGAAGCTGGGCGAAAACAAAAGCCAGCTCAGCCGCAAAGACTCGAGCGGCACCTTGCCGGTAATCGCTTCGTACACCTCTGCGCCATCCTGAACCTGAATGCCGCTTGCCTTCAGTTGGAGCAGCGCTTCCACCGGCAGTTTTCCGCGGCGCTCGCCCATGGCGACGATGATCCGGCTCGCGCGGTAGGATTCCACCTGCTTCGATAGAGCCTCGAACCGCTCTGCCTCCGAGAGACTGGCGTACGAATTTTCGCCATTTTCCATTTCGCGCAGATGCGCCGCTACGCGAATTCCGAGCTCCTTGCGTGATTCGATTTCTCCAATCAATGCCTTTGCCAGCGCGCTATCGCCCAAAATCAGCGCCCTCTGCGCAAACTGCGGCATGGTATTCACTGCCAGGAACAGCCGTCGCCAGGCAAACAGCAGAAAAGCGACCAGAGCAAAGCCCATCACGAAAATGCCGCGGCCCAACTGCAACGTCGGGATCGCGAAATAGAGCACTGCAAGCATGATGCACACAGTGCCCAGCACTTGCACCAATCTAGTCAACACCTCGCGACGGTTGCTCAGAACAAGCGAGTCATACAGATCGAAGTAGTACATGCAGAGGATGAAAACTACTGCAACGACGCTGATTTTCAGGAACCCTTGCTCGTAATTCAACATCAGGTTCGCGTCGCTGGCGCCAAGCCGCGCAAACGTGGCAATAACAAACGCGGTAGTCACCAGTACGGCTTCTGAAACTCCGAGAAATAGAGTGCGTGCTGGAAAGTAGGTGTGAAAAAAACGAATCACCCGCGAACCTCCGCCGGTTTTCCATTTTTCCGAGTTTTGTTCGTCCCAGTCTGCGCGTAATACTGATCGTAATAATTCACGCGATCGAATTCCGACGCGCCGTTCAGTACCACGCCGATCAGCTTCGGATCGTCCAGAGCCTCGATGCCCTTCTTCAGCGCATTCACAGGCGTCACACCTTCTCGGACCACCAGCAAAGCGCCATCCACCAGACGATTCCAGATATTGGCATCTGCCATAGGCAAAAGCGGCGTGGAATCGACGACAACCCAATCGAAAGGCCCGCTGACTTGGGCAAACGCTTCAGCGAAACGTCCCGACTGCAGCACCATGCCGGGCTCGTCGAATCGTCCTCCCGCGGGCAAATACCAGAGCGGCAGATCGTTGATCTGATACAGATAGTCGCTGATCAGGCTCTTGGGATCATCCCACCATTGGCGCAGTCCCTTGAGGTGGCTCAGTCCAAGCAGGCCGTGCAGAGCAGGATTATGCAGATCGCCTTCGACCAGCAGCACGCGGTGTTGTGAATGCCTGGCGAGGGTTATCGCGAGATTGGCCGATATCAGCGTCTTTCCTTCATCCACAACGCCACTGGTGACCTGAAGTGATTTCAGTTCGCGTTGGCTGCGCAAATTGTTCAGCCGGGTCATCAGCACGCGGAATTTTTCCGCTGGAAGTCCGTGTGGCTCTGTGAGCGCCACGAGATGCGCATTGGGAGTCACGCGCGTCTGGACGTTCTTCGCGCCGGTGAGCTCCATGGGAGCAACGGCGATGGTTTCGGCCGGGTTCTCTAGCAAGGGCGGCGCTGACTTGGACACCTCCGTCAGAATCGCCCCATTCTTCTGTTGGTTTTCTAGTTCAGATTTGCGCAGTGCTTCATATAGCCGGCTCATTCCGCTTTCACTCCTGACTCGAATTTAGCCTCTTCACCGGGCTTCTCTGCTACTCCATCCAACTCCTCAATCATCTGAAACAAAGCTTTTAATGCTTTCTTCCGAGTACCTGCTTCTTCCGGTTCGCCGAGGGTGGGGACCGTTTCGTCCAGCCGGAAATCGGAAGCGACTTCCTCCACGACATCTTGAGACACCTGCTTCGCCTGTTTGGCGTATGACGAAACAAGAGCGTTTTCGCACAAGGTATTAATCAGGCGCGGAATTCCTTTGGAATAGCTGTGGATCGCCTTGATCGCCTCTTCCGAAAAGATGGTCTTGCCGTGAGAATTGGCGCCGGCGAGCTCCAACCGCCGTTCGATGTATCCGCGAATCTCATCGGGGCGAAGTGGTTCGAGCCGGCAGCGCAGGCCCACGCGCTGCTTCAGTTGCCGCAGGTGCGGAGAATCCAACTTGCGATCCAATTCCGGTTGTCCCACCAGCACGATCTGCAGCAGCTTCTGCTGTGAAGTTTCGAGGTTCGTCAGCAGCCGAATCTCTTCCAGCAATTCCCAGCTCAGCAATTGCGCTTCGTCCACCACCAAAGCCGTGGTCGTGCCCCGCCGAAAACGCGCGATCAGATAGTTATTCAAATGCGCGAGCATCTCGCTCTTGGTCCGGCCGGTTGTGGGCAGGCGCAGATCCGTGAGCATGTAACGCAGGAAATCCGGAACCGAAAGGCGTGGATTAAATACGTAGGCAAACGCGATCTGATTCCGGTTCAGAACGTCCAACAGGCAGCGCACCAGCAGAGTCTTTCCCGTGCCAACTTCGCCAGTGACCACCACGAATCCTTTACGCCGCTGCACGCCATAGTTCAGGTTTGCCAGCGCTTCGTTGTGCCGCGGCGTCGGATAGAAGAAATAAGGGTCCGGGCTGATTTCAAATGGATCGCGCGTCAGCCCGAAAAATTTTCTGTACATGTTCGATCAGCCTCGATAAATCGCGTAAATATTTCCAGCGACCATAACCAGCACAATCGCCAGTGCCACGGCGCGTTCCATCCATCTCCGTGCCGTACGACGCTCCTGCTCGATGGCCGTGCTGATGTGCGGAATCCCCACCAGCACCCGGGCGGGAACGATTCCCTCCAAATCCTTCTCCTGCCGAATCCGGGGTCTTACCACTTCCAGCAAAACAGCCAACGCGGCTGCGAGAACGAGTCCAAATACCAATCCTCCGAGGCTCACAAGAATATGATTCGGCCACGCCGGCACTTGAGGCATACTCGCGGGGTCAACAAGGCTGAATTTCTCGCCCTGTTGGTTCTGCTCGAGATTGGTTGCCAGTTGTGAATCGTTTTGTTTCTGCAGCAGTGACGTGTAGTTCGCCTTTGCTTCGTCGTACCCGCGCGAAACTTGGGCAAGCTGCTGCTCCGTGACGGGCGTCATGTTCAAGCGTTCCTGATATTGCGCGATGCGCGCTTCCAAGTTTCTTTCGGATCTCTGCTCGCTTTGAATCTCCAGCTGGTTGGCTTTGAGCTGGCTCTGGATTTGCATCATTGGTGTGGGCGCTCCATTCTGTAATTCATTTGTCCCCACCGGATTGACCGTATCCGTCTGCTTTCCCTTCTTCGCGTTCTCCGCGATCTGGTCTTCGATCTGCTTCTTGAGTGCTTCAGTTTTTTGAATCTGGTCTTTAAGAGCAATTACGTCGGGGTAATTGTCGGTGTACTGTCCTCGAGCTGCCGCCAATGCCTGCCGCAAATCGCTCAGCTTCTTGTCGAGTGCCGGGGGCGAAACTGCATCTCCGCCAGCATCTAGTGTCGATTGTGCGTCTTGATATTGTTGGACGACCGACGAGAGGTAGAGCCGTTGTTGTTGAGAACGGCTTTCCGCCGCCTGGATATTTGCAAGCTGTGACTGCAATCCTGAAAGGATTTGCAGATTGCTTTGCAGCTGGTCCGGCAGCTCTCCCAAATGCGCCGCTTTAAACGCGCGAACCGCTTGCTCCTGCTGATCCAAGTGGGCTTTGGCATCCGAAAGCTGCGACGCCAAAAACGTCGTGGTGCTCTGCGAACGCTCCTGCTGGGTGATCATATTCTGATTGATAAAGAAGTTTGCGAGCTGACTAACAATCGCGCTGGCGACTTCCGGGCTCCTGGCGCCATAGCTGATCGTGAACCCCGTCAATTGCTGTTGCTGTTGCTTCCCGGGAGTTACCACCAAGCCGATTTGAATGTCTTTCCTCATTTGTTGCACGTGATCGCTCGGCTCAAACAGCGCAATGATCGGGTGCTGATGGGAATACAAATGGTATTGATCGATAATGCTTTGAAGCCTCGGGCGGCTCAGAATTTGCTGTGTCATGGTCTGCAACTGCTGTTCTGCCGTGGTCTGCACGTTGGGCGTGACGAACTCAGTCGGCACCTGCTGTTGCTCGACGATGATTTCCGCCTGCGAGACGTACGTCGCCGGGATCATCCAGCCAATTCCCCACACGACAAACCAGCAGAGGAACACCGTCACCAAAATCAGCCAGCGACGTCGTCGCACAACGTCCCAATACTCCTCAAAACCCTTTGTCTTTCCATCTTGCATCTCATCCAGCATTTCCTACCTCCCGATCGGTCTCTGTACCGAATAGGTCAAAGATGCGCCCGCAAAATCGTGATTCGCGACGGGAAAAGTGCCGAATCCTCCCGTTTGATTCAGCCTTCCGTAAAACCAGTGCATCGAAAGATTGTGGGTAATCAGCTGCGAAAGTTGTACTCGTTCCGAGTACGTCAGCAATCCCTGATTTGTCTGCGTGGCCAGCAGCACGCTGCTCGAACCTCCGAGCGTGGACTCGAGAGTCCAGCGCCGGCTTAACCGCCAGGAGATGTTCGCCTGTCCGGAATTCAGTTCGACCGCGCCGACTAGCCCGCCGCCGTCGCTGACGCCGCGCTTAAAATCCAGCGTTAAGCCCAGCCTGTCGCCGGTCCAGTTATAGAGGACTCCTCCAGCACCGGACCACTGTTGTGACTTCACAGGAATGGTCAGGACGAAAAGGCCTAGATTCAATACCACCTGGTTGAATGTATCGGCGTACTCCGGCCCTCCATAAATCGTGAAAGTGCTGCGCGGAGAAATTGTGAGCTGATCAAAAATCAAAATCGTGTGGCTCGTGGTCCGCGCATCGAACCGCGGAAATCTGAGCACCTGGATGCCGTACTGGACTCCGAGCGCCTCGCGCTGTGAAAATTGATGATTAAAGTACGCTTCTCCCGAACTTCTCTGGGAGTTGATCAGAGTTGTGGTTGGCCCGTGCTTTGGCGTGTTGTCGAACTTCGAGATCATGAAATTTCCGCCGATTCCGAATGACGAGTGCTCGGTAAACCGGTACGAGTACAGAGCATTCGTCAGAGTCGAAGTCCGGCGAAGATTCGGAATAAAGGGGCCTTCGTTTGGCGCAATTGTAGGCCCGGGCGATGCTGTACCTCCCAGTTGCCGGAATGGGTCGGTCGTCACAATGAAGTATTCCTGCGCAGAGAGAAGTCCGTGCGGCGAAACCATCCACGCGAAATGCCCGTTCAGTTGCTGGGAAAGATGATCTTTGTAAAGGAGATTTTGGCTGATATCCACGCCCGGCGCGTACCTCACTGACCAATCCAGCCGCGGGCGGATCTCCGTAAACTCGACCGAAGGGAATAGCAGATACCCGAGATCCCATTGGCGTGGATGGGCATTCACCACAGCGTTGTCGTCAAAATGGGTTCCTGCTGTGAGTCCAAGGGTATACGTATTGGCGAGCTCCGCGTTTGAAGTTGGAGTTGAGCTAGGCAACTGTCCGCTGGCTACTACAGGAACGTTTGAGCTCGCCGTCCTGGAGCCTTGCGCCCACACGTTTCCGGCTAGCCCGAGCATCAGGCACCCAGCCGCCGTCCAATGCAGTGTTTTCTTGATCATTCGCGACTCTCTACGGAACCACAATGGTGTCGCCGGGCTTTAGCTGCACGTTCTGCTGCAAGTTCTTTCCTTTGATCACGTCTTTGTAATTGAAAGGTATGCGCACGCGAATGCCGCCGGGCATCGGTCGCAACACGTAGATCTTTGTTTGTTTGGCGAAATCCTTGAAACCGCCCGCCTCCGCAATCGCGTCCAGCACGGTCATGGACTCCCGGAGGGGGAATGTTCCCGGACGCGCTATTTGCCCCACGATATTAATTTGATGGCTGCGAGGATCGCTGACGATTACTGTCACTTCCGGATTGGAAATATATTGTTTGAGTTGCTCCGTGATGTTGTCTTGCAGCTGCAACGGCGTGAGGCCGCTGGCCTGTATCTGACCGATAAGCGGGAGTGAGATCTTGCCATCCGGCCGCACCGGCACCTCTTTCGAGACCTCCTTCTCTTTCCAAACGTCGATGTCAAGGACATCACTCTCGCCAATGATGTAGGTTTTAT
>DAIRCW010000038.1:0-18712 GCA_036796475.1 Candidatus Acidiferrales bacterium | reverse complement strand
CTGATCACGTTTGAGGACGTACCGGGATTTCTTCCCGGCACGCAACAGGAGTATGGCGGAATTATCAAGCACGGAGCGAAGCTGCTGTTTGCATTTGCGGAGGCTACGGTTCCCAAAATTACGGTCATCACGCGCAAGGCGTACGGTGGCGCGTATTGCGTCATGTCGTCGAAGCACATTCGCACCGATTTCAATTTTGCGTGGCCCACCGCGGAAATCGCTGTGATGGGCCCGGAAGGCGCCGTGAATATCGTTTACCGGCGCGAGCTTGAGCGCGCGCAGGAATCCGAACGCGCCGCGCTGCGCGCCGAGAAAATCGCCGAATTCCGTGAGCGTTTCGCCAATCCGTACGTGGCTGCCGAGCGCGGCTACATCGATGCTGTCATCAACCCGGCGGAAACACGCTTCCGGCTTATCACTGCTTTGCAATCTCTCGAAAACAAACGCGACAACACTCCGCGCAAAAAACACGGAAACATCCCGTTGTAAAGCCGCGTGTTAAAATTTATTCGGACCAGCTTCGAATGTTCAAGAAAATACTGATCGCCAATCGAGGAGAAATCGCTGTTCGCATCGGGCGCGCCTGCCGGGAGATGGGCATTTGCCCGGTGGCGGTATTTAGCGATGCGGATCGAGCATCCTTGCACGTGCGGCTTGCGGAGGAGGCGTATCGCATCGGTCCGGCGCCTTCGCGCGAGAGTTATCTGCTCGTCGATAAAATTTTGCACGCCGCGAAAATAAGCCACTGCGACGCGATCCACCCTGGCTATGGGTTTCTGGCTGAAAATCCGGAACTGCCGCGCGCGTGCGCCCGCGCGGGCATTACTTTTATCGGCCCTTCGCCGGAAGCAATGGCTCAGCTGGGCTCAAAAACAGCAGCGCGCCAGCTCGCCAAGCAAGTTGGAGTTCCCACGGTTCCCGGAACGCTTGATCCCGTCGAGCGCGACGAAGATGCGGCAAAGACAGCAAAAGAAATTGGCTTCCCCGTAGTGCTGAAAGCTGTCGCGGGCGGCGGCGGAAAGGGAATGCGCCTGATTCAGCAAGAACGCGAGCTCGTTTCGGCGTTTCGCGACGCTTCCTCGGAAGCGGCAAATGCATTCGGCGACGGAAGGCTGTATCTGGAGAAATTTTTGCTTCATCCGCGGCATATCGAGATTCAGGTGATTGGCGACCTTCATGGGCACATTGTTTATCTTGGCGAACGGGAATGCTCTGTGCAGCGCCGCTACCAGAAAGTGATTGAAGAGGCGCCGTCGCCGATTGCCACTTCGGAACTACGGCGCGCGATGGGAGAAGCAGCCGTCAAGCTGGCCCGCGCTGGAAATTACGCGAATGCGGGAACTCTGGAATTTCTCGTGGATGGGAGCCGGAATTTTTATTTTTTGGAAATGAATACGCGATTGCAAGTCGAGCATCCCGTCACAGAGGCGGTCACCGCGCTGGATCTGGTGAAGCTGCAGATCCAAGTAGCTTCCGGAGAGACGCTTCCTTTCCAACAAGAGGATGTTCAATTGCGCGGGCATGCCATCGAGTGCCGCATTTATGCCGAGGATCCAGAGAATAATTTCTTTCCGTCACCGGGGAAAATTCTGAAGCGCGGCGTGCCATCCGGCCCGGGAATCCGGCTGGACGAAGGCGTGTACGAAAACTGGACCGTTCCCATGGACTACGACCCGATGCTGGACAAGCTCATCACGTGGGGCGCCAATCGGGAAGAGGCGGTTGCGCGGATGAGCCGCGCATTAAACGAATACTACGCTGCCGGAATCAAGACGAACGTGGGCCTTTTTCGCAGAATTTTATCTGCGCCTGAATTTGTTCGCGGCGACATTCACACGAAGTGGCTCGACGAATTTCTCGCCCGGCCCAGCAAATCGGAGGCAAGCGGCACAATGAAATCGGCGGAGCCTTCTGCAGAAGACGCCGCTGCGCTCGCGGCTGCTGTTTGGTTTGCGCAAAAACATTCCGCGCAAAAAACCTCCAATCACTCTGGACCTGCTTCGCGGTGGAAAATGCAAGGGCGACAAGAGCAGATGTCCGATCTTTCGGGCGCGAAATGAATCTTCGCATCAAAATCAACAATCGCGTCCGAAATGTTGCAATCCATAGAGGCTCGTCACGCGATGAAATCAGTTTGGACGGCAAGGGAATCGCCGCTGATGTCGTGGAGGTACGCACCGGCGTTTTTTCCGTCCGGATTGATGGCAAGGTGTTCGAAGCGCGCGTTTGGCACGCGGGGGAGGGGGCGCGCGTCGCCATTCGCGGGGTTGAGTACATCGCTCAGATTGAAGATCCACGCCAGTGGCGCCGCGGCGCTGCCGGTTCGTCCAGCGTGGAGGGACGCCACAACATCACCGCGCCAATGCCGGGAAAAGTCGTGCGCGTTCTGGTAAAAGGCGGAGAAAAAGTTGCGCTCGGGCAGGGTCTTCTAATCGTGGAAGCCATGAAGATGCAGAACGAAATCAAAGCTCTCAAAGACGGGACGGTCGAGAAAGTGGCGGTTCAAGAAGGCCAGCCGGTCAACGCTGGGCAGGTTCTTGCGGTCATCGCGTGAACTAACGTTGCTTTTTGCTGTGCTGCAGTTCAGCTTGCCGGCAATTTCCCCGCGGATTCCACAACTTCCTTCGCCAGATAATTCACGACGTGGGCCTCATCGCGCGCATTACTCAGATAAGCGGCGCGAAGAAGCTGTTCCCGCCGATTCTGCAACGTTTGGCGTATGGACTGCTGCACCTGAGGATCCGAGAGCTCGCGCTGCCCGGCCTTTTCTTTGGCAATCAATTTGATGATGTGATAGCCATCCTTCAAAACTATGGGCTTGCTCACTTGCCCGGCTTGCAATCCCAAAACGGCGCTCTTCAACGCGGGATCAGTCTGATTCAGCGAAGAGAGCGGAATGAAGCCGAGATCGCCGCCATTGGCGCCGTTAGAGTCTTCCGAGTAGTCCATCGCGACCTGAGCAAAATCTGCCCCGCCGGAAAGTGTGGACTCCAGCATCTCGACTTTTTTCTTTGCTTGCTCAGGCGTAGCGGCGTCGTCATTCTTTCGATTGTGAATGCCCGGATCGTTACGCGGCGTGACCACAATTTGGGCGACATGGAACTGCGGTTCTGCAACACTGAATTGGCCCTGATTCTGCTTGTAGAATGCAGTTACGTCCGCGTCTGTGATGCTGATCTTGGCAACGACCTCGCGGTTGAGCACTTTCTGGATGGAAAGCTCGCGTCGAATTTCGTTTTTCAGATCGTTTACGCTAAGGCCGCTATCAGCCAGCTTCTTCTGGAATTCGTCTTCAGTGAAAGAACTCTTGGATTGCGTGAAACGGTCTTCCACTTCGGCGTCGGACGCGACCAGATTCAGCGTCTTGGCGCGCTCGAAAAGAATTTCATTGTTGATGAGCTGATCGAGAATGCTGAGCTTCAAGGAAAGAGATTCGTCATGCGAAGGAGCGCCGCCCTGCGATTGCTGGCGGCTCCGGTAGTACTTCTCGACTTCGGATTGATTGATGGCCACACCGTTGACCACGGCCCAGGTATTGGGGCTCGGCGCTTGCTGATTCTTGCACGACGTTATCGCGGCGCACACCACCACGGCTGCGAGAATCAGCCTCTTATTTGGCAAAGGAAGGGCTCCTTCCAGATCGACGTGCTATCGGGATGCTCTTAAGCAGCTTTGCGCACTCGCCCCGCGCGGATGCAGGCCGTGCACGCGCGCACATGCTTGCGCACGCCCCCCACGACGGTCTTCACGCGCCGCAGGTTGGGATTCCATCGCCGCCGCCTGAGGTTGTTCGCGTGGCTTACGGTGTTGCCGTAGCTGGGCTTCTTACCGCATATTTCGCAAATTAGCGCCATTCTTAGCTCCAAACTTTCCTGGAAAATGATAAAGAATGTTATCAAAGTTTCGCCGCGCAGAGAAGCGCGCCATTGTTTTGGATTGTGCTTCGCGCCTGCTCTGCGCCAAATCGGCAGAAGACAAATTGGCTGGTCAGCATGCTCCTGTCTGGCCCTCCGCGAAGTGCGGGAGCGCCCTTTCGCCGATGGTATAATTCCTCTTTCCATGAGCTCGGCAAATTCACGAACGGTTGAGACCGCGGAGGAGGAAATGCTGCCGCGCGCGCGATACGAGTGCGTCGTCGGACTCGAAGTGCACGTCCAGCTCGCTACGCTGACGAAAGCCTTTTGCGCCTGCTCCACGCGTTTCGGCGATCCCCCCAATAAGAATGTCTGCCCTGTATGCCTCGGCCTGCCCGGCGCTTTGCCGGTGTTCAACGGGCACGCGCTGGATCTCGCCATCAAAGCCGCTCTGGCGCTGCATTGCGAGGTGCAAGAGCGCTCGCGTTTTGCGCGCAAAAATTACTTTTATCCGGATTTGCCCAAAGGCTATCAGATCTCGCAATTTGAATTGCCATTGGCGACGCGCGGCTGGCTCGAAATACAGACTGGCGGCCAAAAAAAGCGCATTGGCATCACGCGCTTGCATCTAGAAGAGGACGCGGCAAAAAACCTGCATGAAGGCTTCGCCGATGCCGCCGAGTACAGTCATATCGACTTCAATCGCTGCGGCGTGCCGCTCATTGAGATTGTCAGCGAGCCGGACATTCGCTCGGCGCAAGAAGCCTACTCCTATCTGACGGATCTGAAGCAGTCGCTGCAGTACACGGAAGTGAGCGACTGCAATATGGAAGCGGGCTCGCTGCGCTGCGACGCCAACGTGAGCGTTCGCCCGCGCGGCTCCGAAAAGTTCGGCGCTAAAGTGGAAGTTAAAAACCTCAATTCATTTCGCTTTCTCACGCACGCGCTGGAATATGAAATCGAGAGGCAAATCGGGATTGTGGAATCGGGCGGAGCCGTCGTGCAGGAGACGCGCCTCTGGAATGTCCTCGCCGGGCGCACCGAATCCATGCGTTCGAAGGAATTCGCCCACGATTACCGCTACTTCCCTGAACCGGACCTGCTGCCGGTGATCGTCACGGCTGAACGCATAGCCAAGGTCGCTTCGGAA
Organism: Candidatus Acidiferrales bacterium; assembly: GCA_036796475.1. Classification (GTDB taxonomy): domain Bacteria; phylum Acidobacteriota; class Terriglobia; order Acidiferrales; family UBA7541; genus DAHUXN01. The sequence goes on along the minus strand of DAIRCW010000038.1, from coordinate 13,708 downwards.
ATGCCTGAACTTCCGGACGCGAAGCGCGCGCGGTTTGAAAAGGAATACGCTTTGACTTCGTATGATTCGGAAGTTTTAACTGGCGGCGCAGCACTCGCGGATTATTTTGAGAAGGTTGTCCGTGCCGGTGCTCCGCCCAAGGCCGCCGCAAATTGGATTCAGACAGAATTGCTCCGCCGGCTGAACGAAGCTAATAAAGAAATCTCTGATTCGCCGGTCCACCCAGAAGCTCTCGCGGACTTGCTGCAGCGAATTGAAAAAAGCGAAATTACCGGAGCGATCGGCAAACGCGTCTTCGCCAGAATGTTCGAAACCGGCAAATCCGCGGGCGAGATTATCTCTGCGGAGGGCCTCGCGCCAATCAGCGATGCTGGTACCGTCGAGAAAATTTGCCGCGAAGTAATCGCGAAGAACGCCGACAATGTCGCGAAGTACCGCGCGGGCAACGAAGGCGTCTTCAAGTTTTTCGTCGGGCAAGTAATGAAGGAAACTAAAGGCCGCGCCAATCCCCAAACCATCAACGAAATTCTGACTCGATTGCTCAAACACGGAACGGAGTGAAACGATGGCCGATATTCTGAAAGTCGGAACCCGGGCGCCGGAATTCATGGTGAAAGCTGACGACGGCAAAGACATCGCGCTGAAGGACTTTCGGGGGAAGAACGTGGTGCTCTACTTTTTCCCAAAGGCGATGACGCCGGGTTGAACGAATGAAGCGTCCGAGTTTCGCGACGCGAAGAGGAAATTCGACAAACTGAACACGGTGATTCTAGGATGCAGCGCGGATTCCGTCGACCGTCAGGCAAAATTCAAGGAGAAGTACAATCTGAACTTCGCGCTGCTCTCGGATCCGAAGTTCGAAGTCATTGAAGCCTATGGCGCGCGGCGGATGAAAAGTTTCCTCGGGAAATCGTTCCTCGGAATTGTGCGTATGTCGTACTGGATTAATCCCGAAGGGAAAATTCAGCACGTTTGGGAAAAAGCGCCGTCCAAAGGCCATGCTGCCGAAGTGCTCGAGGTCATTGAAGGAAAGTAGCTTGCGGATGTTCTCAGCACCGGCCCCCGCTGCCTGTCTGTGAGCTTTGCCATGAAACTGGGGCTATTTCACGTGCACCGGTGATAACAGGCGAAAGCTCAACACCGTATCCGCGGGATAGGACACTTCGGCTGTGCCTTCCGACGAAATAATATCTGCATTAGCGTTTCCCGCAGCGGCACCACCCGACGCGGCGCTTCGGCTATCTGTGGCCTCTCCTTTGACCGGAGTTCCCACCGAACCAGCGACACCTTGATTTTTGGGCACGCTCACCGGAACGGATTTTTCACCGACGTAATCGGCGGAAACCGGGTAAGCACGCCCGCCAACGGTCACCGCATCGAGCCGCAACGTCAGCAAAGCAGGTTTCGCCGAATCCCCTCCAGCTCGCACGCTGGAAACGAAAACCGCGGCGGGAGCCCCCTTCGGAAGCAAAACATCTCCGTTGATCACCACATCCTTCGCCACAGTGGCCTTCACCCGTTGATTATGCTTGGCGTTTTGCGAAGTCACTGCCTGCTCCAGGCGAACCATCACACCGGTATTTGCCGGGATGGTTTGCGCAAACAGGGGCGCGGCGAGTAAGGTGACGAGAAAAATGATTCCTGCAAGAGCAAATCGTCGCATGGCCTGAGGTCTCCTGTGGCCGAACGGCGGGCAAAGCAATTATAACGACAGTCGAAAATCAAAGAGATACAGAGAAATCCTGACGTTCGGCGGCGCTCTCGATGGACAAGTTATCGATGAGCCGCGTGCCGCCGATACGCGCTGCGATAAGCAGCAGCGCCGGAGGGCGAACGAAATCGAGCGGCTCAAATGAGTGGGCGTCCACCAACTCGGCGTAGTCAAGCTTCGCGAGCGGCTCTGAACCAACGGTAGATCGTACGGTTTCGAGAATTTCCGCCGCGGTTCGAACACCGGAATTCATCTTGCGCTGAGCCGCCTCCAAGGAGCGATACAGCACAGTCGCAGCCGCGCGCTCTGCCGGGCCAAGATAGGCGTTGCGCGAAGACATCGCCAGGCCGTCAGCCTCGCGCACAATCGGGCAGACTACGATTTCCGTATCCAAATTCAAGTCGCGAACCATCTGCCTGATGATGAGCGCCTGCTGCGCATCCTTGCGGCCGAAATACGCAAAACGAGGCCGCACAATTTCGAACAGCTTCAACACGACCGTGCAAACGCCTTGAAAATGTCCGGGGCGGATGCGGCCTTCCAGCTTTTCGCTTAGACCTTCCAGGCTAACAACCGTGCGAAAATCGCACGGATAAATTTCCGCGGCCTCCGGCGCAAAAACGTAATCCACGGCGAGCGATTCCAGGAGTGCGCAATCGCGCTCAAGCGTCCTCGGATATTTCTGCAAATCTTCGCCGGGGCCAAACTGCGTCGGATTTACGAAAATCGAAACGATCACCGGTGAGCACTGTCGCTTTGCCTCGCGGACGAGCGAAAGATGCCCTTCATGCAGCGCGCCCATGGTGGGAACGAATCCGCTGATTCGCTGCGCGAGCGTGGTTTCGCGCGAGATCTGCTTCATCCATTCAACGCTGTGAATGATTTCCATTTTTGTGTGAATGGCGCTTAGTTGTGCGGCCGGCCCGTCTGCTCTCGGTAAAACGCGATCAAATCAGTGGTCGCCGGCGTGGCGCCAAGCTGCCGAAGCATCGTGGTAATTTGCCCGCGGTGATAGGTCCCATGATTCACGAGGTGCTGCAGCATTTGCCACATGGGATTCGCAAAAGCGTGGCCTTTCGTGTTTTTGTACTCGACGACGCGTTCGAGGTACACCGCCGACAATCTCCCAATGAATGCACTCAAATCCGCCTCGATTTTCTGCCAGCGCAAGCGGATGGCGGCGAGATCCGGAAATTCGTCCGGCGGAAAACCGGGTGAGCGGCCGAGCCAGCGCTCGAGCCACAGCCATTCCGCGAGCATGATGTGCCGCAGAGTGTCGCGCACCGATGGAAAGCTGGAATGAAGATTCTGCGTGAACTTCGCCGGGCCGAGCGGCTCGCAGGCGCCCAAAATGCGATGATTCGCCCAGGAATTGTACGCATACAGGGAATGAGCATCTTCGAGAGTCATGAGTTTTTAGCCTTCCGACAAGGTGAACAGCTCAGCGGACTCGTGTTTTCGGCTGCGCGCTCAATTGGGGAGCGTGAAAGGACTCCGCGTCGGATGGAAAACCGCCGCCGCGAACGTCTTCGCAAAATTCGCGGGCGGCGCGCGATATCTGCTCACCTACGTTGGCATACTGGCGCGCAAATTTCGGCGAACCGTTCAAGCTCAACCCAATCAGATCATGCAGAACAAGTACTTGGCCGTCGCATTCGGGACCCGCGCCGATGCCAATGGTAGGAATGCGCAGCTCGCGTGTGATGCGTGCGGCGAGTTCCCGCGGCACGGATTCGAGCACCACCGAAAAAGCTCCGGCGGCCTGCACCGCATGCGCGTCGCGCAAGAGCCGGTCAGCCGCTTCTGCAGTTTTTCCCTGCACGCGGAATCCGCCAAGCTCCAGCACGGATTGGGGCGTCAGCCCGATGTGGCCCATCACCGGAATTTCCGCTTCGGCAAGGCGCGCGATAAGCTCGAAACGCTTTTCCCCGCCTTCAATTTTCACCGCTTCCGCGCCACCATCTTTAATCAAGCGAATAGCATTGCGTACCGTCTCTTCGGCGGAAATGTGGAATGTGCCGAACGGCATATCCGCGACGAGCAAGGCGCGGCGCGTGCCACGCCGGACAGCTTTCACGTGATGAAGCATTTCTTCCGCGCTAACCGGCAACGTGTTCTCGTAGCCGAGCACGACCATGCCGAGCGAGTCGCCGACGAGAAGAATGTCCACGCCGGCGTCATCGAGCAGGCGCGCCGTAGGGAAATCGTACGCCGTCAGGCAAGTGATTTTCTGCGCGCCAATCGCTGAAATTTCGGACAAGCCGGAATCGCGGAGCGAATTCTTGCGTTGAAGAATGTCAGGCACGGTGATTTTCCCGTTGCCTGCACTTTTTCCTGCAGGAGGAACAGCGCTCATTTTAACCTCCGGTGCCGCCCCTGAACTCCGGGTGCAGCCCAACACAACAATTATAACAAATCTTTCGCAGACAAGCGCTGCAAACTAAACAGCGAGTTCACCACGACGGACTGGAGCGTCCGTAGCCGCCGAAGTACCACCGGATTCCGACGGTATTGTAAATTCCGAGCGGTTCTTTGTTCGGGCCGGAATCGAACGCTCCGAGACTTTTGTCGAATGGACTGAAGGATTGCACATTGTGATTGGTAATGCGCAGCTCGAAGTGTTTGGGCAGCGCTATCGCCAGCCCCAAGAGCCGCTCCCAAGCCAGCGGTGCGGCCGAATACGTGTAGTTGGTCTGCGGAATGTTGTCTCCGAAGAAAAAACGCGGCGCGAAAAAAACATACGCGTGACGCAGCGGAGTGCGCGCGAACGGCTGAAATTCGATATAGCCGCTGGCCATATAGCGAGCGAAAGCCGAACAAGTCGGCTGAGGCTGGTTGCAGCGGCCAAGGTCGGGCTCGTTGTGCGGGGGCGCCAGTTCAAAATCCGCATAGCCACGGAGGAACCCTTTGCCGAAAAGCAGCGGTCCGGGATAAGCATCCTTGGACGATGAAACCTCTTTAGTGTTCGCGGGAGCCTGAAGCGAAGAATCTTGCGATGAGGCTAAAGCAACTTGTGCGCTTAATTGCGGAGACGCTTGCGCATAAGCAACTCCAGCAAAAATCGCCAGCGCGAACAACCCAGCGGCGGCGCGCCCGACTGCACACACGATGTTGCGGACTCCGAATGCTTTTTGCATAGCAGTCCCCTTTGCGATGAGTGGATTCCCGGAAAATGCGCGAACTTGGCGATCAGTGCAGGCCAACGCTGCTTCGGACGGATTCGATTAGCTTGGCCGAGTCGTAGCCAATGCCGTCCTTGAAAACGAGCTCGGTCTTCTCAATGTCATTGATATTTTTCGAGGGATCGCCGTCGATTACCACAATGTCCGCCTGCTTGCCCGCAGCGAGTGTGCCGATGTGATCTTCTTCGCCGAGAAAACGCGCGCCATTTTCCGTGTAGATCTGAATGGCCTGCTCCGGCGAGAATCCCGCCTCGACGAGGAGCTCGAGTTCGCGCTGATCGCCGAACCCCGCAAGATCGCCGCCGTAGCCGGTGGGATCTTCGCCGGCAAGAAGAAGGCCTCCGGCTTTAACGAAGTCGTATTCGAACTGCATTTCTTTTTTCACAAGCTCGGGCCATGGAGAATTGGGCGATTGCCCGATCAACGACCGCTGGCCGAGATAAGCGATGGCCGCTTCCGGCAGGAGCGCATCCAAAACCCGCCGCTCGAGCGGCGGCTGGTTTGGCACGAAGGTCTCGAAGATAACGATGGTCGAGGTCACGGCGACGTGATGCGCCACCAAGTCGTGAATCGTGTCCTGCACCGGCGCGCTTTCGACGTCGAGTTTCGACAGAGTTTGCGCGGTGAGGTCCTGCGCCGGGCACACGTCGGGCGTTTTTCCCCGATCGAATTCGGTATCGACCATCAAGCCGTGTTCAAGATCATCAATGCCCAGCGCGGCAGCTTCTTTGAATCCGATGGAGCACAAATGGCCGGTTACTTTGATGCCGCGCTTGTGAGCCGCCGCGATTGCTGCGGCAAGTTCAGCGCGCGTGATGTGCATGTAGGCTTTGAACGAGGTGGCGCCTGCATCGGCCCAGAAATTTACCGTGTTGCGCGCGTCATCTGGTCCGGTGAGCTCATGCATCTGCGGTGTGAACGAGCCGGCGCCTTCAAGATACGGCCCGGTGACGTGAATTTTAGGCCCGGCGAGTTTGCCCTCATCAATCAGCTTCTTCAATTCCAAATCGGTGTACGGCTCGATGCTGCCGGTCGTCCGCACCGATGTGACACCGTTTCCAAGATAAAGACGCGGGAAGCTGAATCCCATCTCGTTGTAGATAGCCACCGCGGTGCGCCCGCCAGATGGATAGAACATGTGCTCATGCATGCCGACGAGGCCGGGAATCACGGTTTTGCCAGTGAGATCGAGCACCTGAGCGCCAGAGGGAGGGGGCATAGATGAAGCATCGCCGACCGATTCGATCTTGCCACCGGAGATGACAATGGTCTGATCGGCGCGCGCTGGCGAACCAGTGCCATCTACGATGCGCACGTGAGTGAGAGCAATTACCGGCGCATCGAATTTCACGAATTCGCGCACGCCGCGAACGAGAGATGATGAAGATTGTGCGCGCAACTGAATTCCCAGAAAGAGCGCCGTTAAGAATACGCATGCTAATGCGCCGAATCGAAACGTTTTCATCAGTTGGACCTTTCAGCGCCGCGGATCTTCGTGAACAGGGCCGCGAGCCGCGTCATTTTGCTCCAATCGGGACAATCCGGCAACCGCAACACGCATTCTCATAGCGCGGAGTGATTGACCATCAGCGCGGCACAGAATAGCCTATGGGCTTTCGCAATTGGCAACGAGGTGCGCCATGAAAATCGAGGCTTTCGAGCTGGAGCGCTGGCAATCCGTTTGGGAGAACCAGGTAGAACTGAACATCGCGGAAAGCGGCGTCGAGCCGCTGACCTTGCGCGAACTGTTCGAAGGGAACACCGCGGAGGCGGAACGCATTCTGAATGCGCGGCTCGGCTATCCGCAGACCAACGGCAGCGAGGAATTGCGCGGGCGAATCGCCGCGCGGTACGGCGGCGCGAAAGCGGAGAACATTTTGGTCACCTGCGGCGGCGCGGAAGCAAATTACGTTGCCACGTGGTCGCTTATCGAGCGCGGCGACGAAGTGGTGTTTATGCAGCCGAATTATATGCAGGTCGCCGGAGTGGCTGAGGCGTTCGGTGCAAAGGTGAAGCCCTGGCGTTTGCGCGAAAAGTTGAACTGGGCGCCGGACGCGGATGAACTCGCGAAGCTGGTGACCAAACGGACGAAGATGATTGCGGTGTGCAATCCCAGCAATCCAACAGGGGCCGTGCTCAGTGAAGAGACGATGAATGCAATTTGCAAAGCGGCGAAAAAAGTTGGCGCATGGATTCTGGCCGATGAAGTCTATCGCGGCGCGGAATTCAACGGAAACACCACGCCGAGTTTTTGGGGACTTTATGATCGCGTGCTATGCACCGCGGGGCTTTCCAAAGCGTACGGCTTGCCGGGACTGCGCACGGGGTGGCTTGTTGCGCCGCCCAAAATCGCAGAGAAACTCTGGGGCTATCACGACTACACAAGCATCGCCCCAACCATGCTTACCGATCGCGCCGCTTCTTTTGCGCTCGAATCCCAGCAGAATGCGCGTTTACTCAATCGCACGCGGAGAATTCTGCGGGAAAATTATCCGTTGATCAGCGAGTGGCTCGCGAAACACGAAGAGGCTTTTTCGCATGTTCCGCCGCGCGCTGGGGCGATTGCCTGGATTGGATTCCGCAAGAAGCGGAATACCGCTAAAGTCGCCGAGGAATTGCGCGCGAAAAAAGGAGTGCTGCTCGTTCCCGGCGAGCAGTTCGGCATGCGGGGATACGTGCGGATCGGCTTCGGCGAGGGCGCGGAAAAACTGTGCAAAGCCCTTGCGCGCTTCGATGAATGGCTCGAGCAATAGCGCTGTCCGAACTACATTCTTACAGGTCGACAGAGGCGTCGCGGAGGCGGGCGGCCACAGAAGTAATATCCGAGCGGCGGGAAAGATCAAGAACGCCGGCGCGGAACGGAATGGCCTTCAGACGAAGGCCAAGATTGGCGATGCCGTATTGCACGGCTTCGGGAAGTTCAAACTCTCCGCGCACAGAGCGCGGGACTTCTTCGCACGCGCGAAAAATGTCGGAATCGAAGCGCCAGCAGTTCAGGCTGACGAAAACAGGATTCTGCGCCGAAGCAGCGGGAAGAGCTGCGGGCTTCTCGATAATCTCTTCGAGGTATCCTGACGAACCGATCCGCAGCAGCGCATACTCGCGCACCCGCTCGGCTGGAATATTGCTGTTTTGCACCAAAGCTTCGCGCTCGAAGGCCGGCAAACCGGGCTCACCCAATTCGCGCATAGCTTTGAAAACTTCCACCGGATAATAATTGTCGGAGTTCAGCGAAAGGAATGGATCGCCAGAAACGAATTCTCGCACGGAGAGCAGCGCGTTCGCCGTACCAATGGGACGCTCCTGAATTGCGAATTCAATTTGGATGCGGTGCAGCTTTAGCGAATTGTAGTATTCGCGGATCGCGCTGTGTTCCGGGCCGATAACGAGGCAGACACTTTCGATTCCTGAATCGGTGAGCGCGCTCAAAACAAAATCCAGAAATGGCCGGCCGATCGGAATCATGGCTTTGACGCCTGCATCCGCGGCGCGAAGCTGTTCGCCAGAAAGCCCTGCGTGTGAGTCGCCCGACCGCATGCGCTTGCCAAGCCCGCGGGCAAGAATCACAGCTTTCTTAAGGCTGCCACTTTCAGCCACTTACATCGCTCCTTCCACGACAAGCACGCCCATTCTAACAACTGCAGCGCTCCTGCTTGGGACGTGTATACATTAAATTGCATCCGCTCATGCTGAAAAAGCTAGTTTGAGCGCACTATACGTTGGGTTCTGGTAGGCCTATAGCTTGACACGATGCAACGCTCCGCTTATCATCTGCGGAATTTCTTCACATCTGCCGAAACGCATGAGCGGTGAGGAAGTCGGCCCCGGGCCCCATGAAGGTGCCGGAAAGAATTGGCTAACAACACTTCTACTCAAATTAATCCTGAGAAATTGAGCAGAGAGTTTTGTGAGAGCGCGGGAGAAGCGCGCCAACGCCGGGGAAAAATTCCAACGTTGATGAGTTACGCAAAATTTGAGCAAGAGAGGATGATCATGCAAAGCATCGCACCAGCCCAGAGTGCAAATCCGCGACCCTATCGAATCATCACAATGTCCGTTATGTTGATGCTGCTTTCGATTTTTGTTTTTGCGCCGCCTGCGATGGCGCAGAACGCAGCGGCGCAAGCTTGTCCTACGCCGCTTTGCCTCTCCAACAATTATTTTGTGACCGGAGATTATGTGGTCGGCGGCGTGGGCCTGCGAGGCCTTGGCGGAGCGAACGGTTTGGCGACGGGAACGATCAACATTCCCGATCAGGTTCAGCCGAACGCCACCCCCGTCCCTGCCGGCGCTGATATCGTCGCAGCATTTTTGTATTGGCAAACAGTCGAATCCTCACAGACGAGCTTCGCTGGCCAGAATGGTTTCTTTGGCCCCATTGTGAACGGCCAGCCTTTTCTTTACCCGATTCAGGGAGCGATCCTCGGAAATCCCAACGCGCCGGTCGCGTGGAGTTCGGGAGGCTGCTCGGGCTCGTCACAAGGGTCGAAAACGATTCGAACTTATCGTGCGGACGTGCGTCCGTTTTTGACTCTCGACGCGAATGGAAAGACTGTCGCGAATGGCTCTTTTCAGGTGAGCCTGGCGGATAGTGGAAGCAACGGCGGCGGCGCGCCACTTACATTGGGTGCGACGCTGGTGATCATATACCGCGTTCAGTCGCCGAATGAGCCGCTGAGTTCAGTGGTGTTGTACGACGGCTCTTTTGCGCCGTCCAATACTTCTTCATCCATGGTGCTGCCGATTATTGGATTTTATGATGCGGATGCGTCACCGATCGCGGAGATCACGCACATTGTGGGGAATGGACAGTCCAATAAAGTCGAGACCGTGTCGCTGAACAGCACGGCGCTGCCCTCGCTCTACACGAATCTTCCCCCGTTTCCCGGGATCTACAACGGCTCATGGGACAATCCGACGTGGAGCTTTCCGAGTGCAAACACCGGAAATCCCGTGAACGCTGACGACTCTTCGGAGACGACTTCAGTCGCACCGGGGCAATCGAACAGTGGCTGCGTTTCATGGGGCGCGGTGATTTTCAAAACCACGGTTGCAAATCCAGACGGCGACGGCCTGCTGAAAGTGTGGAAGACGAATCAGGGATACACCGATGCGCTCAGCGGCCAGCAGGTCAGCCTTCCCGGGGCAGTGGTTCGTGGAAACGGCGAGAAGGACATTTATGTCGAACTCGATTATCTGAGCAATCTGGATGGTTCTGCGGGCGCTTATCTACACTCGCATTTGCCGAAGCAGCAGGCGCTGGATATGGTGGGGAATGCGTTCGTGAACCGCGGCGTACACATCCATTTCGATGTTGGGAATGTTTACCAGATCCCGCGGGCGGGCGGGCCTTCCGTTCCGTGCGGCGTAGGAGGATTTTGTGATCCTTACATTATTTCCGGGGGCACCGGAGGTAACGCGATTTCCGAAGGCGCCTTAATTTGCCACGATGGAGCTACTTTGTGCCAGTATCCAGAACAAGTGTCGGTAGGATGGAAGGGCGAGTTTCTATCCGTCATGAACAATGCGGCGCAGGGTAATTTCCAGAGCGGACGGAAAGACAGCTACCATTATGTGCTTTTTGGGCACGCACTGGGCTCGCCGAGGTCTTACTGGCCTGCGGCCGGAAACGCGCCAAACCTGGTGGGAAGCGGCGTGTCCGTGCTGGATTCGATCGTGGTCAACAACAATGTGGGGACGGTAACGCTCAAGACGTTCCCGCCGGTGCTTAAGCCCGGGGATTGTCCTGCAGCGGGCGGCTCCGCATGCAACGATACGAGCCTGGATCGCGTGAGCATAGAAGGAGCGCTGCAGCCGGGCGACGTAGCGCTGAACGGGACGTACAAGTTTCTGAGCGCGCCATCCTCCACGCAGGACAACACGACACTATTCACAACGACATTTACGATCCAGACGTCCGGCGTGCCGAACGGGACTTACAACTTTTCGAACGAGCCGCAATTGGGCTTGGCATACGGGGGGGCGACGAGCGCATCGGGGTATTCTGATATCGGCGGCGGCGATTCAGCCGTGATGTTTGGGCTATGGCCGGCGGACGACGCACCGAATTGCCAGCATGATCCCTCGGTGGCTGCACCCGTGTATTGCGTGAATCAGGTTGGCACCATCCAGGCGGAGGCTGGAACGCTGCTGCATGAGATGGGGCATACCTACGGGCTCACGCACGGCGGCACATTTTATCCTGGAGGCGGCGTTACGACGGTCGGGCCGCTTGCAGGGCAGCAACAGAACAATTCACCATTTGTTGCGCCTAACTATGCTTTCAATTGCGATCCCGCGTTTCTCAGCACGATGAATTATTTGTACCAGGTCCGGGGCTTCCCCGAGTTTTTGCCGGATGGGACGCATCCCATTGATTATTCGGGGCAAACGATGCCGAATCTGGATGAGAACGCGCTCAACGAAAGCACCGGCATCGGTTTCGATACCTACACGGGCGCAGTTGGCGCGCACTTCTCGCGCTGGTATGCGCCGCCGAATGCGCTCGACCTTAAACTGCAAAACACCGTAGGGGGCCGGTTCGCGACTTTGCACTGCGACGGCTCACCGGTCGGGCCAAATGAGCCCAATGCAGTTCGAGTCGACGGCAATTCTTTCACGTCTCCGGTCGATTGGAATAACGATCTCATCGTGCCGGACGCGGATGGATGGCAGGATGTGGATTTCAACGGTAGCACGGCAGCCGCACCAGACGCTCCGTTTCCGGGGTTCAACGACTGGGTAAATCTCGATCTGCGGCAAATCGGCGCTCGCTCGAGCACATTTGGCGTTTCCAGCGGGAGTGGGGGTCACCTGCTCGGTGGCGGAGGCGGTCATCTGCTTGGAGGCGGTGGAGGTGTGCTTGGCGGCGGCGGCGGTCATCTGCTTGGTGGCGGCGGCGGTCATTTGCTTGGAGGAGGAGGAGGTCACCTGCTTGGCGGCGGAGGTGGCGCTGAACAGGACGCGGACATCGCCAACTCTACCGCGGATACGCCGCTCGGTCTGACCGCCGTCAATAGCAACAAAACTGTGGTCCTGACGTGGACAGCGCCGGGCTTCGGTCAGGTTCGCGAGTATGATGTCTGGCGAGCTGTGGGTTCCTTCACTACGCAGGCCAGCCTGGTTGCAAACCAGGCCTTATTTCAGAAGATTGGCACGGTGACCGGGGCGCCGCCGACGCCAACGTTCACTGACAGCACGGCCAAGAACAATGTGACGTACACGTACTTCATAACGGAAAAGAATAAGCAAGGGGTGCAAAGCGCTCCTTCGGTTCAAACGACGATAACTGTGAAATTCTGACAGCTATCTCGGAACAGCGGTTCGAGCACGACATCGGGCTTGCAGCGGCCGATAAACGGACGGCAGTTTTTCGGGATAAGGACGGGTGAGGACATCGCCCGTCCTTTCTTTTGCTCTCTTTGCGTATTCTACTGAGCTAAGCGGCGGACTTCGGGAAGCAAGGGATCTTCGTTCGCTTTGCCTCGAATGCCCAAGTAGGTTCGGAAGGAATCGGCGGCGCCGGAACTCTTCAGGCCTTCACGAACGCGGCCCTGATAGTAATACACGGGCGGGAAATAGCCGTAGGTAGGGTCGTCATCCAGCTCCAAAGCTTCGCCTCGCGTTTTGATGCAACGATCGAATTGGGAGTCAGCCTCCACGTAGAGTCCGGCTTCCAGATAGGCTCGCCCAAGATCAAATCGGCCCATCCAAGTATCCAGCACCTTTTGAGCATCAGTAAACGATTGAATGGCCTTAGTGGCGTCCTTTGTCTTGAGCTGGGCTTCGCCCTCGATTAATTTTGCATCAGCCTGGTCCTCAGGACTCAATTCAGTGGCAAGGCCAGCGGCCAGTTCGCGCGCTTTTGCTTCCTCTCCAGTTTCAATCAAAATTCGCGCCATCAGGAAGCGAATGTTCGCCTTCTGGCTGAGAGATAATGCACGTTGAGCGGCAGCGAGAGCCTGTGGCTTGTGCCCCCAAGAAAGCTGCGCGTAAGCGAGCTCCGCGAATTTCTCCGGGGCATCCGAATCCTTGTCTGCCAGGTCTGCCTTTGCGCTATCTTCCAACATTCTCACTGCGTCGGAGAAACGGCCCTGGTATAGAGCTAAATCAGCAAGGCCTGAAGCAGCCATGGAAGCGCCCAGAGAGCTCAGTTTCTTGAGCTCTTCGTAACTCTGAGCGGCCTGGTCCAACTGCCCCTGCCCTAATTGGGAGTACGCGAGGGCGAGATACGAAACTTCAAACGAAGGATTGATGTGGATAACCGCCCGCGCCTGTTGCTCCGCAGTCTTGAAATCGCCCGCATAGGAAGAAACAATGGCGAGATCCATTCGTGGCACGGTCGCCTTGGGATAAATATCCACCGCCCGGCGGAACTCCTCTGCTGACTTCGCATAATTTCGAAGCTCGCTATAACAGACGCCGAGATTCAGGTGACCAAGGTTGTCAGAAGGATAGTTCTTGACCAACTCCGTATTTTCCTGGACGCATTGTTGAAAGTCCCTGGCCACATACATGTAATAGAGGCCACGTATGCGGTAGCGCTCGCGATCGGTCATGCGATCCAGGTGCTCCATGGCGAGCTTGGCGTACTTGCTCACGTCATCGATGTTCCCCAGAGCGTAGGAAGCAGCGGCCAAACCCGCATAGGCGCGCGCGAAGTTCGAGTCCAGTGCGACGGCTTGGCTGAATGCCTCCGTGGCGCCCTTCATATTTCCTGCGAACTGGTCTTCCATACCAACGCCGTACTGGTGCGCCGCCTCGAGATTGCTCGACGCAAAAGCTCCCTGCGTTGCGGCCAGCTGCACGGAGGCCG
>DAIRCW010000037.1:0-18821 GCA_036796475.1 Candidatus Acidiferrales bacterium | reverse complement strand
ACGAGTGAAACATTCATCGGGCGAGTCTAACAGATTGCGGAGCGCGACGTGTCTTACAGTGCGATCAAAAACACTTCAAATTTGCCTAGGAGCGAGAAACACGGGAAGCGCGGAAGGGGTTCATGATTGTTACTGAATCGCAGGTAACGCGTCGCATGCAGGGATGCTTGCAATCGGAGCGCCAGTGAGGTCGAAATGAATCACGCCGGGTAGATCGCTGCAAAAACTGCGCATTCCTGTGCTACCAGGGATCGAGGGAACTGCTGTGGCCAGGTAGCCATAAAAACCGCGGATGCAGCCCGGTACCACGGGCGTATTGCCGCCCATGCCGGTATAACTGAAGACGTAACCAGATTTCAGATGCGGCGCTGCCGTGATGTTTGGATCGAGTAACAGAGCTTGGGTACACGAGGCGACCACACCGGCACCGCCCATCGTCGGGAAGTCCGGCGGATACCCGTTACTCCAAGCGATGTTGTAAGCCGTAGCCGCCGTTGTGATGGCCCTCACGTGCTCCACAGCTGACGATTCATTCGCCGCCATCTTGGATCGCAGATAACTGGGAATGGCAATCGCCGCGATTATCAGGATGATGGCCACAACGATCAGCAGTTCGATCAGCGTGAAGCCGCGCTCGGCATTGCGATGTCCTGTCGGGACCCTGAGTGTCATTCGGTTGCGCATGCCTTTTCTCTTCTCTGCCTTTTGAGCGAAAAAAAAAGGGAGGAACTGGATGGTTCCTCCCTTTCCAAACAAATTACCTTAGTTGTTGCCCAGAGGAATCGTGAATCCGTCTGCGCTGCAGGAAACGCCGCCCGCAGTCGTAAGTTTGCCGGTCGGGTCTTGCATCATCGCGCCAGACTGGTCATCGCAGAAAGAACGCTGGCCAGTGGTCCCGACGGTGACTGGGGAAGCAACAACGCTAAACGTCTGATCATCCGGCCAACCTGCACAACCGAGGACCGGCGGTACGGTTTGCGGGGGGCTGCCAGCTTTCAGGGCGATGCTGTATCCCTGTCGGATCGTCGGATCGGCGTTGAACGTCGGATCCAACAGTCCCGACGTGGCGCATGTTGCCGGCGTACCCGGAGTACCCGTTCCGGCCGGACCGCTGAGTTCCACTAGCGTGTTGGCATATCCGGAGCTATATGAAGAATTGTACGTCACTTCCGCAGTCACAATCGTGCGCAGAGCGCCGACTGCGGCGGCTTCGTTCGCGGCCATCTTCGAACGGAGCAGGTTCGGAATTGCGATCGCCGCGATGATCAAGATGATCGCCACGACGATCAGCAGTTCGATAAGGGTAAAACCCTTTTGGTTCTTTCGGATATTCATTTTCTCTCCTTGAAAGTATCGATTCATAGCCGTAAAGCTGAAACTTGTTTGGCGGCACGGGGTATAAGAGCATCCATGATGCCAATCGGGTACCATTACCAATTCCGGTTTCCATTCATTAACTGGCAGATAACAGGATATTTAGATGTGGCATTCAAACCGCCGCCCACTCGGCTTCCTCTGCATTCGTAGGTTTCCTAGAAATTGACGTAAACTGTCAACGCGCTTCGCCGTCATGCGTCCATCTGCCACAGTCAGATCTCGTATTTCTTGGCGTAGTGTCGGAATGAACGGTAGGTCATCCTCAGCAACTCAGCGGCTTTCGTGCGTACCCCGCCAGAACATTCGAGCGCACCGAGCAAATACGCCCGCTCGACTTCAGCGATGTGCTTTTCCAAATCCAAGCCACCATCGGGAATTAATTTCCGTCCGTTGGCCGGCACCTCTCTGTCCGCAGAGTGGTTCTGATAGTACATGAGGATCCGCTCGGGCAAACCTTCGAGCGAGATGCGCTTCCCGGTTTCGAGCGCCACGGCGCGCTCCATCGTATTTTCCAGTTCGCGGACGTTCCCCGGCCAATCATACGCTTCGAGCCGTTCCATCGCCTTGGGTTCGATGCCCTCAATGTCCTTCCCGGTGGCCTGGCGGAAACGCTCGAGAAAATGCCTCGCCAGCAACGGAATATCTTCTCGCCGATCTCGCAAAGCGGGCACGTGCACAGGAATGACGCTCAGGCGGTAATACAAGTCTTCGCGGAAACGCTCCTCGGCAATCTCTTTCTCCAAATCCCTGTTTGTCGCGGCAATCACGCGAACGTCCACATCCATTTCTTCCGTGCTTCCCACAGGCCGCACTTTACGTTCTTGCAGGACGCGATAGAGCTTCACCTGCATCGCCGGGCTCATGTTGCCGATTTCGTCCATGAACAGCGTGCCGCCGTCGGCCGCCTGGAAGAGACCCTGACGGTTTTCGTTCGCTCCGGTGAACGCGCCCTTCATATAACCGAATAACTCCGATTCGAGCAGCGTCTCCGGAAATGCTCCGCAATTAATGGTGATGAACGGAGCTTTGGCGCGCGCGCTATTCTCGTGAATCGCGCGAGCGACCAATTCTTTTCCGGTGCCGCTCTCGCCGGTAATCATTACTCGGCTCGATTGCGGTGCTATGGTCTGGATCAAATCGAAAATCGCGCGCATTTTTGCGCTTGAGCCGACGATGTGGTCCAGCCCCGTCAGGCGCCGCAATTCCCGCCGCAGAATTCCTGCTTCTTTGCGCAGTTTCAGATTTTCGGCCACGCGCTGCACCGCGGGACGCAATTCATCGGTCAGTTTGTCGCCTTTGATTACGTAACGGTCCGCTCCGGAATTCACTGCTTCAATAGCCGTTCCTAAAGTCGGCACACCGGTAATCAAAATAAATACTGTGGATGGCGAGACTTCCTTCGAATACCGCAGCAGATCCACTCCGCTCATGTCCGGCATGCGAATATCGGAAATCACGATGTCGTACACCTGCGACTCCAGGCGGCGCTTGGCGGCCTCGCCGTTGCAGGCCGTCTCAACGCGATGCCCCTCTTTGCGAAATGAGATTTCCAGCAATTCGCAGATGGACTTTTCGTCATCCACGACCAGCAAATGCGCCATGGCCCCTCACTTCCACTGGCTCAAAGTCAATTGCGCGTCCACCGCAGCGCCTGCGGCCACTCGGCGTGCGACAGCACTTTGCCGAGGCAGCTCAATCACGAATTCCGAGCCGTGCCCGGGCTCTGACTGCACATGAATCCGCCCGCTGTGGGCCTGCACAACCTGATATACGACCGCGAGTCCCAAACCTGTGCCGCTGGCGAATCCGGATTGGAACGGCTCGAACAATTTCGCGGCTTGCCGTGCATCGAGGCCGGTCCCCGTATCGCGTATGCCGATGCGCGCCCACTCGCGATCCACGTCAAGCGTCACCGTCAGAGTGCCGCCATTGGGCATAGCGCGCAGCGCGTTATTACACAAATTCCAGATGACCTGCTTGATGCGGTCACGGTCCACTTTCACGGGAATGTGTTCGGCGTGGAATTGCCGCTCAATCCGATATTTTCCGCCGGAGCCCTGCTGTCGTTCGATGAGTGTGAGCGCCTCGTCGACGAGCAACGCTATGTCGGACTCCGCAAACGAATAATTCTTGTCGCGCGAATAATCGAGGAAATCAGTGATGATTTGATTCAGCCGCTCCGATTCCCGGCTGACAATCTGCACCAACCGCTTGTCGTCTTCATCGAGCGGCGCCAGCCGCGCCAGCTCCTTGAGCGCTCCGGTCATTGCCGTCAACGGCTGGCGAATTTCGTGCGCAATCGCGGCGGATAAGCGACCAACCGCGGCCATCCGGTTTTTCGTCTCGACTTCGCGTTCAAGCCGCTTCAGATCCGTTAAATCCTGGAAGCTGAAAACATATCCGCTCACGTCATGCTGCGCCGTCCGCAACGTCGAAACGGAAAGACCGAGATATCGCTTCTCTCCAGCAGGCGTGTGAATCTCTGTTTCCTTGCGCGAGGCTAGGAATCCCATCTCCGTATCCGCATCTGTGAGCCAGAATCCTGGCAACACCTCGCGAATCTGCTTGCCCAGAAACGCCCTGGGCGAAATTCCGGCAATTTCTCCGCCCGCCCGGTTCACGAGAAGGATCTTCCCGTCCAGATCGGTAGTCACCAGTCCGCCGCGCATCGAGTCGATAATGTCCTCATTGAACGTTTGCAGATCGCGCAGCTCTTCGCGCTTTTCCTCGAGTTCGACTCCCTTGCTGCGCAGCATATGCGCCAGCAAGCTGCCGAGGTAAGCAACCGCCAGGAATGCCACCAGGTTGAGCAGGACCCAGGACAGCAATGCCCGAGCAGTCGGTGTTGCAAGAGAGGTGCGCTCAATGAATCCATACTGAGTGAATTCCACCACAGTGCCCAGTAGCGTGAATGCCCCGCCCGCAATCAGAAACACGCCGCGCCGCTCGAAGAGCACGCTGCCCATCAAAATCACAAGCAAATAGAGCGAGATGAAATAGCTCTCGTGGCCTCCTGTGGAATACACCAAACCGGTGATGAGAATCAGGTCTCCGGTGATTTGAAGCGGCGCGTGCCAGCGCGCTGTAGGAGTCCATCGCAGAAGAAGCAGGTAGCAGGTAGCCAGGAAATACCACAGCAAAATCACGGGAACGAAGTACTTCGCGGTCAGCGGAAGCGGCGTCAGCTGGTGCACAGCCAGCACGACCGCCAGCAAGAACGAGATGACCAGGAAGCGGACTCGTCCCAGCCATCTCAGCCATTGACTCGTATTCTGTGCGAGTTCCATCCCCGGTCTTTCGCGAAATTTGAACCTGACGCGCGGTTCCGTCTATCGCAGCGATTTTGATGAAACGGGCGGCGCCTCCATTTTCAAACGGAAACACCGCCCGATTTCTCCCCCGTTCGTCCGCGACTTCCCTGAACTAACCAGCCTGGCTGGCCAACTTGCCAATGAGCGAGAACAGCGGCATGTACATCGAAATAACGATGCCGCCGACAACGATGCCGAGGAACAAAATGATCATCGGCTCCATCAGCGTGAGCAAATCCTTCACCGCTGCATCCACTTCTTCTTCGTAGAAATCAGCGATCTTGCTGAGCATGGTATCCATCGCGCCGGTCTGTTCGCCGACCGCAATCATCTGGGTCACCATTCCCGGGAAAACGTCCGTTTCCTTCAGCGGATCCACGAGGGAACGGCCTGCTTCGACAGCCTTTCGCGTTTTCAGAATGGCTTGCTCGATGATCGCGTTTCCGGAAGTCTTGGCGGTGATCTCTAGACCTTCCAGAATCGGAACGCCGCTCGAAATGAGCGTTCCCAGCGTGCGCGTGAATCGCGCCACGGCGATCTTTCGCAAAATCATTCCAATCACCGGCATCTTCAACATAGTCGCGTCAATAACCAAACGCCCTTGAGGAGTGCCGTACCAAAGCTTGAGCGCAAATCCTCCGCCGAAGATGAAGACCACAATCAAGAGTCCCCAAATGCTCCCGACGAAGTTGCTCATGGCAACGACGACTCGTGTTGGCAACGGGAGCGAGGCGCCCAATCCGTTGAACAAGGTCACGAAGATCGGCACTACCTTCCACAACAACAGGGCAATTACGGCCGCCGCGATTCCCAGCACGGACACCGGATAAATACTCGCGGACTTCACCGCTCTTTTCAGTTTGACGTTTTTCTCGATGAACGTGGAGAGCCGCTGCAAAATCGTGTCCAAAATACCGCCCGTCTCGCCCGCTTCCACCATGTTCGTGTACAGCGGGTCGAAGACCTTCTCGTACTGCTTCATGGAGGTCGACAGTGTCGCGCCGCCTTCCACCGATCCGCGCACACCGGTCAAAATCTTCTGGAAAGTCTTGTTCTCCTGCTGCTGCGCGAGAATCTCGAGGCACTGCACCAGCGGCAAGCCGGCGTCGATCATCACCGAGAACTGCCGCGTGAACACAGCCAGCTCCTTGGTCTTGACCTTGCCGCCGCCAAACGAAGGAATCGCGAATTCCTTCCCCTTCTCGGAGACTTTGCTGACGTTAATCTGCTCGCGCCGCAACGCGTTCTGCAGCTCAGACTTCGTCGTCGCGGAACGCTCTCCCGCCACCTTCGTCCCCGCGCGATTCACTCCCGTGTATGTGTAGACCGGCATGTTGATTGCCTCCTGTTTCTTTGCCTTGCTTTGTCCTTACCGCCGCACCGATCTTCCGGCTGGGGCGGGAGCAATAACTCCGCGATTGATAAGATCCTGCAATTCGTCAGGATTCGACGAGCGCGAAAGCGCAATTTCCAGAGTGATCTGCTTCTGGAAATACGCGTTCGCCAGCGCCTGGTTGAAAGTCTGCATCCCCGATTGCCCGGTTCCCGTCTGCATGGCCGAATAAATCTGGTGAATTTTGTCTTCGCGAATGAGGTTGCGAATAGCCGATGTGGGCATCAGAATCTCCATGACCATCACGCGGCCGCGCCCATCCACGCGCGGCAAAAGCGACTGACACACGATGCCTTCCAGCACCAGCGACAACTGCGTCCTGATCTGGCCCTGCTGGTGTGACGGAAAGACGTCGATGATGCGGTTGATGGTCTGGGCCGCGGAGTTGGTGTGGAGCGTGGCGAACGTCAAGTGGCCCGTCTCCGCGATGCGCAGCGCCGATTCAATCGTCTCCAAATCGCGCATCTCGCCGATCAGTACCACGTCAGGGTCTTCGCGCAACGCCGCGCGCAGTGAATTCGCAAACGAATGCGTGTCCGCGTGCACTTCGCGCTGGTTCACCAAACATTTCTTGTGGTTGTGCAGGAACTCAATCGGATCCTCGATGGTGATCATGTGCTCTTCGCGCTCGCTGTTGATCTTGTCGAGCATCGCGGCGAGCGTCGTCGACTTTCCCGAGCCGGTCGGGCCGGTCACCAGCACCAGTCCGCGCGGCTTGTCGCACAGTGTGCGCACCACCGGCGCCAATCCCAGCGCATCGAAGCTCTTGATTTCCCACGGAATCGTGCGGAACACTGCCGCCACTGCTCCGCGCTGGTGAAAAACGTTCGCGCGGAATCGCGCCAGGCTCTTCAGCCCGAACGAAAAGTCCAGCTCCAGATTTTCTTCCAGGCGGTGTTTCTGCGCGTCGGTCAGCACGCTGTACGCCAGTGCTTTCGTGTCCGCCGCAGTCAGCGGAGGCATATCGAGCGGCCGCAAATGCCCGTGCACACGCACGCGTGGCGCGCTGTTCGTGGACAAATGCAAATCGCTGCCCCCCATCTCAATCATTACTTTCAGCAACTCGCTTAGCGAAACACTCGGCATCTTTCCGCTCCTCGCTTACAGCACCGTCTCGCGAATCACTTCTTCCAGCGTGGTCATCCCCGCGGCCACTTTAATGAGCCCGCTGCGCCGCAGTGTGATCATTCCCATTTCCAGCGCCTTCTTGCGCAACTCCAAAGCCGAAGCGCCTACCAGAATCAATTCCTTCAGTTCATCCGTGACTTCCATCACTTCGTACAAAGCCACGCGCCCTTTGTATCCCGAGTTGTTGCACGTGCCGCAGCCGCGTCCGTGATACACCGTGGTGCTCTTCGCTTCCTCCGCGGTGTAACCAGCGTCGGCAAGCGCCTGGGGCGTGATGTTCAGCTGCTCTTTGCACTGGCTGCAGATTCTGCGCACCAATCGCTGCGCGGCGATTAAATTCACCGACGTGGCCACCAGAAACGGCTCGATGCCCATGTTCATCAACCGGCTGATGGTCGAAGGCGCATCGTTCGTGTGCAGCGTCGAAAGCACCAGGTGGCCGGTTAATGCCGCCTTCACCGCGATTTCCGCCGTTTCAAAGTCTCGGATTTCGCCGACCAGAATGATGTTGGGGTCTTGCCGCAAAAACGCGCGCAGCGCCGAGGCGAAGTTCAGCCCAATCTGTTCCTTCATCTGCACCTGATTGATTCCCGGTAACTGGAACTCCACCGGGTCTTCCGCGGTCATGATGTTGGTGTCCGGCGTGTTCAGCCGCGCAACCGATGAATAAAGCGTGTTCGTTTTGCCCGATCCGGTCGGTCCGGTCACCAGCACCATTCCGTACGGCCTCAAGATTGCCCGCGTGAATTTGTCGAGCGATTCCTGCTCGAACCCCAATTTGGTCATGTCCAGCCGCAAATTCTCTTTGTCCAGCAAGCGCATCACGACTTTTTCGCCAAAGAGTGTCGGCACGGTTGAAACGCGGAAATCCAGTTCCTTCTTCTTTCCGTCTTTCGCGTACTTGATCATGATGCGGCCGTCTTGCGGCAGCCGCTTTTCGCTGATGTCCAGCTTGGCCATGATCTTGATGCGGCTGGTAATCGCATCTCTCAATTTCAACGGCGGCGTCATCACCGCCTGCATCACGCCGTCAATGCGGAACCGCACGCGGTATTCCTTCTCGTACGGCTCCACGTGAATGTCGCTCGCGCCGCGCTTCACCGCATCCGTCAAAATCAAGTTGACCAGTTTGATGATGGGAGCTTCTTCGGCCGCTTTCTCCAGCGCGGCCAAATCCGTCATGCCCGTGTCTTCCGACGACAACTCCAGCGCGGCGTCCTCGTTGGCAAGGTCCTTCATCACCTTGTCGAGTTCTTCCACGCTCTCGACGGCCCCGTAGAACTTCCCGATTGCCTCGCTGATGGCCGTTTCTGATGCCACCACCGGCTCCACGTTGAAACCGGTCATGAACTTGATATCGTCCATGGCGAACACGTTCGTCGGATCGGTCATCGCAATCGTCAGTGTCGAACCGACGCGCGACAGCGGCACAATTTGGTAGCGCACCGCCGTTTCCTGTGGAATCAGTTTGATGACGGAGGGATCCACTTCGTAAAACTTCAGATTGATAGAAGGAACGCCATACTGCCGCGAGAGCACTGCGGTAATGTCTTCATCGCTGACCAGCCCCAATTTCACCAGGCAGGTTCCCAGCCGTCCGCCTTCTCTTTTTTGATGGTCGAGCGCCTGCTTTAGCTGTTCCTGTGAAATCAGGCTGTCCCGAACCAGTATTTCACCTAAGCGAGACGACATTCACCCTGCTCCTGTGCGCAAAAGTCCACAGAAAAATTCCTGCCAGAAGTCCTCACATTAGCACGCGCTCACCTGGGAATATCCGCTCCCGTTTTGGGTCGTTCTGTAACAGGAACCTGTACGCCCGTACAGGCTTCCGCGCTTCTATGCTCTCGCCTGACAGTTTTCGTCTATCTGCCCGCCCTGTTTTGTCTCTCATTGAATTTCTCCGGCTGCCGCTTGCATCATTCTCCTGCTGTTGTTACCCTCGCGCTTTCATGCCCATCCGTTTCGACGCCCGCGCTCTCTATGAAGCGCTCGACGCCCAGCGCCGCTCGCGCGGAATGTCCTGGCAGGCAGTCGCCAAAGAAATTGGCGTCAGCGCATCAACCCTGACCCGTACGCGCCGCGGCGGCCGAATGGAAGCGGACGGCATGCTCGCCATGGTCCGCTGGCTCGGTCGCACCGCCGAAAGCTTCACCCGAAAAACTGCGAAGTGATTCCCGCAGCGCATCACGGCCTTCAAATCACGAAAACCGTAATCACTCCCGTTTTCTTGACTAGCCTGTTCGTGCCCGCTATCTTGACTGGAAATGTCCCAAGAGGTTATTCGTGTCGAAGCTTTACTTCGGAAGGAGATCCCCGATCCCGCACGTCTGCCTGAGAGGCCCGTTCAAAATGCTCCGTCATTATACTACCAAGCCCTCTTTGATCACCTCGGCCCGCAAAATTGGTGGCCTGCTCGTACACCCTTCGAAGTCATCGTTGGCGCCATCCTCACCCAAAACACTTCCTGGACCAATGTCGAACGCGCCATCACGAATCTCCGCCGTGCGAATCTCCTCACTCCCAGCGCCCTCGAACGTGTTCCCTTCACCCGCCTCGCTTCTCTTATCCGGTCTTCCGGCTACTTCCGCCAGAAGGCCAAAAAACTGAAAGCCTTCGTCCGTTTTCTGCGCGACCAACATTCCGGCTCCCTCGCGCGCATGTTCCGCACGCCCACTCTCGCTCTCCGTGAAAGGCTACTCGCAGTCCACGGCATTGGTCCCGAGACCGCCGACTCCATTCTTCTATATGCCGGCAAAAAAGATGTTTTCGTCGTCGACGCTTACACCCGCCGCATTTTTTCCCGCCATGGCTGGGTGGCTGACAACGTGTCGTACGAGGAACTCCGCTCCAAAATTGAAGCCGCGCTTCCCCGCGACGTCTCGCGTTACAATGAATTTCATGCGCTCCTCGTCATGGCCGGCAAAAACTGGTGCCGCACCCGCGAGCCGCGCTGCTCAGAATGCCCACTGGGCAAATTTCTGTAGCGGCGGGTTTATCCCGGCAGCTTTGGAATCGTAATGGCTAAACGCAACTGGACTCGTCGGTTTTTGCTGGCTGTCGGCGGCATGTGCATTTCCACGCTCGCCGCGGCCATTTTCACGCTTGGCTCGCTGAACGCGCCGGTGAGCCCGCAAAACAGCCACGACTTCATTATCCTATTCGCCCTCAACACGTTCATCTTCGTGACGTTTATCGTGTTCGGCCTGATTCTCATTCGCAGTATCGTGCGTCTTGCCGCCGAACATCGCGCCGGCATTCTCGGCTCGCGCTTCAAGACGAAGATGCTCCTCGGCGCAATGGGCGTATCGCTTCTCCCAGTCGTCTTTCTATTTTTCTTCAGCTATGCGCTGGTCAACCGCACCATGGCCATCTGGTTCCCTAAGCCGCTGGAAATTGCCAATCAGGAAAGCCGCGCGCTGGTCAACGAAATGAGCGCTAAAGAGCGCACTCGCCTCGATTCTCTCGCGACTGATGTGGTCGCCTGGCTTTCCGTCCCGCGCCGGAATCGCGATCTCCGCCATTACGCCACCCGCTCCGATTCCGAATTCGACGCCGTTTGGACCATCAATCAATCTGGAACTGTCACTGCCAGCGTTCCCAATTTCACCCCCGGCGCGAATCCGCATCACGTTCTCGACCTCCCCAGCGGCGCCTCGATCTGGCAGATTGGCCGCAAACTCTATCTCACTGGCCGCGCGCCGTATCAATCAGGCTCGCTGCTCGTCGGTCGCAATATCCCGGACGATTTCCTCGACCACCTCAAAAATATTCAGGACGAAAACATCACCTATGCCACGCAATACCAGCATGTCCGTTTCTACAAAAACGAAATCCTCGCCGGCTTGCTCTTAATCACGCTGCTCCTCCTTTTCGCCACCACCTGGGTCGCGCTCTTCCTTTCCAAGCGCGTCACCGTGCCTATACAAGCCCTCGCCAAAGCCACCCAGCAAGTCGCCCGCGGAAATCTCGATTACCGCATCACCACGCGTGCTTATGACGAGCTGGGCGCGCTTGTTTCTTCCTTCAACCAAATGGCTGGTGAACTCGGTCGCTCCCGCAAGCAGATCGACGACTTCACTTCCAGCCTTCAGCAAGCTGTCGAAGAAATCGAGGGTCGCCGCAAACTGATGGAAACGATTCTCGAAAATATTCCCACCGGCGTGATTTCCGCGGAGGCGGACGGCGCAGTGAACCGCATTAATCCCGCGGCACTCAGCATCCTCGGCTCGCAAGCGGCCAGCGCGAAAACTCTTTCTGATCTTCTCGGCGAAGACGCCGCGCGCCAGGTGCAACATCTGATGCGCCGCTCCGCCCGCATGGGCGTGGCCTCGCAGGAACTCGAAATCTCCTCCGCGGGCCGCCTGCATCACGCCGCCGTCACTGTCAGCTCTCTCGGTTCCGGACGCGCGCATTCCGGCTACGTAGTGGTCATCGACGACGTCACCGAACTTCTCCGCGCGCAAAAGGCCGCCGCCTGGCAGGAAGTCGCCCAGCGCATCGCCCACGAAATCAAAAATCCGCTCACGCCCATTCAGCTTTCCGCACAGCGCCTCCTGCGTCACCTGGAGCGTTCTTCTCCTTCACGCCGCCGCGACGACCGTACGAATGCCCTCCCCGAGCTCGTCGCCGAATGCGCCAATCTCATTCAGCGCGAAGTGCGCACGCTTGAATCGCTGGTCAACGAATTTTCGCAGTTCGCACGCTTCCCTGCCGCGCGCCTCGCATCCGTGGACATCAACTCCGTCGTCGCCGAGGCTCTCGCCGTTTTTCACGGACGGCTTGACGGCATCGCGCTCCATCGTGAATTTTCCAGTTCCCTTCCCGCCGTCAAAGCCGACGCCGAACTCATTCGCCGCGTCATCGTCAATCTCGTGGACAACGCCGCCGAAGCCCTCGAAGGCGCGCAGCTTCGCCGCATCACCGTTGCCACGCGCGCCCTCAACAACGGCGAGGCCGTCGAAATCGAAGTCGCCGACACCGGCCATGGCATCTCTCCCGAAGACAAAGACCGCCTGTTCCTCCCGCATTTTTCGACCAAGGAACGCGGCACCGGCCTCGGCCTCGCTATCGCCAGCCGCGTCATCGCCGAGCATCACGGCACTCTGCGCGTCGAAGACAACATCCCCTCCGGCGCGCGTTTCTTGATTCTCCTTCCCGCAGCAACCGCCCTCCCCGCCGAAGTCTCCGCTCCACAATCAAGCTCCAAAGAAGAATAGCGTGTGGGCTCCTTGCTCCTGCACCACTTATGCTATACTTGTATAGCGAAGGAGGAAACCACAGTGCTCGCGATTCGGCTTCC
This sequence comes from Candidatus Acidiferrales bacterium, assembly GCA_036796475.1. Classification (GTDB taxonomy): domain Bacteria; phylum Acidobacteriota; class Terriglobia; order Acidiferrales; family UBA7541; genus DAHUXN01. Next base: position 6,313 of record DAIRCW010000037.1, on the reverse strand, counting down.
ACACTCCATCGAAAAACGTTTGGACCGCCTGGCCCGCCGCACGGGCCGCACCAAGACCTACTACGCGCGCGAAGCCATCCTCGAACATTTGGACGACCTCGAAGATTTGTATCTCGCGGAACAAGCCCTCGAGCGCATTCGCCGTGGCGACGAACGCACCATTCCTCTTAAGACTGTCATGAAGCGCCATGACCTGGCGCGTTGAGCTGGCCGAATCCGCGGCCCGCGAACTCGCCAAGCTGGACCCTCAGCACCGCAAACGAATCGTAAAGTTCCTCCACGAGCGAGTAGCTAAACTCGAAAATCCGCGCAGCATCGGAAAAGCGCTGCAAGGCTCCAAGTTAGGCGAATTCTGGAAATATCGCGTCGGCGATTACCGCCTCATCGCAAAAATCGAAGACGACCGTCTGATCGTGCTCGTTCTCCGCGTCGGCCATCGCAAAGAAGTCTATCGCTAACCAGAGAATCGCCCGGCGCCGACATGCAAGCAAAACACGCCATTTCTGCGTTATCCTAATCTCTCATGCCCGCGTCCATTCTCATCGTTGACGACGAATCCGGCATCCGCCAGTCGCTCGCCTCTCTCCTCCGCGACGAAGGCTATGACGTCCAGTCTGCTTCTTCCGGCGAAGAGTGCCTCAAAGCCGTCGACGAGCGCGCCTTCGATTTGATTCTCCTCGATGTCTGGCTTCCCGGCATGGACGGCCTCGCCACTCTCGAACGCCTCAACGAGCGCGAATCCATTCCCATGGTCGTGATGATCTCCGGCCACGGAAAAATTGAAACCGCCGTCCGCGCCACAAAGCTCGGCGCGTTCGACTTCATCGAGAAGCCGCTCTCACTCGAAAAAACCATCCTGGCCATCAAAAACGCGCTGCACTATCTCCGCCTCGAAAAAGAAAATCGCCGCCTGCGCGCCGAACTCGAGCAGTATTATCAAATTCTCGGCGATAGCGTTCCTATGAAAGCGCTGCGCCAGCAAATCGCGCTCACCGCGCCCACCAGCGGCCGCGTTTTAATCTATGGCGAAAGCGGCACCGGCAAGGAACTGGTCGCGCGCGCCCTTCACGCGCAGAGCACGCGCAGCGGCGGACCGTTCGTGGAAGTGAATTGCGCCGCCATTCCCGAAGAGCTCATTGAATCTGAACTTTTTGGCCACCGCAAAGGCAGTTTCACTGGCGCGAGTGAAGACAAGACCGGAAAATTTCAAAAGGCCGATGGCGGCTCGTTATTTCTCGATGAAGTCGGCGACATGAGCCTCAAGACACAGTCCAAAGTTCTCCGCGCACTGGAAGAGCAGCGCGTCGAACCCATCGGCTCCAATCAAATGGTTTCCGTGGACGTGCGCGTCATCGCCGCCACCAACAAAAAACTCGAAGACGAAATCGCGCGTAATGCCTTTCGCGAAGATCTGTTCTACCGCTTGAACGTGATCCCCTTTACCGTCCCGCCGCTGCGCGACCGCATCGAAGATATTCCTGTTCTCGCGCGCCACTTCCTCGCCGAGTTCAATCGCGCCTACGGCAAGAAACCCAAAGAGCTTTCCCCCGCCGCCGTCGATGTTCTCGCGCGCTATCCCTGGCCGGGAAATGTTCGCGAACTGAAAAACTTGATCGAGCGCCTGGTCATCATTTGCCCCGCGCACCAAATCGACCCGCAGCACTTGCCGCCCGAAGTTTTTCGCGGCGTTCCGCGCGGCTCCTCGCAACAGGCCTTCGGCACTCTGCAGGAAGCGCGCTCCGCCTACGAGCGCGAATTCATTTTGCGCAAGCTCGAAGAAAATCAGTGGAACATGACCCGCACCGCCACGGCTATCGGCCTCGAACGCACTCACCTCTACCGCAAAATGAAGTCCCTCGGCATCGCCTCGCAGAACTGACAACGCGACCAGGGTTGTCATCCCGAAACGCTGTCTGTGAGGGATCTTTTTTTTGCGGCGCGCCTTTTGCTCATCTGGAAAGGCCCCGCCAGCAGCTTGAACCTGGCTGTGTTATAATGGTTTATGAGTTTAGCTTACCAGTTAGTCTTCGAGTGCCCTAAGGGTCACCATAACATCAACTTACAGAAGAAGTGCACCACTCCATCTCTCTCTGAAGGCGAGGCCATGGAGATCTTTGGGGACGAGGAACTCTCCTGCACCAGCCCAAGTTGCGGCTGGCACGGCAAAGCTTCCAAAACAAAGCTGCTTCGGATCCTGCGCTTTAACTGGATCCTCTCTTCCGCGAATTAACGCTGGTGCCGTAAGCGTGCCCGCTTACGTGGGCGCAAATATGGGCCTGGACAACTCTATGGCGAAGCCCTGCTCGCTCAGGCAAGCGTGGATTGTTGCCCTCTGCGCGCTCGAAGCCGAAAACCAGTGCTCGGTGGCCGGGTAGCTCGGTGCAGGCTTTCATGGTTCGCCTGAGCCGACCCTCATTGGGATTATGATGGGCGATTGTCCCCGTTTTACCGCTCGCCGTCCGCAGGCTCAAAATTCGCGCTTTTGATAAAATAGCAACGTAATCCACGGGATTTTGGATGCACGATTGAAATTTGCGCTCGCTGAGGCGTAACTCCTCGAATGGATCTTCGCGAAAAAGCCGCGGAATTCCCCACACAGCCCGGGGTGTATCTGTTCAAAGACGCCGCCGAAAGAATCATTTATGTAGGCAAAGCCAAATCGCTGCGGCCCCGCGTGAAATCGTATTTCCTCGCCGTGCGGCAATCGGACGCAAAGACCGGTTCGCTGGTGCGCGAAATCGCGGATGCGGAATACATCGTGGTGGACAACGAGCGCGAAGCGCTGGCGCTCGAAAATAATCTCATCAAGCAGAATAAGCCCAAGTTCAATATTCTGCTGCGCGATGATAAGACGTATCCGTACATTTGCTTCACCGCTTCGGAGAATTTTCCCTACGCCTTTGTGACGCGCCGCCTCGAGAAAAACGGCTCCGTTTATTTTGGGCCGTATTTTCCAGCAAGCCTGGCGCATCGCATCGTGCATTTCATCAGCCGGTATTTCGGAATACCGTCAACGAAAATCGAGATGAACCGGCCGCATGCGCGTGCGTGGCTGGAATTTTATTTGAGCCGCAGCCTCGGACCTTTGGCAGCTCAGCAGAGCCTCGAAGAGCGCTACAACGAAGCGGCTCGCGACACGCGCATGTTCCTCGAAGGCCGCCGCAAAGATCTGCTCAAAAGTCTTGAAGAACGCATGCAGCGCGCCTCGGAAGAGGAGCGATTCGAAGCCGCGCTTGGCTACCGTAATCTAATCCGCACGATCGAGGATATGGAGGAACGGCAGAAAATCGCGGCCGCCGCCGGCGAGGACATTGATGTGCTCGCCTGGTATGCGGAGCCGCCGCAAGTTGCCGCGAATTTGTTCCATGTCCGAGGAGGCCGAGTCGTTGACCGCCGGGAATTCTATTGGGAAGATTTGCAGGAATTCGAGCCATCGGAGTTCCTGACTTCCCTGCTCAAGCAAATCTATCTCGATTCTAATTACATCCCGCGGTACATCCATGTGCCGGCGAGTTTCGAAGAGTGCGAACTCCTGCAAGCGGCGTTTTCCGAAAACGCGGGACATCGCGTGGAAATCATTGCGCCGCAGCGCGGGCCGAAGCGCTCTTTAGTGGATTTGGTGGAAACAAACGCGCGGCACTCGTTCCTGCGAAGATTCCGCGTGATGAAACCCAAATCGGAGGTAATTGCCGAAGCGCTTGAGAGTGTTTTGGGCCTGCCTGCGCCGCCGCGAAGGATCGAGAGCTTCGATATTTCGCACATTCAGGGCTCCGATACGGTCGCTTCGATGGTGGTGTGGGAAAACGGCAAAATGAAAAAATCGGATTACCGCAAATTCATCATTCGCGGCGCCGATGTCCGACGGAATGCCGCCGAAACCCAGGTCGCCGAACCTTTGACACCTGTTCCAGAGAATCTGCCTGCCGAACCAGAGCTTCTCCGCGATGATTTCGCCAGCATGCGAGAGGCGGTCACGCGTCGTTATCGTCGGCTATTGGAAGAGAATAAAGCCTTGCCCGACCTGGTCTTAATCGATGGCGGCCTGGGCCAGCTACATGCCGCGGCGGATGCTCTCAATGCCCTCGGGGTAACCGACCAGCCGCTGGCGAGTATTGCCAAGCGGGAAGAGATTCTGTATGTCTATGGGCGCGAGCATGAGCCGATCCGCCTGGAGCACAGCTCGCCCGTTTTGCACGTGATTCAGCAGATTCGCGACGAGACACACCGATTTGCGGTGACTTTCCATCGGTTGCGCAGGAGCAAAGGACGAATGCGCACTTCGCTGACGACCGTGCCGGGCATCGGCAAGCAGACCGCGCGAAAGCTTCTGAAGAGGTTCGGCAGCGTCGAGCGGCTGCGCAAGATGAGCGTGGACGAGCTTTCCGGCGCTCTGTCACGGAGTAAGGCCGAGAAGCTGCACGAATTCCTACAAACCACTCGTTAACCACTATTCAGCGCGGCCCCATCGGAAAAAAAAACGAAAACCATACGTACACGTATGGCTACAGCGAAATTCTAGTGACCATAAGGCTTACCATTCCTTGTACGGCTGTAAAGTCTATGTTAGCGTAATTTCCGGAGGTGGTTTATGGCAGAGAATGTCGGCTCCAAGATCAGCTTCTTTATCGTGGGATTGGGAATCGGGACTCTGGTGGGCATCCTGTTCGCGCCGAAGTCAGGCGAGGAAACACGCCAGCTGTTGCAGGAAAAGGCTGACGCCGGACGGGACTACGCGCAGAGGAAGGCGCGGGAATTGCGCGAGCGCGCCGAGGACCTCATCGAGCGCAGCAAAGAAATCATCAATCGGGAAAAGGGCTCGCTGGCTGCTGCTGTCGAGGCCGGCAAAGAAACCTACCAGCGGGAAAAAGCCAAGGCGCAGTAAGCCTGCGAGAATTGAGAGTATAAGCAATGGCTGGAAATGGCGCGCTCATCGGAATACTGATCGTCATCGCGATTTCGTTCTTCCTGCAGATGGTATTCATGGGCGGAATGCTGGTCATGCTGCGAAGAGCCGTGAAGGAGTCGCAGCAGACCATCCATGCCATGGAGCGCAAAATCGACCCGATTATCGGCCGCGTTAACCGCATCCTCGAAAATTCTGAGGAAAAGATAACCAGCATCGTTTCCGACGCCTCAGAGATGACGCGGCTGGCGCGCGGCCAAGCGCAGAAGGTGGACCGCGTGGTCACCGAGGGACTCGACCGCATGCGCGCCCAAATCCTTCGGGCGGACTCGATTATTACCGGCACGCTGGAAGCCATCGAAGACGCCGGAGTTCGCGTGCGGCGCTCCGTTTTGGGACCGCTGCAGCAGGCTTCTGCGGTGCTCAAAGGAATCCGCACGGGCATCGATTTCATTCGTGGCGAGCACGCTTCGCGCCCTAGCGGCACGGCGAATCAGGACGAAGAGCTCTTCATCTAGCCAGCTTATTTGGTTTGGATCGTTTGCGTTTTTCAGTTACTCCCTGCCAGAACATCCAACAACATCCCTGCCAACGGCTACCGTGTATCGTGTGCCCGAAGCGCAGGCGCGATCTTGTCTGCTCGAACGGCTGTGCTTGTTTTGTAGCTGGACGCCAGCTAATATGCCGGAAACCTTACGGAACATTTCGGCCCCATTTTTCGTTCCATAGAGTGAGGCCGAATAGGGATGTTGCTGACGAGGACAATGAAGATTGGAAGCGGACGCCCAACTGGTCCAACGATGCCTACGGGGCGAGGGGCCGGCTTGGGAAGAGCTTGTGCGCCGGCACTCGCGGCGAGTCTACAACCTCTGCTATCGCTTCACCAGCAATTCGAGCGAAGCCGAGGATTTGACGCAGGAAGTCTTCCTGCGCATTTATCGCACGCTGGCGAGCTACCGCACGGCCTACGGCGGCTTTCCGACATGGCTAACCAGCGTCACGCGCAATCTGCTGGTGGACCACTACCGCAGGTCGCGGCGCGACCGCATGACCGATGCGCTCGAGGACCTTTTGCCGGTGGTGGAAGAAAAGCATTCGCCGGTGCGCACGCCAGACAAGGCGGCGATGGCGCAGGAATTGAGCGCGCAGGTGCAGTCGGCGCTGGGAAAGCTTTCTCCGGAATTGCGCGAAGCGATTATTCTGCGGGACTTGCAAGGTTTGGAATACACGGAAATTCAGCAGGTGCTCTCGGTGCCCGAAGGTACGGTAAAATCGCGCATCAATCGCGGGCGCATCGAGCTGGCGCGCATCCTGCAGGAGATGGGAGTGCGGCCGTCGTAGGGTTGGGGTCAGGAAAATGAGCTGGAGCTGCGTACAAGTCGAAGAGCGGCTGAGCGATTATCTGGAAAA
>DAIRCW010000036.1:0-19214 GCA_036796475.1 Candidatus Acidiferrales bacterium | reverse complement strand
CTGCTTTACCGCCACTGGACCGATTGGGCCGACGGCAAGCGCAGCCATCTGTTTGTTACCGCTGTAAACAACGGAACGCCGCGCGATTTGACTCCCGGTGCGGATTACGACGTCCCGCCATTCAACCTCGGTGAGCCCGAGGCCATTGCGTTTTCGCCCGACAGCAAAGAAATCTGCTTCACCGCGAACACGGCGAAAGACGAAGCTCTGAGCACGAATGGAGATTTGTTTACTCTGCCGGTTGCGGGCGGCGAGTCACCGAAACGAATCACCACGAATAAAGGAGACGACTGGGGCCCGGCCTATTCTCCCGACGGAAAATGGATCGCCTACCGTTCTCAGGCCACACCCGGATACGAAAGCGACCGCTGGCGCTTGATGATCTACAACGTAGCGAACAGGAAACAGATTGATCTGATGCCGAATTTCGAGTTGAGCGTGGATTCGTTTGTCTGGTCCGCCGACAGCAAAATGATTTATTTCCCTGCCGAAGAACAGGCCGAGATGCCGCTTTTCGAAGTAGCAGCCGAAGCGGGCCACACACCGAAACGCATTCTCGAAAAAGGATTCAACGGCGAAGTGACGCTCAGCGCGGACGGAAAACGACTCGCCTTTTCGCGTTCCAACACCGCGTGGCCGGCAGAAATTTTTACGGCAAGCGTGGATGGCAATGATGTGCAACAGCTAACGCATCAAAACGCAAAAATCCTTGCGCCGCTCGATTTGCCCCCGGCCGAGCCGTTCTGGTTCAGCGGAGCGAACGGAACAAAAGTGGAAGGCCTGCTCGTAAAGCCGCCGCATTTCGACGCCACAAAAAAATATCCGATGCTTCTGCTGGTGCACGGCGGGCCGCAGGGCGCATGGGATGACAACTGGTTCTACCGCTGGAATCCGGAAGTTTTCGCGTCGCCGGGATACGTGGTGATCATGATCAATCCGCGCGGCTCGACCGGCTACGGCCAGAAATTCACGGATGAAATTCAGGACGATTGGGGCGGTAAGCCTTACGTGGATTTGATGGACGGCGTAGATTATGCGCTTGAGCACTATCCCTTCATCGACAAAGCGAAATTGGCCGAAGCGGGAGGCTCTTACGGCGGATACATGACCGATTGGATCGCCACGCACACGGGACGCTTCCGCTGCCTGATCAGCCACGCCGGTCCTTACGATCTGGTGAGCATGTACGGAGCCACCGAAGAATTGTGGTTTGTCGAACACGATTTGAAAAGCACGCCGTGGACGAATCCCGCTTCGTATACGAAATGGTCGCCCTCAACTTACGCCGCACAACTGGGGAAATTCCGCACCCCCGTGCTGGTGATGGATGGCGAATTGGATTTTCGCGTGCCCTACACCCAGGACCTCGAGCTATTCACGGCGCTGCAACGACAGGGAGTCCCGTCGAAGCTGGTGATTTTTCCTGACGAGGGTCACTGGATACTGAAACCGCAGAACAGCAAACTTTGGTATCAGGAATTTTTCGGATGGCTCGCGGAGTACCTGAAGTAAGTGCGAGCAAAAAAAACAGCGCGCCAGCCGTGGCCCGACTCTGACGCGCCGCTCTTGCTGGAATCAGTTTTATGAATTCGGAATTTCAATGGCCTGCATCTTGCCCTGAAATTGGATTTGTTCAATCCGGCGGCCATCGAATACAAGCGCCCCGTAGGGCGCCTTGCTTTTCAGATCGACAGTCTTGCCCTGCACGGTGGCTACGAGTTTGCCGTCGCGTTCGATGCGCACCATATCGGAGTTGAGGTTAGCGGTGAATTTGTACTGGCCGGGTTGCAGGGATTGTTGGCCAATGGTAGCGGGCTGGCTGATGTCAATGGTTTGAGAAAAAGACTTCGCAAAAACAGGCGAAGCAAGAGCGAGCACGGCAAGAACAACCAATAGATTCGCAAAACGCTTGAACATAAAAGGCCTCCTGTGGAATGAAGACGCTTTTCCGCGGAGAAGAACGCTTACAAGTTCTGCGGAAACGAGCGCAGAGTGTTTTAGAACTTTACACTCTATTTTCTGCACTCTAATTATTTAGATGATGGAGGAATTTTGCGGAGTTGTCAGGCGCGATGCATCAGCGCCAATGCGCATTCGTATTCACGCAGAGTATTCTCGGCGAGGAGCGAGGCAGTGAAATGAATGGAAATCGTTTCGCGAGCGGAAGCCCCAAGGCGCGCGGCCATTTCGGGATCCCGCAGCAGTTCGCAAATTGCGCGCGCGAGTTGCGCGGAATCGGGAGCCTCGGCAAGGATTCCATTGCGCCGGTTTTCAATGATCTCCGGCACGCCTCCGCTAGCGATGGCCACCACAGGCAGACCGTGCGCCATCGCGGCGAGCAGAGAGGAGCCGAGCGGCTCGGCAAGCGACGGGAAAACAAAAACGTCCAGCGCGCGATACACAGATTCGGTGTCAGCTACGAAACCCGTGAAAATCACGTGATTTTCTAGGGCAAGATTTTTCGCGAGGGCTTGCAGTTGGGAACGCATGGGGCCGTCGCCGGCCAGAAGCAATTTGCAATCGGGAAATGACAAAACGATTTCTTTCATTGCGTGGAGCAGCAACTCCTGCCCTTTTTCAGGGACGAGATATCCAACGCAGCCGATGAGCGGTGTCGAATCTGAAATTGTCCAGGCACTGCGGGCGGCGATGCGTTCTTCGAACTTGAACGGCGCAGGAATTTCCACGCCATCGTAAACCACAGCAACGCGCTGGGAAGCGATGCCGGATGAAATGACGCTAGCGGCCACGAATTTCGAAACGGCGATGATGCGATGCGCGGCGCGATACCTAGCGCGCCCCGGCCAGGAACGACTGAGCGGATACGCCACGCGGCGCGAAGCAACGAGGGCGGCCCGATGGTGAGCACGGGCCAGCCATGCCGCCGTGAGCGCATGCGGGTCGTGCGCGTGAACGATGTCGAACTTTTGTTGATGCAGGATTTCTTTCAGGCAGAGAAGCGCCTGAAGCCGCGGAAAACGCGATGAAAATCTGTGAACAGAAAAACTCTCTGCGGAGGCGCGCTGTGCCAGCAAGGAATCCGCACGCGCCAGAAGCTGCGCATCATGGCCCAACTGGCGGAGCCCGCGCATGGTTAGCAGTATCTGATGCTGACCACCGCGCCAGTCGGGACGCGTATCCACGTGTAGGATTTTCATCCGGCGGTAGCTTACACAATTATAGCGGTGTGCGCGATTGCGCTTGCAAATCGCGTGCTCGCAAGTCTTTCGGCGCCTGAAGCGATTGACATACTGAGCGGATACGTATAAATCTAGCTACTATCGCCCCTCTCGGAGGTAGCCATGCGCCTCACTACGACCTGCGTTGTTTTGTTTGTGTCAATTTTAGCGAATGCGATTGCCGCGATGTCAGCGGCTGCGAACACGCTGAAAATCACCAGCATTCCGCCGGGCGCGACGGTGGAGATGGACGGACTCGTGGTCGGCACCACTCCATTCGCTAAAGAGATGCCCGGCGGCTACTTTCACAAAACGCATACTGTTTGGGGGACGAGGCTGGAGCATCCGATTGTGGTGCGGGTTTCGATGGAAGGATATACCAGCGAGGAAATCACCATTACGGAAGGCCCTTTCGAGTGGCGTGGGCTTACGGGAGGAAATGGCGGGGAATACTGGCTCGTGAAGGCAGACCACTTTGAAGTCACTCTGGAATCCGTCGACAAAGTTTTCACAGGCCAGCCGGAGATTTCGGGTTCGAAAAACAATTCAGCGGGCGAGCATCCGGAACTTTCGGCAGAAGTGATTGCCAAGCAGTCGGATCCTGCGATTGTGCGCGTGGAAGGCGAAAAAGCGTGGGGTACAGGATTTTTTGTTACGGACACTGGGGTGATAGCAACCAATCGGCACGTTATTGAGGGGCAATCCAGAATTTATGTAGTTACGCGAGCGTACAGAAAACTGCCGGCGAAAGTTGTGTACGTCGATTCGGACAAAGATTTGGCGCTGTTAAAAGTGGACGGTTCCGGATTTCCGCATCTGGCACTGGCAGCTCTGGATGAAGTGCAACGAGGAGAGTCCGTGGTTGCGATTGGCGATCCCGGAGGAGGGATGCCAGATACGATAACGAGGGGCATCGTCAGCGGAATCGGCGCGTACAAAGTGGCGGGCAATGGCACGTGGATTCAGACGGACGCGACGATCAATCCTGGCAATAGTGGCGGGCCGCTGTTGGACATGGAAGGGCGCGTGGTGGGACTGACGGCGGGTGCGCGTTTGCTGAATGATACAGGGGAGCGAGTGTCGGGGCTGAACTTCGCGATCAGCGCGCAAAACTTGATTGAAGTGCTGCGGCGATTTTATCCGGGAGGAAAACCAGAGACACGAAGCGAAACGCCGGGTGGAAGCGCGACAGTCAGTGTGTCATCGGAGCCGGCGGGAGCGGACATTTACGTGGATAATAAATTTGTCGGGAACACCCCTTCGGTGCTGCACCTTCCGGCGGGAATTCACGAAATCAAGATACAGGCCAGCGGGAAGAAAGCGTGGGAGCGGCAACTCGACGTGCTGCGCGACAGCAAGTTAACGCTTAATCCGGCACTTGAGCCGCAGAGCTGAGACTCACCAGGATGCTGCAGAACCACGGAACGACGTACCTCAGCGGCTGAAGCCGCTCAGATTTTTCCTCACTCGCGGCATGGCTAAAGCCATGCCCTGAAACGCAGTGACAGCGCGGCATAGACGCGCTGAGAAGTGAATGACGAACTCTAACTCACGACAAGTAAACGCGCGCTCCGATCAACCAGGCCCGTGCGGCGAATGTTGATTCAAGATGCTAGCGGGAATTTTCGAGGAGCATGGTGGCGCGGCGGGCGGCGCCCTGAAGCGCGGTGTACTCGTTGAGAATCACGCGCAAAGGAAAGGTTTCGAGGAGCGGGCCGAAGCGGCCTTTGTCTCTAAAACATTTGAGAAAGGCAGGCTCTTTGAGTTTTGGCAGAATTTTTGGCGGAATGCCGCCGCCCAGAAAAATCCCGCCGGTGGCGAGGACTTTCAGGGCCATGTTGCCACACTCGGAAGCGAGCAGAGTCACGAAGAGGTCGAGGGCTTTTTCGCACAGCGGCGATTTTCGTTCGAGCGCGGCTTTGGAAATCACCGCGGAAGGATCTTCGTTTTTCAACTGCTGAGCGAGCGAGGCGGGCTCGGATTCGCAGCCGGTATCGCGCAGGAATTTGTAAATATTGAAAAGTCCGGGGCCGGAAACAATACGCTCCCAACTGACATGGCCAAATTGCGCGCGCAGATATTTCAGAAGCTCGTCCTCGAGATCCGTTTGCGGAGCGAAACTGGCGTGACCTCCTTCGCTCGGCAACGGCCAATACTGACGGCCGTCCCAATAGAGCACGGACTCGCCCAAACCTGTGCCCGGAGAAACGACGACAGCGTTACCTTTCGCGTCAGGCGCGCCCGGCTGCAGAACGGCGAAATCATCCGTACTGAGAGTGGCGATGCCGTAGCCGTTGGCTTCGAGATCATTGATGATGACGACCTTGGAGATGCCGATGCGCGCGGCGAGGCGCTGGACTTCGACGCGCCAGGGAAGATTTGTGGCGCGGACGACGCCTTCGTGGACGGGCCCGGCGATGCCAATAGCTGCGGCTTCGGGTTTGGTTTGCTGCGAGGCGAGGAATTCGCTGACGATGTCTTCGAGAGTGGAGTAATTGCGGCTGGGATAAGTTTTTTCAGCGAGGCGCTGGAGCTGGCCGCGAGCGACATCGAAAAACGCAAGACGCGTGCTGGTGCCGCCAACGTCTCCGGCGAGAATCATTGGCCGGGTTCCCGCCACTGGCGGCCGTCGCGCTCGAGAAGATCGTTGGCTTCCCAAGGACCCCAGGAGCCAGCGGGGTAGTTGGGGAAATTGCGAGGCGGCAGGGCGCGCCAGACATCGAGAATCGGCTGGACGACGCTCCAGGCGGCTTCCACCATGTCCGCACGCTGGAACAAAGTGGCGTCGCCAATCATGCATTCGTAGAGGAGGCGTTCGTAACCGGTGCTGGGCTTGGAGCCGAAATAATCAGCGTAGCGAAAATCCATGTTGACGCTGCCGAGTTTGACGATGGGGCCGGGAATTTTCGCGCCGAACTGGAGAGAAATTCCCTCCTGCGGCTGAATGTGAACGATGAACTGGTTGGGCGCCAGGCGTTCGACGGCTGTCTTGCGGAAGAGCATAAAAGGAACGCTCTTGAATTGAATGACGATTTCGCTGGAACGGACTTTCAGGCGCTTGCCTGTGCGCAAATAAAACGGGACGCCGGCCCAGCGCCAGTTGTCCATCAAAAGTTTTAGAGCGACGAAAGTTTCAGTGGATGAATTTGGTTCCACGCGGGATTCGGAGCGATAGCCGGGGACGCGAGCGTCGCTGTCGTAACCTTCGCCATATTGGCCGCGAACAGTGCGCATGAGAACGTCCTGCTCGGTGAGCGGCTGCATGGCGCGGAGGACTTTGGTTTGCTCGTCGCGCACTGCTTCGGCGTCAAAGGAAACGGGCGGCTCCATGGTGACGAGGCTGATCAACTGGAAAAGGTGATTGGGAACCATGTCGCGAAGAGCGCCGGCCTGATCGTAGTAACCGCCGCGAGTTTCCACGCCGACGGTTTCGGCGACAGTGATTTGCACGTGGTCAATGTAGCGGCGATTCCACACGGGCTCGAAAATACCGTTGCCGAAACGAAAAGCCAAAATATTTTGAACAGTCTCTTTACCGAGGTAATGGTCAATGCGATAGATCTGATTTTCCTGCAGCACCTGTTCGATTTGCTGGTTGAGAGCGCGGGCTGAGGCGAGGCCGTTGCCGAAAGGCTTTTCGTAAATCACGCGGCGCCAACTGCGCTGATCCTGGTGCGTGAGATGGGCTTCGCCGAGGCGGCGGGTGATTTCGCCGAAATATTCGGGCGCAGTCGCGAGATAGTAGAGATAATTTCCGCCGGTGCCGCGTTCGGAATCAATTTTGTGGAGCAGTTCGCCGAGCCGCTCGTAGGCAGCTGCGTCCGCGAAATCGCCGAAATGGTGGTAGAGGCGCTCAGCGAGCCAGGAGATCAGCTCCGGATCGAGACTAGCTGAACCGTCGTTTTCATTCAGCTCCTGCAAGATTTTTTTCTGAAAGTCGCCGTCGGAAGTTTCGTGGCGGCTCATGCCCACGATGGCAAATTCGCGCGGAAGAAGATTTTCTTTCGCGAGATTGTAAAGCGCGGGTATAAGTTTGCGTTTGGTGAGATCTCCGCTGACGCCGAAAATCACCATGATGCACGGGCCTGCCGGACGGCCCGCTTCCGCGGCGAGCGTTCTGCCGCGGGGCGCTGCTGGCGTTTCTAATTTCATTGTTCCCATGGCCTCTTTCCCAAATTCAGAAAACTATTTGCCCGCGGCGCGTTCCACGTGGCCGCCGAATTGGAAGCGCATCGCAGAAAGCACCTTCGATGCAAAATCGGCATGGCCGCGCGAAGTAAAACGTTCGTAGAGCGCAGCACTCAGCACGATTGCGGGCGTGCCTTCCTCGACGGCGGCTTGAATTGTCCAGCGGCCCTCGCCGGAATCGGAGACGCGGCCGGAGTACTTGGCGAGATCCGGCTGCTCGAAAAGAGCGATGGCGGTCAAGTCGAGCAACCAGGATGCGATGACGCTGCCGCGGCGCCACACTTCGGTGATGTCCGCAAGATTGAGATCGTATTGATAGTGCTCGGGGTTGCGCAGCGGGGCGGTCTCGGCGTCGCTTTCGGTTTTCTTTTTGCCGACGTTTGCGTTTTTCAAAATGTTCAAACCTTCGGCGTAAGCGGCCATCAGGCCGTATTCGATGCCATTGTGGACCATCTTCACGAAGTGGCCGGCGCCAGAAGGGCCACAATGCAAGTAGCCCATTTCGGCTGTGCTGGAAGATTTTTCGCGACCCGGAGTGCGCGACAAATCTCCGCGACCGGGCGCAAGCGTTTTGAAAATAGGGTCTAGATGCTTTACGACGTCGTCGGGCCCGCCAATCATCATGCAGTAGCCGCGTTCGAGGCCCCAGACGCCGCCGCTGGTGCCTACGTCGGCGTAATTGATTTTGTTTGCGGCGAGATCTTTCGCGCGGCGAATGTCGTCAATGTAATAGGAATTGCCGCCGTCGATGACGATGTCGCCAGCTTCAAGAAGCGGAGTCAAATCATGCAGCGTATCATCCACGACTGCGGCGGGAACCATCAACCAAATGGCGCGCGGTTTGGGAAGTTTTTTTACGAATTCGTCGAGAGAATTCGCGCCTTTCGCGCCTTCGGATGCCATTTGCTTGACGCTTTCGGGATTTCTGTCGAAGGCAACGCATTCGTGGCCGCCACGCATGAGCCGGCGCACCATGTTCGCGCCCATGCGGCCGAGGCCGATCATGCCCATTTGCATTTGCTAGGTTCCTCCATCACTAGTTGAATTCCAAATCATTTCGCGAATCCGCTCTCTAAGCGCAGCCCATTTGGAAAATTGTGCCCGCAATCAAATCAGAGCTCCGCGAATAATGCTGTACAGATACGAGAGCCCGCCGGAAACGTCTTTGCCGAGATGGATGCGAAGAACGCGGCGATTGCGTTCGGCGAGCACGGCAAAATCTCCGCGGGCCTGCGCTGCTTTCACAATGCCAAAAGTGTATTTTCTGCCGGGGACGGGAAGATCCACGGCATCATCGCAAGTGATTTGCAGAAAGACGCCGCTATTCGGGCCACCTTTGTAGGCTTGTCCAGTGGAATGCAGAAAGCGCGGGCCAAAACCGAGACAGGTGGCAACGCGCTTGCGGTCGCGAACGACGTGGCGGATTTTTTGCAGAGCGTCTTCATTCGCTTCGTTCATTTCGATGTACGCGAGCGTGGCAAAGTAATCGTTGACTTTGAGGCGACTGAGATGCGCGCGGACGTAAGCACTGACCGATTTGTCTGAACCGGCGGCGTCGCGCAGGGCGGCCGCATTCTTTTCGTCGGTGAAGAGTTGGATTCCGCCATCTTCGAGAATTGGTTTTTCAGCGGGCAACTCTCCGGTTTTTTCGTACTGATCGGTCAAATTGCGCGTGGCGACTTTGCTGGCTTCGACGTCGGGCTGATTGAAGGCGTTAATTCCGATGATGGAACCCGCAACTGCAGTAGCAATTTCCCAACGGAAGAAAGATTGGCCGAGGTCGTAAATATCGTCGATGGCCATGCGGACGACGGGATGGCCGGCTTTTTCGAGGGCCGCGATTTTTTCGTCGTGAGCGGCATCAGGCGCGGAATTCAAACGGATATAGACGAAAACGCGGTCGTGGCCGTAGAACTCCGGTGTGGTCAGTTCTTCGCGATCCACGGGAATCAAACCTTTGCCCTGTTTGCCGGTGGATTCGGCGAGCAACTGTTCGAGCCAGGCCCCGAGGTCGCGAATTCCCAGAGAAGTTACAAGCGTGACTTTGTCGCGGCCATTTCGCGCGAGCGTTCCGAGAACAATTCCCAGCACGGCTCCTGGATTTTCGTTCACGGGAACTGACGCAGCGCACGCTTCGGACATTTCTTCCGTGCGGTCGAGGAAGCGGCGAACGTCAATGCCCATGATTGCGGCGGGGACGAGGCCGAAATCGGAAAGAGCGGAGTAGCGTCCACCGATGCTGGGCACGCCGTGAAAAACATCTCTGAATTTGTCACCTGTGGCGACTCTTTCGAGTTGAGAGCCTGGATCGGTGATGGCGATGAATTGCTTTCCGGCCTTTTCTGCGCCAACAGCTTTGCTGAGGCGATCGAAAAAGTATTCTTTGAAAATGTTGGGTTCAAGTGTCGTGCCTGACTTGCTCGAAACGATAAAGACAGTCTTCTTCAAGTCGAGCTTCGATTCGATGGACTTGATTTGCGCGGGATCGGTGGAATCGAGGACGTGCAATTCGGGAAAACCATTCAATTTGCCGAAAGTCTTCGCGAAGACTTCAGGGCAAAGGCTTGAGCCGCCCATGCCGAGCAGCAGCGCGTACGAGAATTTTTGCGCTTTGCTGTCGCCGGCGAGAGTGTCGAGAATTTTGATTTTGCTCAGCTGGTCTTCTGTGACGCCGAGCCATCCGAGCCATTTCGCTTCGTCGGAGTTGGTCCAGAGCGAAGCATCGCGGGCCCAGAGCTTGCGCATTTTGCCGGACGCGGCCCAGTCATTGATGTTTTTTTTTACTTCGGAATCGAGGCCCTGCGGCAGCGAGTAGCTTTGCATGGAGGATTTCGAAGCGGGCGGGCGCTTCATGGTGCCCTCGACAGCGGCAATCAGCTTGGCGAAAGCGTCGGCGAAAAGTTTTACGCCCTCGTCCACCAAGTCATCGGTGACCTGCTTCATGGAAATACCGACGCGGGCAAGGGCTTGCATGGTTTCGCCGGCGGCGGCGACGTTTTCAGTAAGGCTCGCGCGAACGCGGCCGTGCTCGCGGAAAGCATCCAGGGTGGCCGGCGGAATGGTGTTGACCGTGTCCTGCCCGATGAGCTCTTCCACATACATGACGTCGCGATAATTCGGATTTTTGGTGCTGGTGCTGGCCCAGAGAAGGCGCTGCGTTTGCGCGTCTTTGGCGGTGAGCGCCTGCCAGCGCGCTCCGCTGAAAATCTCCTGATATTTTGCATAGGCGAGCTTGGCGTTGGCGATGGCGACTTTGCCGAGAAGCGATTGCAACTGAGCACGTTCATCGGATTTGGTAGAGGTTTTCAGACGATCGCCGGCGAGCTTATCAACGGACGTATCAATGCGGCTGACGAAAAAGCTGGCGACGCTGCCGATGCGGCTGAGGTCGCCGCCATTCTTGGCGTAAATTTCGAGGGCGTTCAGATAGGCCTGCGCGACTTTTTCATAAGTCTCTTGCGCGAAGAGCAGAGTGATGTTGATATTTATGCCTTCGCTGAGCAACTGCTGAATCGCGGGAAGACCTTCCAAAGTGCCCGGGATTTTGATCATCACGTTTTCGCGATTGACTTCTTTCCACAGGCGGCGTGCTTCGGAGATGGAGCCGTTGGTGTCGCGGGCGAGAAGCGGCGAAACTTCGAGGCTGACGTAGCCGTCGCGGCGCTTCGTTTTTTCATAAACAGGGCGGAGAATGTCAGCGGCGTCCTGAATGTCGCGAATGGCGAGCAGTTCGTAACGCTGCGTGGCGGTGAGTTCCGGGCGCGAATCGAGCGATTTAAAAAAATCCGCGTAGTCCGTACTGCCGGTGATGGCTTTTTCGAAAATAGAGGGATTGGAGGTCATGCCGCGCAATCCGTCTTCATCAATGAGGCGCTGGAGTTCGCCGCTGGTGAGCAAATTGCGGCGAATATAATCGAGCCAGACGGACTGGCCAAACTTGACGAGTTCTTTCAGAGGATTTTCTGTTTTCACGCTAACGCGATTCCCGATGGTCTGTGTTCCCATTAACCCGACTCCTTCCCGGCGCGCGCCGGTAAACTGTACTTTTTCTCGATCGCCTCTATTTTATCAACTCTGCGCTGCAGGCGTTCCTGTCCTTTTTCGTGTCCCCAATATTTTGCGTTGAGGAAATTATTGACCAGCTCCTGGGCGAGCATCGGCCCGATGACGCGCGCGCCGAGCACGAGGACGTTCATATTGTCGTGCTGCACTCCTTGATGCGCAGAATAGGAATCGTGGCACATGCAGGCACGAATGCCGGGAATCTTGTTCGCGGCGATGCAGGCGCCGACGCCGCTGCCGCAAATCACGATGCCGCGTTCCACTTTACCGGCGATGAGCGCTTCGCCGACGGCCTGAGCGAAATCGGGATAATCCACGGAAGCGGGCCCGTTCGTGCCGAAATCGGTGACGTCGTGCTTGGCTTCGCGCAACATGGCGACAAGCTGATCTTTGAGCAAGTAGCCCGCGTGGTCTGCGCCCATTCCGATTCGCATCGCTCGCCTCACTTTGCCAGGAGTTCTTTAGCGGTGGCCACAATTCGTTCCGGGACAAAACCGAACTTCTTCTGCAACTCCTTGAGAGGCGCGGAGGCGCCGAATGTGTGCATGCCAATCATGCGTCCGCGCGGACCAACGTAACGCTGCCAACCCATGGTGGAGGCCTGCTCGATGGAAATGCGGGCGGTGACATCCGGCGGAAGGATGCTCGCGCGATAATCGTCAGGCTGATGATCGAAAATTTCCCAGGAGGGCATGCTCACAACGCGTGCGCGAACACCTTCCGCTTTGAGCAATTCGTAGGCCTGCACGGCGAGAGAAACCTCGCTGCCGGTGGCGAGCAACAGAAGCTCTGGCTTGCCGCCGTCGGCTTCAGCGAGGATGTAAGCCCCTTTGGCCACACCTGCGGCCGAGGCATATTTCGTGCGGTCGAGTGTAGGTAAGGCCTGGCGGCTGAGAATCAGCGCAACCGGCTCGTGAGCGCGCTGCAAAATCACTCGCCATGCTTCGGTGACTTCGTTGGCGTCCGCGGGGCGAATAGTAATCAGGCCGGGAATCGCGCGCAGAGCGACCAGTTGCTCGATGGGCTGGTGCGTGGGGCCGTCTTCGCCGACGCCGATGGAATCGTGCGTGAAGACGTAGATCACGGGGATTTCCATCACAGCGCTCAGGCGAATGGGCTCGCGCATGTAGTCACTAAAAATCAAAAACGTCGAGCCGTACGGGCGGATTTTGCAGAGCGAAAGGCCATTAAGTACCGCGCCCATGGCGTGTTCGCGGATACCGAAGTGGAAATTGCGCCCGCCGTAGCTTCCGGATTCGAAGTCGCCAGCGCCATCGAACTTCAAAAGCGTTTTCGTGGAAGGAGCGAGATCCGCGGAACCTCCGATCAGCCACGGAATATTCTGGGCCACGGCGTTAAGGACCTTAGCGGAAGAATCGCGGCTGGCGATGCCCTTAGCGTCAGCGGGAAATGACGGGAGATTCTTGTCCCAGCCATCGGGCAAGTCACGATGCTGCATTTGGAGAATTCGAGCGGCCAAATCAGGATATTTTGCGCGATAGGCGTCGAAGAGTTTCATCCAAGCGTCGCGCGCTTTTTTCCCGCGCGCGCCAATGCCGGCGGCGAAATTTTCGCGCACGCCATCAGGGATGAGGAACTTGGCGTCTTCCGGCCAGCCGTAGAACTTTTTTGTGAGGCGAATTTCGTCTTCGCCGAGAGGCTCGCCATGAGCGGCGGCAGTGTCCTGCTTGTGCGGGGCGCCGTACGCGATATGGCTGTCAATAATGATTAAGGTGGGCCGGTCAGATCCCTGCGCGAACTTGGCCAGAGCCGCGGCAACAGCGGCGGTATCATTCGCGTCTTTCACATGCATCACGTTCCATTTGTATCCGGCGAAGCGCGCTGCGACGTCTTCGTCAAATGCAAGGCTGGTGTGGCCTTCGATGGTGATGTGATTGTTGTCGTAGAGCCAGCAGAGATTCTTCAGCTGGAGGTGGCCGGCGAGGGAGGCGGCTTCGCCGGAAATGCCCTCCATCATATCGCCGTCGCCGCAAATCGCGTAGACCTTGAAGTCGAACATCGGAAAATCGGGGCGATTGAAATGCTGCGCGAGCCAATCGCTGGCGATGGCCATGCCGACGCTGTTGGCGACGCCCTGGCCAAGCGGGCCGGTGGTGGTTTCGACGCCGGAAGTCCAGCGGTACTCGGGATGGCCGGGGCATTTGCTATCGAGCTGGCGGAAACGCTTGATGTCTTCGAGTTTGACGGCAAGTTCGCCGAGGCGCTCGTATTTTGGATTGACGGCTTTCACTCCGGCGAGATGAAGGAGCGAATAAAGCAGCATGGAGGCGTGGCCATTGGAGAGCACGAAGCGATCACGATTGGGCCAAATGGGATCGTCCGGATCAAAACACAAAAATTGCTGCCAGAGAGTATAGGCAACCGGCGCTAAAGCCATGGGAGCGCCAGGATGGCCAGAATTGGCTTGCTGGACCGCATCCATGGAGAGTGTGCGAATGGTGTTGATGCAGAGCTGGTCAAGCTCTTGCTGAGTTTTTGGCGCCGCAGTTACCGTTCCCATTTTTGTTCGGCTTGCTCCTGATTGCGATGATGCTGTTCGTCACAATGTTTAGCGCGACTATCAATCTTATATCTTTGGCGCGCCGCAGTCTGCGGAAAATGAATTGGGGATTTCGCAACGTCCGGGGCGAATTGCTAATCCAATTTAGCGTGCCCGACATTTTCAGCCGAAGCGGCTTTCCGCGCGCCTATGAAACTATTTTAAAGCTTCCGGTAATTCGAAGCATCCGCGCTCAGGAGCAGCGGCTGATTCATCACACTTTGGATGAAAATCTGAGGCCGGAAGATGAGGTCCTTGAGATTGGAGCGGGGACAGGATTTTATAGCTTCGAAATTTCGAAGCGATGCGGGCAGGTGGTTGCGTTGGAACGAGCCCCGGGAATGGCGCGCATTTTGAGACAAAGAATTGCGAGCGCGAATATCGCCAATGTCCGTTTGACGGAATGCGATTTTTTCGCATACCGGCGAGAGGCGGCATTCGATGTGGTCGTGGCGGTTGGTGTGCTTGACGGCATTGAGGACTGGCAATCGTTTCTCGATCGCTGCGTTTCGCTGGCGAGACGGTGCGTGATTGTCACCGTGCCGCAGTTTAGTTTTTGGAGCCGCCTCTACTGGCTATTCAGCAAAATGAGCCGGTCGCCGGCACGCATCTACAAATCTGAAGAGTTAATGAATCATTTGAATGGCTATCGCGTGAGACTTTACGAAACCGGCCTGCGCACTCGGCTCACGCACGGAATGACGCTCGTCGTTGTTATTGAGAAAAATGCTTAGAACAAATTTTTTCTGTGACGAAGACGTGACTACGTCAGGAGTTTTTTGAGGAGAAGTTTCCCTTCGGATTCGGTGAGGATCTTTTTTCGCATCAAGCTGATGATCAATTCGTTCAGTACAAAGACGGACTCGGAACCGGCGCCGGGTTGCGAATTCTCTTCCTGAGGCTCCTCCTTCTTTGGCGGCTGAACCGGCGCTAAATCGCGCGGCTTTTCGCCGCTGAGTTCACCGATCCACTGCTTCAACACCCAAACCTGATTCGGCTCAGCCGCAGTGAATGCGAGGCCCATTCCCATTCCGGGCATGGAGTACGTGACGGATGCATGAGCCTGAAATGATTTCTGTTCCATTGTGAGCCGGACGATGACGGCTGTTCCAACGGGGAACGGACTTGTGGTGTCGATAAAGCAACCGCCGAAGCCCAAAATCTGAACAGCGGGCAGACAGACGAGTGCCGGAGATGGTATCCACCACATCTGCCGCAGCTGTAAAGGGATAGCGGACGTGAGCGCGCCGCTCCTGCGGACGCAATTCGGCGATTTTGCCCAGATTTGCCATATTTCGTGACGCATAGTCATTTGAGCACGTGATAGGCCAACTCCAAGAATCTCAGAGCGAAGTTCCGCACTTGCGAGTGACGTGAGGCTTGATTGACGGACGAAGCGGCGCGTGATTATTCCGGTGAGCCGCTGGACCAGACGCTGATGGTGATCTGAAATTCGCCCGATGGCGTGCGTCTCCATGTCGTGACCAGGCGGCCTGAGTCTGGGGCACTGGCCGGTGCAGCGGGAGTTAGTGTGTACGTGGCGATCTCAACCGCGAGCGGGCCTGTATATTCGACCTGCTTGCATTGAATGCGAAGGTTCCGATTCTCTGAAGGAAGTACGCTGTTCAGCAAATCGCGGATGGCGTCGATGCCGATGGCAGCCGGAGTCTTGGGAAGCAGCAACACGGCGTCGTCGGCGTAGAGCGCGGCGATAACCTCGACATCCCTCCGGTTAAACGCGTCCGCCCAGATCTGGCGCAACTGCGCGACCTGATCTCCGATTTCACTGGCCGGACTTGGACGAGCCATCTCTGACATCCGCGGGCCTCCTTCACTTGGGCAAACTCTCTGCATATTCGCATTGGAGGACTCTTCGTGGGCGGGAGGCCGAAGGTCGTTTCCCTGAAGCTTCGGACCTAAGACTCAGTCAATGAACTTGGATACTATTTGCGCGAATGCTGGTCTCCGCGCTCGGTTTTTATTTCGGAAACTTCGATGGTGTTGGTGCTGGGATCGAGAGTTCCGGTGATCTTCACATCTTTCCCGACGAACTGCCTGGCCCGGTCCTGCTTATCGAGCTCGTATCTCGCGCCGGAAGCTTTGTCTTCGAGAATATACTTGGTTCCGGATCTTTCGATGGTTCCTTGAAATTCCTGGACCGGCTGTTTGGTTTGCGTTTGCACCTGCGCCCTGGTGAGCGAGGAATTGCGAGCCGAAACCCTCGCACTGGAGCACAGAGACACGCCGAACGCGATCACTACAAACGTCCCGAAGAGGCGGATTTTGTTACGCACTCAAACACCTCCGCCCGTAAAACACGGGCGAAAAGCATGGCAGCAAAAAAGATGCCAAAGAAAAGAGATGTGCATCTTGTGCAAAACCAACCACTTACGTTGTGGCGTAGATTCAGCGGGATAGAATTTCCGGCGAGTTCCTCGGACATTTTACACGCTCGCTAGAACATTAACTGCAATTCATACATGGATCTCCCGCAGATACCTACAAAGTTCTAACGAGAGATTCCGCAATCCCAGAGGAACTCCCGAGCAAGATCATTTCATCGAGCAAGTCGAAATGCTAATGCCGAACAATCACGCTCCTATCCAGAGCGTCACGCACCTTCTGCGCCAGTATCTTGGGGGCGAAGGGCTTTTGAAGCAAGATGGCTCCTGCTGAAACGAGCGTAGCGAGACGGGCGCTCTCTTCGGAGTATCCGGAGGCGAAAATTATAGGAACATCGGGCCGGATAAACTGAATTCTCTCGCAGGCTTCCGTGCCGCCCATACGAGGCATCACCACGTCGAGCAATACAAGGGCAACCTCTTTTTGATGCTGCCGAAACTTGCCTACTGCCTCTTCGCCATTCGTGGCCAAAATCGTGTGATAACCGAGCTTGCGCAAGGTTTCGTCCATCATTTCGAGATTACCGGCATGATCTTCGGCAACCAGGATCGTTTCTGTACCGCCGCGCGGCAGAGACTGGTCAACGCGTTCCACACTCTGATTGGACAAAGCGCTGCTTACGGGCAAGTAGATGTGAAATACGCTGCCCTTTTCGACTTCGCTGTAAACTTCTATGAGACCCTCGTGCTGTTTCACGATTCCGTAAGCTGTCGCAAGCCCCAAGCCAGTGCCGCGTCCTATTTCCTTGGTTGTGAAGAACGGCTCGAAGATGTGATCCAGAATTTCTTGCGCCATGCCGAGGCCTGTGTCGGAAACCGCTAGATCTACGTAATCGCCGGTTTTGGCATACTCATGCCGGGCGGTGAAGCTTTCATCCAAGTGCACGTTCTTGGTTTCGATGAGCAACTGCCCGCCGTTGGGCATAGCGTCGCGCGCATTGAAGCAGAGATTCATGAGCACCTGCTCGAGCTGCGATTGGTCCGCGCGAACCGTCTGCAAGTCTGAAGCGAGCACGAATTTCATTTCCACCTGCTCACCAATGGCCTTTTGCAGAAGCGAAGTAGTTTCGCCGATGAGCTGGTTTAGATTGATGATGCGCGGTTCCAGTGTCTGGCGGCGTGCGTAGGCCAAGAGCTGGCGAGTCAGCGCTGCGGCGCGCTCCGATTGCGCGCGGATGTGCTGGAAGAATTTTCTGGCACGGCTTCCATCGGGAACTTCGTCGCTCCCAAGTTCCGCCCAGCCCATAATCGCGCCAATCACATTATTAAAGTCATGGGCGATGCCCCCGGCCAGCTTGCCAATGGCTTCGAATTTTTCAAGCTGGCGAATGCGAGCTTCTGTACGCTTTTGCTCGGCGCGATTCTTCGATTCTCTCAGCTCACGCTCGATCGCGGGAACCAGGCGCGCGAGATTGCCCTTCATTACGTAGTCCTGCGCGCCGACGCGCATAGCCTCCACGGCTATGTCTTCGCCAATCGTTCCGGAAAGAAAGATAAACGGGACTTCAGGGCGCTTCTCACGAACAATTTGCAGCGCTGCGATTCCGCTGAAACCGGGCATGGAGTGGTCCGAAATGACGATGTCCCATGGTTCTTCGAGGGTGCGCTGAAGCATTCCCGCATTATCGACGCGCTGGTGGCGCACCTCGTAGCCAGCCTTACGCAATGCCCGGACGAGCAGGTCGGTGTCCTCGACCGAATCCTCCACAACAAGCAGGCGCAATGGAATCGGCATCTAGCAGGCTCCATTTGCCGGCGGCTGTTCATTCAACAGCAGCCAATACAATCCCAGCTGCCGCACGGCGTAAGTGAACTGCACAAAATCCACCGGCTTGCGAACGTAGCTGTTCGCGCCGAGGTTGTAACCCTGCAGACGATCGCGTTCCTCGTTGGAGGAGGTCAGGATTACGACTGGAAGGAGCTTGGTCCTTTGATCCTCGCGAATGCGCCGCAATACTTCCAATCCGTCTATCTTGGGCAGCTTGAGATCGAGCAACGTGACTTGCGGAATGATTGGCCGGCCGTTCGATTTGCCGCTTCCGAACAAGTAATCCAGTGCCTCAGCGCCATCGTGCGCTACAATCACTTCATTCCTGATGTTGTTTTTCTTCAGTGCACGTAACGTGAGCGCTTCATCATCAGCATTATCTTCCACCAGCAGAATGACCGAATTGTTCATTGGCCCTCCTGATGCAAATCGCTTCACAGCGTGAAATAGAATGTCGCACCCTGGTCCACGCGGCTCTCGGCCCAGATTTTTCCGCCATGGCGGTGAATAATTCGCTGCACGGTTGCCAGGCCGATGCCCGTCCCGGGAAATTCCGCTGTACCGTGCAACCGCTGGAAAGCGCCAAAAAGGCGCCCGGCGTAAGCGGGATCGAATCCCGCACCGTCATCCTTCACGTAATATGCCGATGATCCGTTGGAATTGGTTTTGCCGAACTCAATACGCGCGTGCGGTTTCTTCGAGGTGAATTTCCATGAGTTGGAAAGCAGATTACCGAGGGCCACGCGCATCAGGCGCGGATCGCTCTGGCTGCGAAGGTCCGGCGCAATGACTACTTCCACATCGCGCTGCGGCTGTGAAGCGCGAAGCTCTGCCGCTATGCTCCGACCGATTTCGGATAAGTCCGTGTCCTCTTTTTTCATCTCCGCGCGCGTGATTCGCGAAAGGTTGAGCAAATCATCAATCAACATGCCCATGCGCTGCGTGCCCGCGCGAATCCTCTGCAAGGCATCTTTCGCGGCAGAATCGAGCCTCTCGCCATAATCCTCGAGCAGCACCTGGCTGAAGCCATCAATTCCGCGCAGCGGTGCGCGCAA
>DAIRCW010000035.1:0-19627 GCA_036796475.1 Candidatus Acidiferrales bacterium | reverse complement strand
TGACCGGCGCGCAGTTGAAGGATGCGCTGGAACACGCGGCGAGTTTTTATCCGGCATGGCCCGCGCCGGCGGGTAAACGGATGCGGCTGCCGGGGTACAACGCGGATTCGGCGGAAGGCGTTTCGTACGAGATGGATTTGACCAAGCCAGAGGGCAGCCGGATTGTGGATCTGGAATTCCACGGAAAACCGCTCGCGCCTTCGCAGAGGTTGCGCGTCGCGGTGAACAATTACCGCTACACAGGAGGCGGAGGGTACTCGGTGTTCTCCGATGGGGCGAGCACGTTCAGCGGAACGAAACTTCTGCCAGTGGCGTATCGGTCGAATCAGGAGATTCGCGAGCTGTTGATTGCCTATCTGCGCAAAGTGAAAACGATTCCGGCGGCGGATGAGAACTGGCGAATTGTTCCGGAAGCGGCGCGCAAGGCGATCGAAGCGCAGGCGCTGGCAGAAGAACGCCTACGGAACGAAACGGCGAACGTTCCGAGGCGCTAAGAAAATTCGTTGCGAACATGAAAAAGAATTGACAGCGTATGCGCTTCTTGTTACTTTTTGCGCGCAAACAGTTTTTCTCCTTAACGGAGGCACCGCAGCCCGGCACCCCGAATGGCTTTCGTCGCTAAGAAAATCTTTCTGACAAAGGGCGTTGGAAAACACCGCGAGAGGCTTTCGAGCTTCGAGCTGGCCTTGCGCAATGCAGGAATCGCAGCCTGCAACATCGTGCGCGTGTCTTCGATCTTTCCTCCCCACTGCAAATTAATTTCGCGTACCGAAGGACTGAAGCACCTGAAGCCGGGGCAAGTGGCGTTGGTGGTGATCAGCAAAATCCAGCCGCCCGAGCCGCACCGGCTGATTGCGGCGTCGGTGGGCGTGGCGCTGCCGGGCGACAAATCCATGTATGGCTATTTGTCGGAGCATCACTCGTTCGGCGAGCCGGAAGAAATTGCCGGCGAATATGCGGAAGAGCTCGCCGCGGAAATGCTGGCGACGACACTGAACGTGGAATTCGATCCGGATTTGTCGTGGGACGAGAAAAAAGAGGTTTACAGAATCTCAAACAAGATTGTCCGCACGATGAATATTACGCAATCGGCCGTGGGCGACAAGCGCGGGCTGTGGTCGACGGTGCTCGCGGCGGCCATTCTGGTTGGCGAAGACGATTAAATTTCTCCGTACGGCTGCGATTCTCCTCACAATTTTTGTTGGCGCAAATTCTGCTGTGCTGGCGGCGACGCGCGGGCGCGCTCGAGCGCAAGAGCGCAAACCGGCTTCGGTTAACGCTGAACATGGCGTGTTCATCGTGTTTCTTGGAACGGGGATGCCGCGGCCGGATCCGCAGAGGCAGGGGCCTTCGCTGGCGATCGTCGCGAACGGAAAAGCGTATATCGTGGATGCGGGCACGGGAGTTGTGCGGCAAGCAGCGGCTGCGTTTCAACGCGGGATTTCCGCGCTCCAGCCGCCGAAGCTCGACGTCGCATTTCTTACGCACCTACATTCGGATCACACGCTAGGCTTGCCGGATTTGATTTTCACGCCGTGGGTAATGCATCGCACCGTGCCGCTGCAATTGTACGGACCATCGGGCACTCAAGCGATGGCCGATAACATCGAAAAAGCGTGGGCCGAGGATATTCAGATGCGCGTGGAAGGACTCGAACACAACACGACGACCGGGCATCAAGTCACCGTCCATGAAATTCAACCGGGAGTGGTTTATCACGATGCGAATGTGAAAGTGACGGCGTTTGCGGTGAGGCATGGAAGCTGGAAAGAGGCGCTGGGATACCGGTTCGACGCAGACGGAAAATCCATTGTGATTTCTGGAGACACGCGGCCAGCGGATAGCGTTGTCGAAGCGTGCAGTGGATGCGACGTGCTGGTGCATGAGGTTTATTCAGGGACGGCGCGCGATGCGGCGGATGCGGCATATTTTTCGTCGTTTCACACTCCAGCGGAGCAGTTGGGAGAAATTGCGGCAAAAGCGCGGCCGAAACTTTTAGTGGTGTGGCATTACGTGCCGCTGCGGGACACGGATCCAACACAAATGATGGAAGAAGTTCACAGAAATTTTCACGGCGCGGTTGTCGTGGCCAGCGATTTGGACGTGATTGCACCGTGAAGTACGATTCGCACGATGGCGCGGCTTTTTTTTAAAATGGCTACTTTGATTCCGGCGTAATCGATGATGCCATGATAATGGCGCCGGAGCTTGGGCCATTGCCGGTGGCGAATTTCTCGGAGCCTGCGACAGTTCCCTTCACTTCTACCGCCTTACCAGCATATTTGGCCGCTTCGCTTTGCGGATTCAAGATATAGACCTTCTTGTCCGCAAAATTGAAGAACGCGTATTGGGCGTGCTGGCCTTTCACACACTTCAGAGTGCATTCGGCGGTGGGAGCTTTGTTGACGCGATTGTAGCCGCAATATGTGTCGGTGACGTAGCCCTTCCAGGTTTGCGTGGCGCTGTTGGGCGCAGCGAGCAGAGCGGCGGATGCGGCCAGCATCGAAAAAGCAGCGGCGGCGGAAAACCATTTCGTCATGAGCACACCTCCAATGAGCTGAGTGTGGGCTTTCGGTGGCGGGAAGTCAAATCGGCGGGATTTTTCGCGGAGTTCCTCGTGGATAGTGATTGACCAGCAACTGTTTTTGCATCTCTGCTCTTGCCGGCAGAGTTTGCAGGTATGCTGGAAAGCAAGTGACGAGTGTCAAGTGACGAGTGACGAGCAACCGACGGCAGGAGCCAAATTCGTATTCTGAAAAGATTCTGCTACAGGATGACGAACAGACATTAGAGCGACTCAACAAATGGCGCAGGAATCGGAAGTTGTGACGCTGAAAATTTTGGAACAAGTTCCGCTGGCGGAGCACAGCAATTATCGCATTGGCGGGCCGGCGCGATATTTTTGCGAAGCGGCGAATGAAGAAGAGATTCGCGGCGCGGTGCAATTCGCGCGCGAGCAGGAGTTGCCGCTTTTCATTCTTGGCGGCGGAACGAATCTGCTGATCAGCGATGCGGGCTTCCGAGGGCTGATGCTGAAAGTGAGCCTGATGCAATTGCAGGTGGACGCGAAAGAGCGAGTGGTCACGGTTGGCGCAGGCGTTTCGGTGGCTGACCTGCTGAAGTTCACGATTCAACATTCCTTAAGCGGACTGGAATGGGCGGGAGGACTGCCGGGGACGGTGGGCGGCGCGATTCGCGGAAATGCGGGCGCGTTTGGCGGAGAGATCAAGGACCGCATCGTGAGCGTGGACAGCTTCGATGTGGAAACGATGGAGACAATTCATCGGGACAACGCAGCGTGCAAGTTCGGCTATCGCTCGAGCATTTTCAAAGAGAAGAACGGTCGCGAAATTATTTTGTCGGGGAAAATCCGGCTTGAGGCGGGCGATTTGCAGAAAATTGCTTCGGGCGTGCAGGACAAGATCAATTACCGAATGGAACGGCATCCGATGGAGTATCCGAACATCGGCAGCACGTTCAAAAACGTGGATTTGAAGCTGGTGCCGAAGGTGTGGCACAAAGCTGTGGAGAAAGTGATCAAGGTGGATCCGTTTCCGGTAGTGCCGACGGCGTATCTAATTTCCGAAACGGGATTGCGCGGGACGCAGCACGGAGCGGCGATGGTTTCGCCGAAGCATCCGAATTTTATTGTGAACCTTGGCGGGGCCAAGGCGGAGGACGTGAAGTTTTTGATCGCCAGGGTGAAGGAAGCGGTGTTTGAGAAGTACGGAATCCACCTCGAAGAAGAAATTCAGTTCGTCTAGCTAGTCCTGCGAGGGAATCACCGAACATTTGGGAGAAGCAGCTGTGTGGCGCTCGACTTACGCCTCAGAGCGCAAGGTGATCGATTTTAATGCGCGGTGTGCGCCATGCTGTGATGGTTGTGGTGATTGGAGCCCGCGGATTTCTTCGATGAGCGCTTGGCGGCTGACGCGCGGTCGAAATAGCCGATACGTTCAAGCACAGCGCCCGCGACGAGCGGAAGGGCGACGGTCGCGTCGCTGAACACTTCGGCGAATTTGCCACCTTCATCCGGCGGAACGAATTTTCCCCACGAAATAGCTTCGGTGTAGGTGCTGCCGGAGAGCCCGCCCCAATGCACCGGTTCGGGGCAGATGCGCAGGCCATAGTGATAACGCTTGAGCGGCATCTCTTCGTAGCCGCGGCGGGCGAGGAGTTCCGCGTACACGCCAAATTGCTGCGACCAATTGCGCGGCACGCCGCCGCCGATGGTAAAAATTCCCATGCGCTTGGTAGCCAGCATGGTTTCGGCGAAATGCTCGAAGTCGGCGAAGGAATCGAAGCGCAGCGCGGGACGGCCCTCTTTGCGCCGCTGGCGCTGGTGCAGAGCGAAATCTATGCCTAACTCCGAATCGGTGAAGGCGGGAATGAACACCGGCACATTCTGTTCGACGGCGGATTTGAGAATGCCGCGGCCGCGCGCGTGGCGCACGAGATATTCGCCAATGGCGCGGCTGAGCTTCCAACTGCAAACGGTGTCTGCGGGATCCCACTTTTCGAGAAGGGCTTCGACAATTTCTTCGATGTAGTCGAGATTTAATTCCGGCTCGAGCGAATCGTAAACGCGATTGTAGCCGGCGAAGAAAAGCTCTTTGTCGTTCATTTTCTCGTCATAGCGGAAATGGTGCTTGCCGGCGGCTTCGACGAGGCCGTGAGCCATGAGCGCGCCGGTAGAGACGACGGCTTTGACGATGCCGGAATCGATGAGATCGCAGAAGACGAGGCCCATTTTGGCGACGGTCATGGCGCCGGAAAGAGTGAGCACGACGAAACAATCTTTGTCGCGGGCCATTGCTTCGAGAACGTCGGCGGCGTCGCCGACCTGCCGCGCGGTGAAAGCGGTCTGGCCCATGGCGCGAACCAGTTCGTCCACGGTGCGCGCTTTGGAAAGATCAAGAGGATAAATCGGAGTGAGATGATCCTCGATGGGATCGTGTAAAACCCTGTCCGTTACTCCCTTTTTCTTTGCCATTCGGTTTTCTCGCAGGTAATGTATCACCTCCGAAGCGATTTGTGCGCTATAAATAGTACAAATCGGAAAAAGAAAAAAGAAAAAAATAAAACAGGGTAGTGGATCAGTTTGAATTTTTGACCCTTTGTGTCACGATCAAGAAAATTCACACTGACCCACCCCAAACAATTGCGATAAAGGAGCGGCTTGGTGCTGCTGAAAACTTACACGCCCGCAACCGCAGAGAATTTTGGCGGGTTGCCGGAAGAAAATGCGAAATACGAAAACTCACGCGCGGTGATTTTTCCGATTCCGCTGGAGCGGACGACGACGTATGAGCACGGCACGCGAAACGGTCCGGCGGCGATCATCGCGGCGAGCCGCAACATGGAAACGTGGGATGAGGAGCTGGGCGTCGAGACATTTTCGAAAATTGGAATCGCCACGCTGCCTGCGATTGACACGGCCGAGGGCACGCTGGAAAAAGTTCTCGCGGATATTTACACGACGGAGCTGGCACTGCTGGGCGACGGGAAATTCCCTGTGGCGCTTGGCGGAGAGCATTCGCTGACGCCTCCGCTGGTGGCCGCCGCGGCGAAGAAATTTCCAGATTTGACGGTACTGCAAATTGACGCGCACGCGGATTTGCGCGAAGCGTACCAGGGAAATCCGGCGAGCCACGCGTCAGCGATGCGGCGCGTGGTAGAAACTTGTCCGGTGGTGCAGGTGGCGATTCGCTCGCTTTCGATTGAAGAGTCGGAAGCGATTCCACGTCTGCGCACAAAAATTTACTGGGCGCGAGATATTGCGCGTGCACCGATTGAGAGTTGGATTCCGCGCGTGAGTGCGGACCTTTCGGCGCATGTATACCTCACGGTGGATCTGGATGGATTCGATCCCGCCTACATGCCGGCGACGGGCACGCCGGAACCGGGAGGGCTCGACTGGTATCAAGTGACGTCGCTGATTCGCGCGGTGGCAAAAGCGAAGAAGATTGTTGCCGCTGACGTGGTGGAGCTTTTGCCGCAGCACGGCGATCACGCATCGGATTTCCTGGCGGCAAAACTCGTTTACAAAATTTTGGGCTACGTGTTTTGTATGAAGTAGGAAGCGACGGGCAGACGTTTTTGCAAGCCGGCGCAGTTCGCATGGACTGAATTTCAAAGCGGCGCGTGGGAGGACTGAATGTACTTCATCTATTTCAGCCACGGACTAATCGCATGGATCATCATCGGGCTCATCGCGGGATGGCTCGCGGGAAAGGTTTCGCACGGGCGGGGATTCGGGTGCCTCGCGGATATTATTTTGGGACTGATTGGCGCGCTGGTGGGCGGATGGATATTCACCAAGCTGGGAATCCGCGCGGGTGGAGTCATTGGCAGCCTCGCTGCGGCATTCGTTGGCGCGGTGGTCTTGGTTTCGATTGCGCGGCTGTTTACGGGCCATCCGCACGATTGAGTTTCGGGTTCGGCGAATTTGTGAAGCTCAAGCATTCTGCGATGAAAATTCTTAAAACCTGGTGCGCTCCCGATACGTCTAAATAGCTGGAGAAAATTTCGTGGCGACGACGAAGCCCACTTACGGGACAGCGATTACGGATCTGGCGCGCGTGACGCTGCGCGTGCTGGCGCGCAACAAGATGCGCACCTTCCTGACGATGCTGGGCATCACCATCGGAATCGGCGCGGTGATTTGCACCGTGGCGATCGGCGAGGGAGGCTCGGCGCAAATTCGCGAGCAGATTGCGGAACTGGGAGACAACCTCGTCTGGATTGAGGCCGGCGGGCGCACCATGAACGGCGCTCACACGGGAAATGACAGCACCAAGACGCTGACTAACGAGGATGCCGCGGCGCTTCCCAGAGAGATTCCGCTATTCAAGGCCTGCTCGCCGAACACGGACGGGCGCATTCAAATCGTTTATGGCAACAGCAACTGGGGCACGCACTTTCGCGGTACCGCGCCGAATTTTCTGGAAATTAAAAATTGGCCCATCGTTCAGGGAAGCAATTTCACGGAAGCGGACGTGCAGAATCTCTCGCAAGTTCTGATTATCGGGAAAACGGTCAAGGATAATCTCTTCCGTCCGGATGAAGATCCCATTGGCAAAGTGGTGCGCGTGGGAGGACTTCCGTTCACGATCATCGGCGTGCTGGAAACGAAGGGGCTGAGTCCCATGGGGTGGGACCAGGACGATACGGCTTCGATGCCGTACACAACCGCGCAACGCAAAGTGACCGGGCAGCCATGGCTCGACGATATTTTCTGCTCGGCGACTTCGACGGATGCCATTGGCCCGGCGGATGACCTCGCGGAGCGGCTCATGCGCCAGCGGCACCATTTGCGGCCGGGCGAGCCGGACGATTTCAACATTCGCACGCCAACCCAGTTTCTGGAAGCGCAGGAGGAAGCCAGCAAAACATTCACGCTGATGCTGGCGTGCATCGCATCGGTGTCGCTGCTGGTCGGCGGAATTGGGATTATGAATATCATGCTGGTCTCGGTGACGGAACGGACGCGCGAAATTGGCGTACGCATGGCCGTGGGCGCGACGGAGCGCGACATTCACCTGCAATTTTTGATTGAAGCCACGATTGTGAGCCTGCTTGGCGGATTGCTGGGCGTCTTCTTTGGCGTGTTTGCATCAAAGTTGCTGGCCAGCACGCTGGCGTGGACGATGCAGATTCCGCCGTCCTCGATTGTTGTTGCGGCAGCGTTTGCGCTGCTCGTGGGACTTTTCTTCGGATACTATCCCGCGCAAAAGGCGGCGCAGCTCGATCCTATTGAGGCGCTGCGTTACGAGTAGCCTTCCCGTTCAGCGAGACCAAGACGCAGAAAACTCAGCTAGTCAAAATGCGTGATACGATGAGTTCGTGAAAGAGTGGGTGCGCCGCACTTGAGCAAAAATTCCCTGATGATGGTGCCGCTCGGCGGGCTGGGCGAGTTCGGCATGAATATGATGGCCCTGCGCTACGGCGAAGACATCATCGCCATTGATGCCGGGCTGATGTTCCCTGAAACGGAACTGCTGGGCGTTGACGTCGTCATTCCCGACATAACTTATTTGAAGCAGAATCGCGCCGGATTGCGGGCGCTGATTTTGACGCACGCGCACGAAGACCACATCGGCGCTGTTCCGTATCTGCTTCCCGACTTGAATTGTCCGGTGTACGGTACGCGCTTCACGCTGGCGCTGGTGCGAAAGAAACTGGAAGAGCGCGGACTGCTCGAAACGGCGGACCTGCGCGAAATCAAGCCGGGCGCCACAGTAACGCTGGGGCCGTTTCAAATTGAATTTGTGCAAGTGACGCACAGCACCATCGATTGTGTGGCGCTGGCGATTCGCACGCCGCTCGGAATTGTGATTCATACCGGCGATTTCAAGATTGATCCGACGCCTGTCGATGGCGAGCCCTTCGATTTGCATCGCTTTGCGCGCTACGGGCAGGAAGGCGTGCTGGCGCTTTTCGCGGACTCGACGAATGCGGAGCGGCCGGGCTACACGCAATCGGAGCGCGCGGTTAAACCGCGGCTCGAAGAACTTTTCCGCGCGGCGCCGCGACGCGTGGTCGTTTCCTGCTTCGCCAGCTCGATTCACCGCATTCAGCAGATCATTGACATCGCCACCGAGCAAGGGCGCAAAGTCGCGTTCGTCGGGCGCAGCATGGTGGACAACGTCGAAATCGCGCATTCGCTGAAGCAGTTGCGCATTCCCGATGGGTCCGTGGTGCGGCCGCAAGACATCAATACATTCGATCCGCGCAAAATTGCCGTGCTCGCGTCGGGCAGCCAGGCGGAGCCGATGTCGTCGCTCTCGCGCATCGCTGTGGATAATCACCGTCTGCTCGAACTGGCTGAGAATGACACGGTGATTCTCTCCGCGCGCATCATCCCCGGAAACGAAAAAGCCATTTCGCGGATGATTGATCATCTTTTCCGCCGGCGCGTGCTCGTCTATTACGAGAGCGGGCGTTCGGCACCGATTCATGTCTCCGGCCACGCGAGCCAGGAAGAGATGAAGTTGCTGCTGAATCTCGTTAGGCCGAAATATTTTGTGCCGATTCACGGAGAATATCGCCAGCTTTTCCAGCACGCGGCGCTGGCGCAGCAAGTGGGGGCCGTTTCGCGCGAAATTATGATGGTGGAATCAGGGCAGCCCATCGAGTTCACCGAAGGCGGCGCGTTTCGCGCAGAGCCTGTGCAGGTGAGCCGCGTGTGCGTGGATTCCGGCTCGCTTGAAGAAGTCGAGGACGTGGTGATTCGCGACCGGAGGCACCTCGCTGAAGATGGCGTGGTGGTGCCGATCATCGCCATCAACAAGCACAGCGGGCGAATGGAAACTTCCCCGGAGATTGTTACGCGCGGATTCATGGCTTCCGATGGACAGGAATTGCTGGCGCTGGCGCGCGAAGTGGTGCTGAAGACCATGGAGCAGTCGAACTCTGAAGAGAAGGGCGACTATAGCGTCATCAAGGAAAAGATTCGCGTAGATTTGAAGCGCTTCCTCAACAAGAAGACCTCGAAGCGGCCGATGATTCTGCCGGTTATCCTGGAAGTGTAAGCCCCTTTCCGCCTCAGCGTTTGCTGCAATCCTGCACAGTCCTGAATTATTGCTTGACATAAGCGTAAGCTCACGCTTACTGTTAGTTATGGCTTACGGTACAAAAGAGCTTGCGGCGGTGGCGGATCCAACGAGGCTGGCGCTGTTGGAGCGGCTGCGCCGCAGGCCGATGACCGTGGGCGAGCTCGCGGAAGGGCTGCCGGTTACGCGGCCGGCCGTTTCGCAGCATTTGAAAATTTTGAAGCAGGCGCGAATTGTGACGGAAACGCGCGCCGGCACGCGGCACATTTTCAATTTGAATCCGGAAGGCCTGCTGGAACTGCGCGTTTACATTGACAAAATGTGGGAGGACGCGCTCGCGTCATTTTCGCGGTACGTCGCGGCGCAGAAGCGGCAAAGGCGTAAACTCAGGAAATGAAGGCGCGGCGCTTCCCTGCCCCGGCGAAGTTCAAAGTGCGGCGGTATGAGGAACATGATTTTGAGACGCTCTACGCGATTGACCAGCTCTGTTACGCGCCGGAAATTGCGTATTCGCGCGCGGAGTTGCGCTGGTACCTGGCGATGCGTGGGGCAGGATGCTGGGTCGCGGAGAATGTGGGAGCGAAGCGCGGGGCGGCGAAAATCGCGGGCTTCCTTGTCGCGACGAGTCGCGGCGCTCATGGGCACATCCTCACAATTGATGTGCTCGAGAAATTTCGCCGCGCGAAGGTCGCTTCATCGCTGCTGCGGCGCGCGGAAGCAGAGTTGGCGAAGGGCGGAGTTCGCGAAATGTGGCTGGAGACGGCGACGGACAATGACGGCGCAATCGCGTTCTGGAGAAATCGCGGGTACGTCACACGAGGACGGCTGCCACATTACTATCCGAATGGCGTGGACGCGTTTGCGATGTCGAAAACGTTGGCGGGGCGCGCACGGGCGAGCGAATGAAAAAACGGCCTGCGACACTCGCGTGTTTGCGGTCGCATCTAAGAAGCGAGCTAACCAATCTTGTCCAGGCGCGGGAGTGTTTTCGCGTGAAGCGCTGTTTGCAAGTTCGCACGCGGGAGGAATTGATTTGCTGTTGAAATTCGGCATGCGAGGGTATGCTTTCGGGCGTGTTCCTCCACGCAGGAGCCGCGCGACAGCGCCGGCGCGCCCTGTGCGACACCGAGGCCTTCCCCAACAGCCCAGGAGAGTCACGTGCGCATCTTCGAGATGACAGAAAATCGCCGCATTAACGAACTTATCGGATTCATTGGCGGGACGCTGGGCATTTTGCTGGCGCTGAGCCTGCTTTCGTATTCGCCGCAGGACGCGTCCTTCAATGTTTCGGCGCCCTCGCCGCTCGGCGGGCCGGCGCACAATTGGATTGGTCCTGTCGGCGCGCACATTGCCGATCTTTTCTTCCAGGGATTCGGCTACGCGGCCCTGCTCTTCCCGCTTGGGCTTTTCGTTCTGGCCACGCAATGGTTGCGCAGCAAAAAAGTGGGCTCTCCGATTGCGAAAATTATCGGCTCGCTGCTTTTCGTACTTGCGCTGCCTGCGGAGTTGTCGCTTATCGGAATGCCTGCTGTTCGCGGCGCGATTCCCGCGGGCGGAATGTTTGGCGCGCTGATTGATCGCGGACTGCACGCGAGCTTCGGCACGATTGGCGCGAACGTGGTTGCGCTGGCGTGCGCATTCACCGGATTGTTTTTGAGCACGCAATTCACTTTTGCCGGAACGGCAAAATGGATGAGCGGGCCGCTGGCGGAAAATGGATTCATCGGCAAACGCATTTACATGCTCATTGAGCGTTATCGCGACTGGCGCGAGGCGCGCGAAGCGGAGAAGCTGCGCAAGCGCGTGGAAGAAATAAAAATTGCCGGACGTCCCGCGGTGGCGATGCAAGCGAAAGCGGCGAAGAGCGCTGTTGCCGTAGAGGAAGAAGACGCGCCGGAAGCTGAAGAAGAATCGCGGAATAGTTTTCCCACCATTACCTTCGGCGCGCGCGGCGATTCCGAGCCGAAGCCGCGCAAGCCCGCGCTCGAACCCAAAATCACCAAAGGCAAAACCGCTTATCGCCTCCCTTCCCCGTCGCTTTTGCACTCCGGCGATCGCGGCGAGCGCATGACGGAATCGGAATTGAAGGACTATGCGCGGGCCATCGAGCAGAAGTGCGCGGAATTCGACGTGGCCGGGCACGTCACGCAGATCAATCCGGGGCCGGTGGTCACTACATTTGAATTGAAGCCGGAAGCGGGAATCAAATACAGCCGCATCACCGGGCTTGCCGATGATTTGTGCCTCGCGTTGCGCGCGGAATCGATTTTGATCGAGCGCATTCCCGGAAAATCCACCGTAGGAATTCAAGTTCCGAATCCGCATCGCGAGACGATTGCGCTGCGTGAAGTGGTCGAGTCGCCGGAATTCTCGCATTCGTCCACGAAACTGGCGCTGCCGCTCGGAAAAGATCTGGTGGGCCACATTCGCGCCGCCGATTTGACGCAAATGCCGCACTTACTCATCGCCGGCGCGACCGGCACGGGCAAGAGCGTGTTCATCAACTCGATGCTGATGGGCATGCTGTACAAATCCACGCCGGACGAAATGAAACTAGTGCTGGTGGACCCGAAGCGCATCGAACTCGGGCTCTATGAGGACATTCCGCATCTGTTCACGCCTGTGGTGACCGATCCGAAGATCGCTTCCAACGTCCTGCGCAACGCGACGCGCGAAATGGAGCGGCGCTTGAAGCTGCTGGCACAGCGCGGCGTGCGCAACATTGATCAGTACAACCGCACGTTTGAAAAGGCGCAGTCGCTCTCGCTCTTCGATGAAGCGGAAGGCGAAGAACACAAGCCGCTCCCCTACATCGTGATCGTTATCGACGAACTGGCCGATTTGATGATGGTGGATACGACGAACGTGGAGGAGTCCATCACGCGGTTGGCGCAAATGGCCCGTGCGGTCGGCATTCACTTGATTTTGGCGACGCAGCGGCCGTCGGTGGACGTCATCACCGGTCTTATCAAGGCAAACTTCCCCGCGCGCATTTCCTTCCGCGTCGCCAGCAAAGTGGATTCGCGCACGATTCTGGACACCAATGGAGCGGAATCGCTTCTGGGGCGCGGCGACATGCTTTATCTGCCTGCAGGATCGTCGCGCATTCACCGCATTCACGGCCCGCTGGTGACGGAATCGGAGGTTGCCGCGGTATGCGAATTCTGGCGCGAGCAGGCCAAAGCCATCTACAACGAAGAATTGCTCAAGCCGCCGAAGGATGAGAACGCCAAAGCAGCCGCCGACAACAGCGGGGCGGATAACGGCGATGACGTAGATGACGATCTTTATCAAGAAGCCGTGCGCGTGGTCTGTGAAATGGGGCGCGCCTCCACCTCAACTTTGCAGCGGCGTTTGCGGGTTGGTTATGGACGGGCCGCGCGCCTGATTGACCTGATGGAGAAAGATGGAATCGTCGGGCCACCGGACGGCTCGCGCGCGCGCGAAGTCCTCAAGAAAAAGGACTGGATGCGCGAATTCGACGAATCCATGAAGTGAGCATCCGATCCGGATGCTCATCCCGAGAAACCGATTTTGGGCGACGAGCGATCTAACGGAATCATCTTCGCAGTTGTACAACAAAACCATGCCGATTCGATTTACCCGCTTCAATTCACCTGCGATAGCGGAATGATGAGGCTGCCGAGCTTGCTGGTGCTCGGGTCCTGCACGAGAACGCGCAGCGTGGTGACTTCCGGGCTAAGCTCAATTCCCTGCCGAAATGGAATGCCGGCTTTCAGTAGCGAGTCGTACTGAG
Source organism: Candidatus Acidiferrales bacterium (assembly GCA_036796475.1). Lineage (GTDB taxonomy): Bacteria > Acidobacteriota > Terriglobia > Acidiferrales > UBA7541 > DAHUXN01. The sequence continues at coordinate 6,316 of DAIRCW010000035.1, read as the reverse complement.
CATCCGTGAACTGCAGATTGTAAGTCTTGCTCCAATGATGCAGCACTTTTCCGGCGGCATTCTGCCCGATGACGTACACGGTGACCGCTCCTTTGCGCTGGCCGCCGCTCTGCGCGAACCGAATGCCGTGAACGTCAATCGAGCAGACGAGATTGAACGAGTGCGGATGCGACGCTTTGTTGATGTCCGCGTTGAGCAGAATCATGGAGGATGCGACGGGGCTGTCGATTGCAGTCACAACCGCCCGCTGATCATCATTCGCACTCGGGGGCGTATCGGGTAGCGCGAAATATCCTTTGGGATAGCGCAGCGCGAGGCCGCCGCGGTTCACCTCAACCTTAACTTCGTGAAACTTTCCGTCGAGTGAATCGCCGTTGATGTAAAAGCCGAGCGTGTAAGTGACGGCTGAGTCTTCCACGGCTTTGCGAATCGCGCCGGTAAGGTCATTCGTATTTACGAATGCCTGACCGCCCGTTTCCTCGGCGACTTTTTCCATGGTAGCAATGCCGATGGGCTGCGAGGATTGCGCGGGCATGTTGTCCATGTGGCCGCTCGCGCCGGACACATCGTCGTAATCGGCCGTTCCGTAAGCGCCAGCGGAAATGGTCGGCGACTCGCCGAGCAGGCCGCGCGCGTCCACGGGATAAACGGCGATATTCGCAGGCGTGAGCACCCGCGCCATTTCCGCCCCGGAGAACGGAAGATTCGCGGTGAGCCAGACAAGATTTTTACGTCCGGGTATATTCGCGACGTGCGCAGCGATTTCCTCGAGGGCGGCCATGGTTTCCCCGGCGCGGTCCTCGTTTGCTCCTTCCGCCAGATGCAAAGAGGCGCCGTTCTCGAATGAACCGCCAGGCGCAAAAATGTCCGCGGCGCGACTGTCGTGGCCGGGAAATTCAATGATCTGCCTGCCGGGTTCGACGATTTGGCGGTTCGTAACCGATTTTGTGTCGTAGGCTTTCAGAATTGCGAGGAGTTGGTTGCGGTCGCTCGTGAAATCGCACACCACGTGCAGGGAATGCGCCAAACCGTAAATCGCCACGCGATCTTCGGGCTGAAGCTGCTTGACGAATTCGATGAGGTGATTTTTTGCGTTCTGCAGGGCGAGATCCTCGACCCACAAAGGCGTTTTCTCATAGCGCGACGCGGGACCTGAGCCGTATAGCGTATTCAAATTATCGAGGAGGACGATGGTTACGCTGCGCGGTGGCGCCGCGTATTGCGGCAAGTCGGAAAACGTGTTTGGCGGCAACTGCGCCGAATCTGCGATTGCCTTCATCTGAGGAGCCACAGGTTGATTCGGAGCTGGCGCTGACTCGACGGAAAACATGCTGATTTTCTGCGGCTTGCCTCGGTCAAGAACCGTGAAATCGTTCTGCGTCAAATTCGAGACCGGCCCGTTTTTGTCGCGGACAATCACGCCAAATTGAACCAAGCGGGTTGAAACACGAATTTTGGGGCCCTGCGGAGGAGTCTGCGAGACAGCCAGCGGGAAGATTAACAACGATAAGGCGACAGCGAAACGGCGCACGAAACCTCCAATTTACACGGCTGCTTGAGATCTTACGCTGTTCAATGCGAATTGACACCTGCGGCAGCGGCCCGTAAAATCGCAGAACGTCTTGTGCCGAGGTAGCTCACCGGTAGAGCGCGGCCCTGAAAAGGCCGGCGTAGGCAGTTCAACTCTGCCCCTCGGCACCATCTCTCAAGCGCTTGCCTCAGTTTTTAGAGAATTCGCCCCGCTGCCTGTTTCTTCTAGCGCGTGCCGGTGGAGACATCCGTCTTGACGCGCACTTCCGGGGGTTTCGCGGCTTTTAGGTCTGACTCGCTTTCGAGCGTGCTCAGCAGTTCACGGGAAATGCGTGCGTCGATTTCGGCGGCATGTGGGAGGTCGACCGGATAGCGAATCGTCGCCTCGACGCCCGCGGGCGTCACGCGCAAGTCGAACCTCGCGCGTAAGCCCCTTTCCGGCAGCAGAATGCCCGTTTTTTCCATCAGCTGATACTGGCGCGAGATATCTTCGCGGTAATCGCGCAGGACGCTCTCGACAGCTTCCAGCAGTTTTTCGCGGACGACGCTGAAATCAGCGCTCCTCGGAACCGTGGTCGTCACTTCGTGCCACGCAAAACTCGTTCCCGGAATTTCTTTGAACAGCCCTCCGGTGGGCTGAAAAACAACCGAGTTGGAGAACGCCACCACGCGGCCGGTCGGCGTGCCGCCCTTGCCCAATTCCATCAGATGAAAACGGACCAAGCCAACGTCAATCACTTCTCCTGCTGTTCCTCCCGCTTGCACGCGATCGCCCACGCGGATTCCGTATTTGCCGATTAGGAAGAAATAGCCGACGATCGCAACAATGACGTTTTGCAATGCCAACGCAACGCCGGCTGTGAGCAAGCCGGCAAACGTGGCGAATGAGCCCAATTTTCCGGCAAGCGTCACGGCAATCATCAGTGCGATGACCAGCCACAGCGCAATTTTTCGGAGCAGCAGAAACTGACTCCTTCGACGCGGCTCACGCACATAACGAAACACGGCGCGGCGCCACAGCTCGGACAGTCCAAACAGAATCGCGAAAAGCACAGCAAGGAATCCCAGTCGCAGACCAAGATTCCTCAGAGCGGAAGAGAATGTTGCCGCCACCGCTTCGCGCCGCGCGCTCAGGTTGCGCGAATAAAGATTCAACAGGACGGCTTGCTTGCTCAGCGGAATTACCGTGGCGGAGATTTGCCGGAACTGCGCAGCTAGCGCGTCCAATTGTTGCCGCTCCTGCTGAAGCGCAGAAGGATTCGCGGTATCGGCTTCGGCCGCGAGCTGGTCGCCTTTGGACGAAAGCGTGCGCAGGTCATTCACGAATGGCGCTCGCAACTGTTGCGAAAACGCCGACAATGAATTCGTCCGGGCAATCATCGCGTCGATAGCGTGCTTGCGCGAGGAAAGCGAAAACAATTCCGCGCTCAAATTCCAAATACCGGAAGGTTCCGCGATGCCCGCTGGCGCAGCCGGAGGCGAACTGGTGTGCGCTTGATTCAACTCCGTTGCGTTGGCCGCCGTTGGCACGGAGGAGGCCAGCGCTTCAATTTGCGCGCGCAGATCAGCTGTTCCAGCACCAATCGACGCGGAACTGCCCACAAATTGCACCATGCTTTTCACGGCATCCCGGCGTGCCTCAATCAGCGCCAGTTCCGCCTGAAGTTCGGACACCTCCGATTCGAGTTTTCGCCGCGTCGCGCCGGACGTGGATGCTATTGTTTTCTGATCTTCATTCAGCTCCTGCTGCGTGTCGTTGTAATTCTGATCCATCTTGGCCTGCATCTGCCGGAGCGCTTCGTATTGCGGCAACGCGCCGCCCGAATTGGCGCCCTGCTTGGAATTCGCACGCTCAGCGATGGTGTCCGCTTCCACTCGCGCAAAATCAATGGCAAGCCGCACTGCCTGCACAGCGATTTGGTGATTGTCATAGAGGCTGAACTGCTCCTCCGGCGTGGCCGTTGCCATTTGCAGCGTGTCCTGCCGGTACCAGGAAATCGTCTGGTTCAAAAACTGTAGCAGTTGCGCCGGCGTAATCGCGGTTGCCCCGTTCGATGAATTTCCACCCGTTTGCTGCGAGTACGCCATGGGGCTGGCAAGGAGCGCCACGATGCCCATTAGCGTCAGTAACTTTTTCACGTAGACCATCTGTTCGCGCCTCAATTTTGTTTTCCGGCGCCTATCTCCGCGACAAGGAATCAGCGCAGGCTATCCGTTCGCATTTGAACTGCAAAGGCTGGGGCAAAGCTCAGAATTCTAACCTGATTGGCCGAGAATCAATAAGCGTTCTCGTGTTTCCCTGAACAGATGCACTGGCGCGGCTTTGTGCTGTATGTCCGCCCTTTCGATCCAACAGCGGAACTTCTGCGCACACTCTCAAAATCAACCTGTGCTAACGTAGCCAATTCCATGGAACCCATTCGCACGCTCTTTGAGCGAGACTCTTCACGACGGCGCGCTGTGCTCCCTGAAGGGCTTCGCGCTGCGTACGACGGTGATCTCCGATTTCCGTCTGCCCCCAACGGACGCCCCTACGTAATCGCAAATTTCGTGACCACGCTTGATGGCGTTGTCAGCTTCAATCTCCCGGGACAGCTGCAAGGAAAGGAAATCAGCGGCTCAAATCAGGGAGATCGGTTCATCATGGGTCTGCTCCGCGCATCCTCAGATGCCGTGATGGTAGGCGCCAGCACCTTCCGCGCCGGCGGCTTAAAAGCGCTCTGGACTCCGGAATCGATTTGTCGGTCGTCCGAAGATTTGTATCGTCAATATCGCAAGAATGTTCTTAGAAAGCCCGGCTATCCACTTGTGGTGATTGTGAGCGGAGCCGGCGACCTGAACCTCGCTAGCGCCACGTTCCATAAGCCGGAACTCGCCGTCCTCATCATTACCACCGAACGAGGTACGCGCAGTTTGAAAAAGAACGGCGTGGAAAGGCTTACCCATGTAAGAGTAAAGCAATTCTCAGAAGCGACGCAGCGCATCGCTCCTGCCCTCATCCTCAAATTCCTCAGCGAGGAATTCGGCGTGCGCTTGCTGCTTCACGAAGGCGGTCCCACATTTTTCGGCGAGTTTCTCGCGGCCAATTTTGCTGATGAACTGTTCTTAACCCTTGCCCCTCAAATCGCCGGACGCATTTCGGCGCATCCGCGGCCTAATCTTGTATCGGGCATCGAATTTTCTCCGGCGACGGCGCCTTGGTGGAATCTCCTGAGCGAAAAACAGGCGGGGAGTCACCTCTATCTTCGTTTTCAACGAAGAAAATAAATGTCATCGTAAGCGCGCGTATTCGCGGGAATACGCGCGAGAGCGACTCAAGCATCGCGCCATTTCCGCAATTCCCTTCCCGGAGTACAATCAGCCACGGGGAAAATCTCATGCCTCCTGCCTGCGCGCACGTTAAAGAAATTCGCAAAGTCACTCCGAGTGGCAAAGGCTGCAGGGAATGCCTTGAAATGGGCGACACTTGGGTTCATTTGCGCCTTTGCTTGATTTGTGGACACGTTGGCTGCTGCGATTCGTCGAAGAACAAGCACGCCACAAAACATTTTCATTCCACGAAACATCCCATTATTCAATCGTTCGAGCCCGGCGAAGATTGGCGCTGGTGCTACGTGGACGAACTCATGTTCGAATAATTTTTCACCGGCCCGCGACTTGCCGTGAATTATGAATTATGAATCCTGAATCAAAACCCGCCGCTCCGGCCGAAGATCTCGCCTGGCCTCCGCTGCCCCTCGCCGAATGGGAGCCTACGCGCGCCACTCTGCACATGTGGACGCAAATCGCCGGCAAAGTGCGCCTCGCGCTCGCGCCGCGCGTGAATCACTGGTGGTCCGTCGTTCTCTACGTGAATAGCCGCGGCCTCACAACCTCAGCGATTCCCTATGGCGAACGCGCGCTTGAAATTCAATTCGACTTCCTGAAGCACGTCCTCGAAATTAAAGTCAGCGATGGCTCGCTACGCACTCTGGCCCTCGCGCCGCGCTCCGTGGCCGATTTTTATCGCGAGATCATGGACGCGCTCGGATCTCTCGGCATGCGCGTAAAAATCTGGCCCATGCCTGTCGAAATTCCCAGTCCCATTCGCTTTGACGAAGACCGCATCCACAATTCCTACGATCCCGCTCACGCGCAGCGCTTTTGGCGCGCTCTTGTCTGCGTCAATTCCGTTTTTAACGAGTTTCGCGCGCGCTTCATCGGCAAATCGAGCCCTGTGCATTTTTTCTGGGGCAGTTTCGACCTCGCTGTAACGCGATTCTCAGGACGCCGCGCTCCGGAGCGCCCGGGCGCCGATAAAATGACGCGCGAAGCCTACTCGCACGAAGTCATCAGCGTCGGATTTTGGCCCGGAAATGAAGGTGTGATTGACGCTGCGTTTTACGCGTACGCCGCGCCGGAACCGCCGGGATTTTCTACGGCGGCGATTCGGCCCGCCGCTGCTTTTTACGACAAAAAGATGAGCGAGTTTTTCCTGCCGTATGAAGAAGTACGTCGTAGCGCGAATCCGCGCGCGACGCTTCTCGATTTCGCGCAGAGCACCTACGACGCCGGCGCTTCCCTGGGCCATTGGGACCGCGCCGCCATCGAGCGCAGCGCGTAAGCATCAGGAGAGCCTCAAGAGCGTGCCGAAGCGCGTCAGCAAATCGAATTTCTCGTCCTTCGAGACAGATGCGGTTACTCCCAAGCGCCGCAAACCAATCCCGCACGAATTTGTGCTCGACGCCCTCGCTCCAATTTCGCCGTGGACGCGCCCGATGTTCGGCTGCCTCGCCGTCTACGTCGA
>DAIRCW010000034.1:7164-19672 GCA_036796475.1 Candidatus Acidiferrales bacterium | reverse complement strand
TGGTAATTTTTTCGAGTTTCTATGTGGTTTTCTGGCAGCAATACGTTTCGTTGCCTCTTTTTCTGCGCGGTTACGTGAATCCCAAAGCGAATGTGGATTTGCTGTTGACCGTCGACGCTACGACGGTCATCTGCGTGCAAATCCTGATTGCGTATCTGACGCGAAAAATGCGGGCGTTCCCCGCCATGACTCTGGGCTTGCTGATTTCGAGCCTTACCTGGCTGATTCTGGTGTTCAATGACTCGACTCCAGCCGTGGTGGCGGCGCTGATTGGACTGGCGCTCGGCGAAGTAACGCAATCGGCGCGCTACTATGACTACATCTCGAGACTGGCGCCACCGGGACAACAAGGGCTGTACATGGGTTATGCGTTTTTGCCGATTGCGCTCGGATACTTCATCGCCGGCCCGCTCGGCGGGTATCTGGTGCATGAGTTCGGCGATGTGCTGCACCAGCCGCAGCGAATGTGGTGGGTAGTTACGGCGTGCGGAATATTGGGCGTCGCGCTGATGCTGGCCTACGATCGTATTGTCAAGCCGGCGGATGTTCCCCAAAGCGCTCCTGCCAAGGCGACGGGATCGGGCACAGGGACGGTATCCTAGCGGCCATTCGGCAAAGGCCTAGATAACCTAATCGCCGTCGCGTTCGGCTGCGGCGACAAGTTGACGATCTTCCTCGCGGGCGCGCGACGACTCAGGGGGCAAGCGATCGTAGGCGCGCTTCAGGAGCAGCGGAGTGACCACGGTAGTGGTCACGGCCATCAAGACGAGAATCGTGAACAAATCCTTGCCGATGAAATGGTTTTCGAGCGCGATATTGGCGATGACCAGCTCCATGATGCCCCGGCCGTTCAAGCCGACACCAAGCGCCCAGCTTTGCGGGCTGCCAAGACCGGCAAACCTGCCTCCGACGTAGCCGCCCGCCATTTTTCCGACATAAGCGATGAGCAAAATCGCGACCACGAGCTTCCAATTCTGGAGAGCCGAGGCGTCGAATTCCAAACCAATGGCGGCAAAGAAAATGGGGCCGAGGAAGCCCATGGTGACATTGGACGCAGTCTTTTGCACTTCGTCGTAATTGGCTTTTCCCAAGACCGCATTGGACAACAGCATGGAGCCGAAGAACGCGCCGACGATGAAGTGCAGACCGAGAAGCTCGGAAAAACTGGCGAAGGCGACGACGAAAAGGAAAACCATGGCGAAGAGAGATTCGCGGCCGCGAAGGCGAGAGAGCAGCGGATCAATCAGGTTGCGGGAGCGGCGGAAGCGCCCCGGCGTGTAACGTCGTATCAAGCGGGACACGATGATGATCGCGGCCATGAACACGACGGCCTTCACCAAGGCGAAAGAAATGGAGGTGACGAAAGTCTTGGTAGAGCTGCCGTTTCCTTCAACGTTGAGGATGATGCCGAGGAGGAGGAGCGAGGCGACGTCATTGGCAACGGCGGCGGAGACGATGCGCTGGCCAATGTCGGTTTGCAGCTTGCCTAAGTCGAGGAGAATGCGAACGCTCACGGGAAGAGCGGTGATGGCGATGCACAATCCAATGAAAGTGGAGCGCGTGGGGCCGAAACCGAAGAACCAGCCGAGGAGAATCCCGAGCCCCAAGGGCATGAGAAATCCGGCGGCGCCGACCCATGCGCCACGGCCGCGGAATGCCTTCCAGAGAGCGTCGAGCTCCATCTCCATGCCCACAAGAAAAACGAGGAGCAGAACGCCTAAATCAGAAAGCGCTTTGATTTCCGGCGTAAATTGAATGAGATTGAAAACAGACGGGCCGAGAAGGACACCGGCGGCGACTTCGCCGATCATGGCGGGCTGCCCGAGACGTTCCACAATCTCGCCAATGACGCGCGAGACGATCAAAAGCAAAAGAAGAGCTTCGATCAGAGGCACGGTAACTCCGGGATTAGCTTAAAGACCCTACTTCGAGAGAATCGCTTTGCAACTGACAGCGGGAGTTTGATCGCGAGAGCGGGCTGGCGCTTTCGCTTGCCAGTATACCCCAAAGATGAAGCTGATATGCGAGAGTTAGCCGTCTGCGATTAGCAGCACGCCTCGAGGAGTCGCGATGGGCGCGGTGAACCCCGCCCTACGAAACAAACGCGCCCGAGCTAGTGGTGCTCGCCGGCCTCGAAAGTGGTCCACGGACCGGCAATCATGTCGCGCAGCTCCGGTGCTTGCCAGTCGAACTGCGGATGCGCGGCGAGGAATGGCTTGGCGTAAAAGTTGCCTCCGCAAGGATGGCCGGCGCGAGCGATCAACTCCATGTGCGCGGCCATGTCGCTATCGGTGACTTTACCTTGGACGGCGCCGCCCGGATTGTAAGGCGCCTCGCCCCAGCCTTTGTCTCCATGCACTGAATTATCCTCGTGGCCGCAAAGAGTGCGGCCGTCGGCGCCTTCCTTTTTGCTGTAGGCGTCGAAATGATCCTCTTCGAATTTTTGAGCCAGCTGCGCGTCGATTTTGCCTTTGTATTCCTTCATTAGCTCATCCCAGCGAACATGGCGAGCATTGGGCGACATCGTCGGATCATTTTCGTTGTAGGTGGTGTCGAGTTTGGTGACGGTTGGATCACTGGTGAAATTTGAGCCGACGAAGAAACCATTCTTCGTGCGATAGAGCTTGTAGGCGCGCAGCCCGAGTTCGAACTGGGCGATTTCGCCGGTCTTACGGTCGCCGAGGAGCCAGTCGTTGGCGTAGCCGCCGTTGTTGCCCTTGAGCATGATTTTCACGTAATCGTCGATGGAGCCGGCGTACTGCATGGCCTGGCGGGCGCGAGCGAATTCGGGAATGCCGTTGGGATCCCAGCCGTGAAAAGCGGAAATGGTGGTCTCGGTGACCATCAGACCGCCGGAGTTGATGGTGAAATCGTCGTCACTGACGATGACGCCGGGAAAACCGTCGCCAATCATGCGATAGCCATGCTCCGGCTGGATGTCGAAGATGACGCGCCAGCGTTCGCCCTGAAGATAGCTGGTCCAATTATTGTGAGCGATGACGATTTTGTGATCCTTGGTCCAGTCGCCCGTGGCGACGAAGGCGCTGCAATGGCCGAGGACTTTGCGATGCGGTGCGCCGGCAACTTTGTGATGCTCGTCGTACCACGGGGCGTAATAGTCGGGCAGTTCCATGAAGGCGTTGAGCGCGACAACGTCGTCCAAATCCATTTTTACGCCGCGGGAGTTGAGCCCTTCGGTGATGCCTTTCATTTCCGCCTGATATTCGGCGGGGACGTGGGGCCAGAGCGCGTTATGGGCGGCATCGCGGAAAAATTGCCAATTGTGCTTGGTGGAGTGAGTGTCCTCGAGCTTCACGGCGGCGAAAGCGTCTTTGATTTCATCAGCGAGGAGGTAGCCGTGCTGGTAGCCGATCTGTTCGGGCGATCCTTGGAGATGGACGTAGGTCCATTCGCCGCGCTGGAAGCGGTAGGCATTGGCGAGGCGCGGATCTTTTTCCGAAGCGCTCTGCGCGCGCGCGTCTGCGTGGGTGGCGGCGCTGACGCGCGGTCCGTGCAGAAGCAAGGCGAATGAAACGGCGGCGAGGAGAGCGAGTTCAGAAAGCGCGGTGAACAGGCGCCAGTGGCTGGAGTTCATTGTTTCTCCCTTCGATAAACGCTCGGCGAGTACGTTCGAATGTTAAGCGCGGCAGAGAGGCAAGTCAACGATGGCAAGCCAGCTATGGCCGACCTGAAGGTCGGCGCTACGTTAATTCGGAGATGGAGGCGTGCAGGGCGTCGGCCAGTTGGCGGATTTCGGCGGAGGAGATGGTGAAGGGCGGGGCGAAGAGGAGATGGTCGCCGCCCGTGCCGTCAGCGCAGCCCTGGATGGGGTAGGTGAGGACGCCGCGGCGGAGGGCAGCGTCGTAGACGCGGGAGGCGATGTTCAGGGCGTGGTCGAAAGGCTGGCGGGATTTTTTGTCGCGGACAAATTCGATGCCGAGGAGCAGCCCTGTGCCGCGAATGTCGCCGACGATGGGAAGTTCGCGAAGAGGCTCAAGGGCGCGCAGGAGTTCAAGGCCTGCGGGCACGACACGGGCGAAGAGATTTTTTTCGGCGATGTAGTCGAGGACGGCGAGTCCCGCGGCGGCGGAAACGGGATGCGCGGAATAGGTGAAGCCGTGGAGGAACGAGCCGGAGCCGCGTTCGATGGCGGACGCGATTTTTCCGGTGATGATGAGCGCGCCGAGCGGGGCGTAGCCGCTGGCGATTCCCTTCCCTACGAGAATGATGTCGGGTTCGACGTTCCAGTGATCGACGGCAAAGTTCTTTCCTGTGCGGCCCATGCCGGTCATGACTTCGTCGGCGACCAGAAGAATGCTGTGGCGGCGGCAGATTTCGGCGATGCGCGGGAGATATTCGGGAGGAGGCGCGACAGCGCCGAGAGTGGCGCCGGAAATGGGTTCGACAAAAAAGGCGGCGACGTTTTCGGGGCCAAGCTCGCGGATTTTTTTGTCGAGTTCGTCGGCGCACGCAATGCCGCAGGAGGGATATTCGAGGTGCAACGGGCAGCGGTAACAGTAGCAGGGCGCGATGTGATGCGATTCGGGCAGAAGAGGCGCGAAAGGCGCGCGGCGTTTTACGTTGCCGGAAAGCGCGAGAGCGCCGAGCGTAGCGCCGTGATAGCTCTGCGCGCGGGAGATGAATTTTGAACGGGAAGGCTCGTTGCGTTCGAGAAAAAATTGGCGGCAGAGCTTGAGCGCGGTTTCGGTGGCTTCGGAGCCGCCGGAGGTGAAGAGGACGCGGCCGGGGCCGTCAGAGGATTCGCGAAAATTGCGCGGGGCAAGAGCGAGGAGACGCCGGGCGAGTTCGGCGGAAGGACGATTCGTGAAGTGCGAGGAGTGCACATAAGCAAGAGTGCGGGCCTGCTCGCCGATGGCTTCGGCGACGGAAGCGACTCCGTGGCCGATGGAGACGACGGCGGCGCCTCCGCAGGCGTCGAGTATTTTGCGGACGTCGGCAGTGAAGATGTAGCAGCCTTCGGCGCGGACGGCCTCGGGATAAATTTTGCGGAAGCTGCGCGGGAAGAGGGCGATTGTGAGATTTTCGGTGCGCGGCGTATGCGGCTCCGGCGGTGCGAATCGCGACCTTTGCGGAATGCGCGACGATTTTAGCAGAAATGTTCGAGAACGTTGCCGAATGAGCGGCCTGCGCCGACGAATTGCGAATAGTTCGCGCGGATAAAGCACGCTACAAGAGCTCGACGATCTTGCTGAAAACAAACGAAAGGAGCCGTTTCTAATCGCGGAAATTTCCGCGATTAGAAAAACGCCGGGTTTGCATCCCGTCTGCCCTGACGCAGGAAGGGAGCGCAGCGAGGGATCTCGTTGGAAAAAAGAATGAACCGCAACCTCACATCTTCCTCTTCGCGCCATGCGCGCACGTTTTTTGTCAGGGCACGGTTTCAACCGTGCCGACAAAGGAAGCCTGGCATCCACTTCCTTTTGCGCCGCCTTGTGTCCGCTCCCGCGGACGGCGCGAAGTATTCAGCTTTCACTGGCCACGGGCCACGAATCACCGGCCACGCTTCCAAGGTTAATCGAGTTTCTATGGGAAATTAGAAATTGAGCCAACTCACTGAAAACAAAGGAACGATGCCAAGTCTAATCGAGTTTTTTCGCCGAATTTTTCACGCAATGTCCATTTTCGGACATGCGAAATGTTCCTTGACGCCCAGCGAAACCGGACGGAGTATATAAACCAGTGACTACGCCGAATCCGCTCAGCTTTCGGCGCGGGGACGGCTTCCTCATCCACCCACCGTCCCGGGAGGTAGTTCCGATGCGACGTTCTTTCCTTTCCGCTTTTGCCCTTCCGAGTTTGGCCATCCTCACAATTTTCGCGCTGCTGAATCTGCCGCAAGCGGCGCGCGCTTCGGATCTGAGTTACGCCCGCATTGTGCGTTTGAGCGTGGTCACCGGAGACGTGCAAGTGTCGCGTCCGAGCCATACCGCATGGGAAGCCGCGAGCGTCAACATGCCGGTGATGCAGGGCATGACCATTGGAACGAACGACGGATTCGCGGAAGTGCAATTCGAGGACGGCACGACCGCGTGGATCGCGCCGAATACGCTTGTGCAATTCACCGAACTCGCGCTGGCCGATGGCGGGCGCATCACGAAGCTGACGCTGGGCCAGGGAACCATGAGCGTGCTCACCGAACTACAGCGCGGCGATTCGTTTTCACTCGCCAGCGGCGACGAAACTATCACGACGCCGAAAAATGCGCTCTTTCGAATTGATGCCTTTCACGATGGAGCGTCAGTGAGCGTGCTGGGCGGACAAGCCGAAGTCTCATCTCCGGCAGGCACGCAGCAAGTTCCCAAAGGCAAGACCTTCGCGTTTCGCTCGAAATCCAAAGAGCAGGCGCAACAAGATGTGGCGCTGCGCGCGAATCCGAAACCGGATAGCTGGGACAAATTCGTTGTGTCGCGCGCTCAGCAAACGCAAACCGAAGCCGCGCAATCCGCTTCCTACGTGAACGCGCCGTTCAGTTACGGAATGGCCGACCTCTCGCAGTACGGCTCGTGGAATTATTTCGCGGGATACGGTTACGGCTGGCAGCCCATGGGCATGGGAAGCTGCTGGATGCCGTTCATGAACGGCGGCTGGGATTTCATGCCGGGATTTGGCTGGAGCTGGGTAAGCAGCGAGCCATGGGGATGGATGCCCTATCACTTCGGCAGTTGGGATTATTTGCCATCCAACGGCTGGACGTGGTTTCCATCGGGATTCGACGCGTGGGATCCCGCACCCGTGAACTGGTATTCCGCTGGAAATCAAGTTGGCTGGTGGCCCGCGTCAGGCGCAGGCTTTGGCGATCCTTCGCAATTAATGTTTGAGCAGATGGCCAGCGGATGCTCTGGATTTAATGGAATGGGCTTCGGAGGCGCGCCGAATGGTTTCTTTGGTGCGGGGCGACCGGGATTGCGAACGCCAGCGAAAAAAGGCACGCCGCCAAACGGAAAAATGCCCACTCCCCCGCGGCTGGTGTTGACAACGAATCGCCTTGGCAGTGGCGGGGACGTGCGGCTGTTTGCTTCCACAGCCGACGGAAAGCACGCGGCGTTTTCCGCACGCGAGCCGCTGGAGAATGGAAAAGCTTCGACAATGTTTGAATCGCGAGTGGGCGTTGGTGCAAACGCAACAGGAAAAATGTTTGCGCCCACCGCCGAGAGCGTGGCAACTCTGCGCGCGTCCATGGCCGCGAGAGCTGGAACCATGCCGTCGCGCACGGGAATGGCCGCCATGCCTCTGAATTCGCGCGCAGCTTCCATGCCCATGCGTGAAAATTTGCGCGCGGTGAATGCCGTGCCCGCGCCGCCTTCCATGCCGCACAGGCCCGCGCCAATGTCTTTCGCGCGAATGAATGAAGGTGGGCGTGCGGGAGCGAACGGCGGAATGAGTCGCGGCGGAAATTCGGGATTCTCTGGCGCCAGTTCTGGCAGCTTCCAGGACAGCGCGTCTGCAGGGCGGGCGTCTGGTTCCGCTCCGGCGGCCCCGCACGCGAGCGCCCCAGCAAGCAGCGGCCGTCCTCACTAAGGAGAATGGCGCGCTGTAAACAGTAAAAAAGATCGATCGGCTTCCACTTGGAACGCAGCGGGCGCTCACACTTTTTTTTCGCTCTAACGCAAATCGCCGTCAGCAAAGCGAAGAATGAAAAATCACTGCACGATAATTCCCGCGTAACCCACCACTCTATCGAAATCGCCGCTCACTTCCGCGGAAGTCGCATAGGAAATTAATTTTGCTTCTTGCGCGTGCAATTCGCGCGCCGCAGCGAGCATCGCAACAGCAGGAGCATATCCGCACATGGAAATGCTTTCGCGGCGCACTGTGTCATACAGCCGCCGCGCATTGAGAGAGAGGATGGCGTCAATGGCTTTGCGATCTTTCACTCGTGTGACCGCGTCGCTCTCGTAGTGATTCATGTCGGAACTGACGAGCAGCATGATTTCTTCGCCGCGGCGGCTCATCACTTGCGCAATCGCGTGCCCCAGCGATTCGAGCGCATCGAAACGATCTGCTCCGAGGACGATGGGCACAAACGCGAAATTCGGAACGAGGCACTGGAGAAACGGAAGCTGCACTTCGAGAGAATGCTCGCGCGCGTGAGCGATGGAATCTTCGCGAAGCAACGGAAAAGCATTTTTGATTTCCGAAGCGAGAGCACTATCTATGGAAGCGCGGCCGAGCGGCGTTTCCCAAGTTCCTTCGCTGAGAATGGCCAAGCGCTCACCGTGCGGAAAATGGCGCGGGCCCAGCAGCACAAATTTTGCGGGGAGTTGCAGCGAGCCGTAGACGGAGGCGGCAACGCGCCCAGAATAAATATATCCGGCGTGAGGGACCATGAAGGCGAGAGCGTGGGATTTTTTGGCTGGTTGAGGAAGCAAATTGTGAACGGCGCTGCGAAGCTCGGAAGGATCCGCCGGGTAGAATTGGCCGGCGACAGCGGCGGGACGAATCATAAAATCCATACTTCCGCGGCGCGATGGGATCAGAATGCCTTGGAAGGTTTTCCTTTGATGGACTGCGCCACAGTCGAGCCTTGCTCGAATGAAACGGTGACCTTATCGCCGGGCTGATAACCGCCGCGATCAATCAGCGGCTGCAATTTTTTTGTGAGTTCCGGCGAAAATGTGAAGGTGTGAACGATGTACGAATTCTTGGGATCGCGCACGATGATGGAGACAGTGTCCATGCGCACGACTTCGCCTTTAAATGTGTCGAGCTTGACCTTCTCAGGTTTGACAGTTTTGGCTTTGAGAGTGACGGCTTTGCCGGTGGTTTCCTGTGCGTGAACGGGAGGAATGCAGAACGCACCAAAAATTGCGAAGAAAGCAGCGAGTACCGCGAGCTTAAGTTTTTTCATTTTCGAGGGAAATCTTCAGGGATTTTAGGAATTTAATATCCTGAGGAGTGATTTCCACTTTGGTGGTGTTGCCGTTCTGGTCTTCGAGGATGTCTTCATCGACGCGAATATGCAGCGATTCAAGGAAGCGGCGGTCCTGCGTGGTCATGCGCTCATCCTGCGATGCCGGGCGCTGGGCGAGGCCAATGGTAGCGTCGAGCTTCAAAACAATGTCGTACCCCGCGGCGCGAACGTTGTTAATCGCTTCGGCGATCCTCTCTGAATCGGCGACTGAATCGTTTATGGCGTGTCCCAATTCGCGGAGTAAAGCTTTGAGGTGGTCGTCGAGCCGCAAGGTCTGCCTCCTGATCCTGAATATATTTTAGGTCGCCGATGAGGAAGATACAAGAGGGTGTGCACTGTGCGCAACTGGGTTGTGAATGTAATAGAATGGCGTGCATGGGCGTGCAGAGCGGGCCGGACTGGATTGGCGCGGCGTGGCGAGCGGGCACGACGATGTTCCGCGCGTTTTGGAAGCTGGCACGGCAGCTTTTTCATGAAGCGACCGGAACGCTTTTTTCACTGTTCGCATTGTATGGCGGCGCGGCTTGGTGGAAGCAGTTTCGCGCGCCGGGAGGGAAATGGATTGCGGCATTCGCGCTGGCGTACGCCGCGACTATGGCGTATTTCGCGTTCCTTTCTTTTCGCAATGCGCGGCGCGTGAGGTAGACACGCGCGATCTTGCGCGGCAGGCGCGTAGCATTTTTCGATGATGAGCAAAAATTCCGCAAAAATCGAAAATGATAAACGCACTGGCGCTGTGCCAGACGCATTGGCCTCAGAGTCTGTGATCGGACCGGAGAATCTCGAGGGATTTGATCCGGAGCGCGAGCTCGGATTTCCGGGGAGCTTTCCGTTCACGCGCGGAATTTATCCCACGATGTACCGTGGCCGGCTGTGGACGATGCGGCAGTACGCTGGGTTCGGCACGGCCGTGGAATCGAATCAGCGGTACCGCTATTTGCTGGCGCAGGGGCAAACGGGTCTTTCGGTGGCGTTCGATTTGCCGACGCAAATCGGAATGGATTCGGACCACGAGCTGGCGATGGGCGAAGTTGGCAAAGTAGGCGTCGCCATCGATTCGCTCGAAGATATGGAGACGTTGTTCGCGGGGATTCCACTGGATCGCGTGTCGACTTCGATGACCATCAATTCCACGGCGGCGATTTTGCTGGCGCTCTACGTGGCTGTAGCGAAAAAACAGAACGCGAATTTGCGGCGGCTCTCCGGCACGGTGCAAAACGATATTTTGAAGGAGTACATCGCGCGGGGGACATACATCTATCCGATTCGTCCGGCGATGCGCATTGTAACGGATATTTTTGCGTGGTGCCGGGCGGAACTTCCGAACTGGAACGCGATTTCGATTTCCGGATACCACATTCGCGAGGCGGGCTCAACGGCGGTGCAGGAGGTGGCGTTCACGCTGGCGAATGCGATTGCTTATGTCGACGCCGCGGTAAAGGCGGGCCTGAATGTGGATGAAATTGCGCCGCAGATCTCATTCTTTTTCAATTCGCACAACGGGCTGCTTGATGAAATTGCGAAGTTCCGCGCGGCACGGCGGCTTTGGGCACAGATTATGCGCGAACGATTTCATGCGCGCGATGCGCGTTCCATGCTGCTACGGTTTCACGCGCAAACGGGCGGTTCGACACTAACGGCGCAGCAGCCGGAAAACAATTTAGTGCGCGTCGCACTGCAGGGTCTCGCTGCGGTGCTGGGCGGGTGCCAATCGTTGCATACCAACAGTCTCGATGAAGCGCTGGCGCTTCCGACAGAGCAATCCGCACTGCTGGCCTTGCGGACGCAGCAGATTATTGCTTCCGAAACAGGCGTGACCAACACGATTGATCCGGTCGGCGGCTCCTACGCAATCGAGAATCTCACGAATGAAATTGAGCGCGGCGCTGTGGAGTACATCGCGAAGATTGATTCTCTCGGCGGAATGCTGCGGGCCATCGAGACGGGATTTGTGCAAGCGGAAATTCAACAGGCGGCGTACGAATATCAGCGGTCGGTGGAGCGCGGCGAAACCGTGGTCGTTGGCGTGAACCGCTTCACCGAAGATAAAGGCGAGCCCATACCGACGCTGCGAATTGATCCTGAAGTCGAGCACTCGCAAATCGCGCGGCTGCGGGCACTGCGAGCGCGGCGCGACGAAGCAAAGGCTAAGGCTGCATTGAATGAAATCGAGCGCCGCGCAAAGGCAAGCGAGAATTTGATGCCTGCAATTCTCGCCGCTGTGGAAGCGTATGCAACTGTGGGCGAAATTTCGGATACGCTGCGCCGGGCTTTCGGAGAGTATCAGGAATCCGTGGTCATTTAGAATTTAGAAACCCTTGCTGATTGACTCCAAAATCATTCTGGCGTCTGCGTCGCCGCGAAGAGCGGAGATCCTTCGCAACGCGGGATTCGAATTCAGCGTGATTTCAGCGGATGTGGACGAATCTTTGCGTGCGGGCGAGAGCGCGCCTGTTTACGTCGAACGACTTGCCAGAGAAAAGGCGAATGCCGCCGCGGCACGACTGAGAAGCATGAATCAAAACTCGGGAATCATTGTTGCGGCGGATACGACGGTCGTGTTGGACGGCGAAATTCTGGGCAAACCGGAATCTGCAGAGGACGCGCATCGAATGCTGAGGTCCTTGAGCGGGAAATGGCATGAGGTGTTCACAGGCCTAGCGGTTTTGCCGCTAGCCGCGGCGGCACCTCAAGAGCAATTGCTCGTTGAACAGACGCGTGTGCAATTTGCGAAATTATGCGAGAACGAGATTGACGATTACGTCGCCACGGGTGAGCCATTCGATAAAGCTGGTGCGTACGCAATTCAGGGGCTCGGCGGGAAATTCATTCCGCGGATCGAGGGGTGTTATTTCAATGTGATGGGCCTGCCGCTCGCGCGGCTCTACGAGGCTCTGCGCAAAATCGAAACGGTACATGGATGAAGGCGCTTATGGATGGGCAGCTTCTTGCAGCCCAGCGATGAACGGGACGCGGCTATTTTTTCGTTTCAGCGGGAGGCGCGGTGGTCGGCGTCGAAGCCGGGGGCGCGGGTGGCTCTTCGCGCATGCCCTTGCGGAATTCGTTGACGCCCTGGCCGAGGCCACGCATCAGTTCGGGGATCCTGCGGCCACCGAACAACACCACCACGATAATCAGGATGAGCAGCAGATGCATTGGGCTCAGTTCCATAAAAATCTCCTTGCCGGAAAGACGGGCTCTTGCGCACTGCCAGTTACCGGCGGCAGACAGTATGGCTACAGTATAACACGCTCATCGCCGGCGCGCCGGGTCAAGTGAATTCGGTCGGTGTATTCGAGCAGCGGAATGGCGTGTTTGCGGGTGACGCCGGCGAGTTCCTTGAAGGCGGCAATGGGCAGGCGCTCGCCACGTGCGCTTTTGTATTTCGAGAGCAGAGGTCGCAAGTTCTCGAGTGCGCTGCGGTGAAATAAAAGCTCCTCGGTCACTTTCACCAAAACATTTTCGCGGATTAGCAACTGTACCAGTTTTCTGGCGCGCGCTAAATCTACAGGAGCGCGTTTCAACACCTCTTCCATTAATGGCGCGGCAAGTCCGGCGCGCTCGAATTCCCCGGCG
>DAIRCW010000034.1:0-7154 GCA_036796475.1 Candidatus Acidiferrales bacterium | reverse complement strand
GAGCGCGGCGTGAAAAACGTCGGAATGGATGCTCGCGCCGGCGCGTCCGCGCAAATCCTGCTTGGCGATTCCGGCGACGAGTGGGTTCTGTTTGTGGAAAGCGCCGACTTCATGCTCGATGCCCGCCATCAGCGATTGGATCGCTTCTGATGAAACGGCGACCCAGGGCTGCTCGGAAACGATTTGTATGTGCTTGGCATTTACGAGCGCACGCGCTGTTTCGAGCACGGCGGATTCCTGCCAGCCTGTTCTGGCTATAAGACGAGCGAGAGCAACGCCATCGGGATTTTGCGCGATGAGCGCTGCAAGCTTGTCTTCGCGGCTTCCATTTTCCAACACACGGAGCAACTGCGTCGCCGCGGCGTCTCGCGCTTTATGACGAGGAGAGAGCGCGTCGAGAACAACTCCGCCTCCGATGGTTATCACCGGAGAGAACTGACGAATGATGAAGCGATCGCCAGGAATGACGAGAACCGGAGCGTCCAAATGAAGCTGCGCGAACGCTGAGGCGCCCGGCGCGAGAGACTGGGCGTCGAGCAAATTGACGAGCGCGATTCGTTCCGCGGCGCCGCAGTGGAGGTGCACACGCGTTCTTGATTTGAGCGGGCGGGTGGATGCAAGCAGCGAGATGCGCGCATCCAGCCGGCTGGTCGCGCGGAAAATCCCCTTGGTAACAAGCACCATGCCGCGCTCGATTTCCGCGACGTTGACGTCAGGAAGATTCACCGCAGTGCGCTGGCCCGCGGTGGCCTGCTTGACCGGGCGGCCGCCAGAATGCAATCCGCGAATCCGCGAAATTTTTCCCGAGGGCAGCAGCTCGATTTCTGCACCAGGTTGCAGCGCTCCGGAAATCAGCGTGCCGGTCACAACGGTTCCAAATCCCTGCATGGAGAATACGCGATCGATTGGCAAACGGGCGTAATGCGACGCGTCGCGGTCCGGAGAAGATGCGGCGACACGCAGCATTTCGCGTTTCAAGTCGTCGAGGCCGGCACCGCTTCGGGCGCTTACAGGAATTATCGCAGCGCCTTCGAGGAAAGAGCCACGAACAAGCTCCTCGATCTCCAGTTTCACCAGACCGAGGACGTCGGCGTCCACCAAATCGCTTTTGGTGATGACCACGATGCCGCGCTGGACTCCGAGCAAGCGGCATATCTCGAAGTGCTCGCGCGTTTGTGGCTTGATGGATTCATCCGCGGCGACGACCAGTAGAACTACGTCAATTCCACCGGCACCCGCGAGCATATTGCGCACGAACTTTTCGTGGCCGGGGACGTCAACGAATCCAAATTGCACGCCATCGAGTTCGAGGAACGCGTAGCCGAGGTCAATGGTGATTCCGCGGCGCTTTTCCTCTTCGAGGCGGTCGGGATGCGTGCCGGTCAGCGCTTCGACGAGCGCGGATTTGCCGTGGTCAATGTGTCCGGCGGTGCCGATGATGACGTGCTTGGGCATGCGAGTTGGCGTTCACGCGAGAATGTAGATGTGAAACGCGAATCGATGCTAACGGCTCTTTTCGCCAGCGTCAAATTAGGTGCGACAGAAGTGAGGTATTCACCGTTCGAAATTCTGGCTTCGTTGCGGCCGCGCGTGCGAAACGCTAATGTTTGTGCGGCGTGTACAGGTCGCGGGAGAGCATCAGCTTCAGCGTGACCCTGTCGGACGCGCTGGTCACACCGAAACCGATGCCCGCTTCGATGTCCGCCCACTTTGTAGGATGGTCGAAAACGCCCCAGACTTCGTGCGTTTCCTGATCGGTCGGCAAAATATCGCGCAGAGGACCCACGTCGGAATATTCTTCGGCTGCAATGGCCCATTTGGGATTCAAGTTGTAAGCGATGCGCGCGCACGGCGCGAAATCGAGGCTTTTGAAACCGCCGACGTAAGAGTTGTCGAGAATCGGATTGAAGATGATGTCCCAGGGATGCAGGTGCACGCCAATGATCGGGCGAATCTCCGAAGTGAAGCGGCGCGGGTCCCAATGCTTGGCGTTGTAGCTGAACTCGAAATTCGCGGCATAGAAAAAAGTGCGGTCCGCGGCGTGAGGCGTGGTGAAGAGCAGACGAATTTTCCCGCCGTTGATGGTGGCTCCGCGATCTTTGGAAACGCTGTAAAGCGGCAGATACAAACCAGTTTCGAACCACGGAGTGATGCCCCAAGCCCATTCGGTGACGCCGTTGAAAGATTTATCGGGAATGAGGCCGCCGGGAAATGCGGGAGTTTTCTGGCCGTCGGGAGTGAAATTATTGTGCCAGGTGAGATTCATCACGCCGGGGGCGGCGATGGAGCCGTCATAGACCTGGATTTCGTCGGTCTGCGCAAAGGCCGCCAGCGAGCAAGCGAGCGCGACTGTCATGATGGCAAGCGCCCGCAGCATCATTCGCGAAATTTTGAAAAAAATCACCCGATGCGTTCTTTCGCAGCACTTCGCATAAGTTTCATCGCTGAAAAACACGTTAACTGAGACGCACAGCACGCGCGTAAGTTTCCGTTAAACGAAAATTAAATTTTAACTGAAATCAGGCGTGCGGATGAGCTTTGTCGTAAATCTGCATGAGCTTGTCGATGGTGGTGTGCGTGTAGCGCTGCGTGGTGGAGAGCGATGCGTGGCCGAGGAGTTCCTGAATGGCGCGGAGGTCAGCGCCGTCGGCGAGCAGGTGGGAGGCGAAAGCGTGACGCAGCGAATGCGGGTGAAGATCCATGTGCGGCGTAAGCATGCGAGTGTAGTTGCGAACGATACTTAGAACCGTGCGTCGAGTGAGACGTTCACCATGGGAATTTACAAAGACGGCTTTCACTCCGCGCTTTCTGGCGCGATCGAGCATTCTCTGACGGGCGGGCCAGTGATTCTCGAGCGCGGCACGGGCCTTTGCCCCGTAGGGAACGAGCCGTTCTTTGCGGCGCTTGCCATAAACGTGAATCATCTGTTCGGTTTCATCGAAGCTGGACATATTCAAACCGGTTAGTTCGCTGACGCGGAGGCCGGAGCCATACAAAATCTCGAAGATCGCGCGGTCGCGAATGGCGCGGTCTTCCGCAGCGGCTGAACCTTTCCTCTGTTTTCTTCTGGAGGGCTTGGCCTGGCGGATATTGTCGGGAGTTATGCGGTCCAGAAGATTATTCATTTCTTCGGGAGTGGAAATGTGCGGCACGCGCTTGGGCAGCTTTGGGCGCGCGACCAAAACGGCTGGATTCTGCTTGAGGATGTTTTCGCGCACACAAAACTTGAAAAAGGAGCGCAGGGCCGCGAGTTTTCTGGCGATAGAACTTTTTTCGAGGCCGCGATCGTAGAGATGATTCACAAATTCGCGAATCACGAGATGATTGACGGCAGTGAGTCCTAATGGTTCTTCGCCGGGCGGGGTCACGTAGGCAAGAAACTGCTCCAAGTCGATTTTGTAATTTTCAATCGTTCTCGGAGAGGCATTGCGGACGTATTGCAGATAATGCAGATATTTCGCGATAGCTTCTTTGGTGGTCATTTCGTTTGAGAGTTCTAAGTCTTTGCGCCCGCCTCTACGGGCTCGCCGACTGGCTGGGAGGGCGACTCAGATTCCGAGGGAACTGCAAGCTCCCAATCGCAATTTTCCGTGAGGCACACGCGCATCACGCCGTGCTTGCTGCGCTTGAGTACGGTGAACGGAGCGTTGCATTTTGGACAGGGCTCCGCGACGGGTTCGTGCGGCGTGGTGAAATCGCAATCGGGGTAGCGGCTGCAGCCGTAGAAAATTCGGCCGCGCCCGCGTCCTTTTGCTGTGCCGCGGCGCACAAATTCGCCTTCGCCGCATTTGGGACACTTGATTCCGAGCGTGATCGGACGCGTGTACTTGCACTTCGGGTATTTGGAGCAGCCGATGAATTCGCCGAAGCGGCCATGGCGTTTCAGAAGCTGCTCACCGCATTGCGGGCACTTTTCATCCAGAGGCTCATCGGGCTGGCGCGCTTTGCGCGTTCCAGCGGCGAGGCGGCGCGTGGTTTTGCAATCGGGATAGCCGGAACAGGCGAGGAAAACGCC
Organism: Candidatus Acidiferrales bacterium; assembly: GCA_036796475.1. GTDB lineage: Bacteria > Acidobacteriota > Terriglobia > Acidiferrales > UBA7541 > DAHUXN01. The sequence continues at coordinate 3,139 of DAIRCW010000034.1, read as the reverse complement.
AAAGCGCCCGCGCTTGATGACCATTTCGCGGCCGCAATTGTGGCAATACTCGACGGTGTTCGAGCCTTCCACTTCTTCGCTGGCGTCAGCGATGTCGCGAATGTAATCGCAATCGGGGTAGCGCTCGCAGCCGAGGAAAAATCCGTGGCGGCTGATGCGTTCGAGGAGCTTGCCCTGGCCGCATTTCGGGCAAACCTCATCGGTGGGAATCCCGGCTTTGTAGGACTCCATTTCGCCTTCGGCTTTTTCGAGATCGTCCTCGAAACTTTTCCAGAAGCCCTTGACGGATTTGCGCCACGGGAGCTTGCCTTCTTCAATTTCGTCGAGTTCGTCTTCGAGACGCGCGGTGAAGCCGACATCGAAAATATCTTCGAAACTTTTGACGAGAAGCTCGGTGACTTTCTCCCCAAGCAGCGTAGGCGTGAAGCGGCCCTGATCTTTGGTGACGTATTCGCGCTCGACGATGGTGGAAATGATGGCGGCGTAGGTCGAAGGACGGCCGATGCCTTTGTCTTCGAGCTCTTTGACGAGCGTGGCTTCCGTGTAGCGCGGGGGCGGCTCGGTAAAGTGCTGGTCGGGGCGGATTTTTTCGAGCTTCAGGCGCTCGCCTTCCGTGAGGCGCGGCAGAGTGCGCCCTTCGGCATCTGCATCGTCTTCGGCTGCTGCGCTCGGGGCAGCGGCGTCACCGGATTCGCCCTTGTCTTCGTCTTCGCGCGACGCGAGGTACGTTTTCAGATAACCATCGAACTTCATGATGGAGCCGCTTGCGCGGAACGTGTAATCGCCAGCGGAAATGTCGATGGTGGTCTGATCGAAGACCGCGGGAACCATCTGCGAGCCGACGAAGCGCTGCCAGATGAGTTGGTAGAGCTTGAACATGTCTTCGTCGAGATAGCGCTTCACGTCCTCTGGCGAACGCGAGACGTCCGTCGGGCGAATCGCTTCATGCGCTTCCTGAGCCTGCTTTTTGGATTTGAAGAAATTCGGCTTTTCGGGCAGATAATTCGGCCCGTAAGTGGAGCCGACAAAATCCCTGACCTGGGCGATGGCCTCGGCCGATACATTTACGGAGTCCGTACGCATGTAGGTAATCAGCGCGACGGAGCCCTCGTCGCCGAGGTCCACGCCTTCATAAAGGCGCTGGGCGAGCGTCATAGTGCGCTTGGCGGAGAAGCGCAGACGATTGTAGGAGGCCTGCTGCAATTTGGAAGTGGTGAACGGCGGAGGAGCCCAGCGGCGCTTCTCTTTTTGCGTGACGCTCGAGACTTGCCAGTTCGCGCGCTCGACTGCATCTACGATTTCTTTGGCCTTCTCTTCGTTGGGGACTTCGATTTCCTCGCCCTTGTAGCGCCATAATTTCGCCTCGAAGGAAGGCGGCTCAGCGCCGGCGAGCATGGCATGAATCGTCCAGTATTCCTTGGGAACGAAGGCGCGAATGTCGCGTTCGCGATCGACAATCAGGCGCAGAGCAACCGTTTGCACGCGGCCAGCGGAAAGGCCTCGACGGACTTTGTCCCAGAGCAGCGGCGAGATTTTGTAACCGACAAGACGGTCAAGGACGCGACGAGCCTGCTGTGCGTCAATTAAATTGGTGTTGAGGGCGCCGGCATGTTCGAAGGCGGCTTTGATGGCCTTGGGCGTGATTTCGTGAAACATCACACGAAAGACTTTTTTCTTGTCTACTTTGTTGCGCGCGGATTTCAGTTTGGCGGCGGGCTTTTTGGCTTTCTTATCGCCATTCTTCCCTTTGCCATTTCCGTTGGACTCTTCCGGCTCGACTGCTATTTCCGATCCGGTTAAAAATTCCACCAGATGCGCGCCGATGGCTTCGCCTTCGCGGTCCGGGTCAGTGGCGACATAAATGGCGTCAGCCTCTTTGCCCAGCTTCTTCATTTCGTTGAGAATTTTCGATTTGCCGGGGAGGACCGTGTAGGTCGGCTCGAAGTCCTTCTTCAGATCAATGCCCAATTCTTTCTTGGGCAGATCCTTCACATGGCCGAACGACGCACGGACGGTGTAGTTGCGCCCGAGATATTTGTTGATCGTTTTCGCCTTGGTTGGCGATTCGACGATGACCAGAGAACGTCCCATAATTCTGAATGTTTCCTTTTCGCTGGCGCTTGGCGCGCCCTATAGCATCACTTTCAAGAACTGCTTGCCCGGCAATTGCCGCACCAGGCCCTTCATCTCCAACTCGAACAATGCCGAGAGCACCTCGGATGAATTCATTTTCGACTGCCCGACGAGTTCATCCACGTGCTTCGACCTCTCAACCTCAAGCATCGCGTATAGCGCTTTCTCTGACGGCGCAAGACCATCTGTAGCAAGCGATGCCCTGCCCGCGCCGTCCGTTGTCTCGACCGGCAAAAGCTCAGCACGAATGGGAGTGGGCAGCTCCTCGACAACGTCTTCCCAGCCGGTCACCAGCTTCGCGCCCTGCTTAATCAGCTGATTCGGCCCGAAGCTTGCCGGCTGCGTTGCATAGCCGGGTACGCCAAACACTTCGCGGCCGCATTCCATTGCCAGCCGGGCCGTGATCAGCGAGCCGGAATACTGCGCTCCCTCCACGACTACTACACCGCGCGTCATCCCGGCAATGATCCGGTTGCGAACCGGGAAATTCGGCGGCGCCGGATACGTCCCCATAGGGAACTCCGATATGATGGCCCCTCGCACCTCAATTTCAGCAAAAATCTTTCGGTTCTCTTTCGGATAAATAACGTCTATTCCGCAGCCGAGAATCCCTACAGTTCCCCCCGCATTGGCGCTGAGGGCCCCTTTGTGCGCGGTGGCGTCAATTCCACGCGCCAGGCCGCTCACAATTACTATGCCGCGCAGAGCCAGGTCACGCGCCAGCCTTTCCGCCATTTGATTGCCGTAGGGCGTGGGACGTCGCGTGCCGACGATGCCGATCGAATGGCGGTTCAGAAGGTCCGCGTTTCCTTTGACATACAGCAGCGGCGGGGGATCGTAAATTTCGCGCAGCAGTTGCGGATACGCGGAGTCATCCCACGTGAGCAGGCGGCATTTTGCAGCTTCGGCCTGCGCCAGTTCTTTCGCGGCGGCGCTCTTTGACTGGCGCGAATGAATGGCTTGCGCGACGGCGCTTGGAATTTGCTGCGCTTCGAGGGCCGTCAGC
>DAIRCW010000033.1:0-19787 GCA_036796475.1 Candidatus Acidiferrales bacterium | reverse complement strand
GCGTTTGCGAGGAACGTCGGTTTATTTTCCCGATCGCGCGGTGCCGATGCTTCCGGAGGCGCTCTCGAACGGTATCTGCTCACTGAATCCGAAAGTGGAGCGGCTGGTGATGAGCGCGGTGATGCAGTTCGACGCCGGCGGGAAGATGGTGGAGGCGGAATTCGCGCCCGGGGTGATTCGTTCGGCGGAGCGCATGACGTACACGAATGTGAACAAGGTGCTGGAACGCGAGCCGGAAATGCTGGAGCGTTACGCGGCGCTGGCGGAAAACTTTCGGCTGATGAAAGAGCTGGCGCTGGCGCTCAATGCGCGGCGAGTGGGGCGCGGGTCGATTGACTTCGATTTGCCGGAGCCGGTGATTGAATTTGACGCCATGGGGCGGATGACGGGGATTGTCCGCAGCGAACGAAACATTGCGCACCGGATTATCGAGGAGTTCATGCTGGCGGCGAATGAGGCGGTGGCGGGATATTTGGAGCGGCGAGGGATTGCTTCGCTGCACCGCGTGCACGAAAAGCCGGACCCGAAGAAAGTGCTGGAATTCGAGGAGCTGGCGCGCGCGTTTGGGTATTCGTTTGGCGTGGAGAATTTGGCGGAGCGGCGGATTGCGGTGCGGCACGGGAGCGTGCGTCCGGCGGGACGGGAGCGGCGGGGCCGGATGCGTCCGATGAACGTGGCGCTGCCGGCGGAGGAGATTGACATTCGCCCGCAGCATTATCAGCGGCTGACGGCGAAAATCGCGGGCAAGCCGGAAGAGCGGATTCTGTCGTATCTGATGCTGCGTTCGCTGAAGCAGGCGCGATACGCCGCGGAGGCGCTGGGGCATTTTGCGCTGGCGGCGCAGGAGTATACGCATTTCACTTCGCCGATACGGCGGTATCCCGATTTGATTGTTCACCGGATATTGAAGTGGGTGCTTGAGAATCCGGGCACCGCGAAAGGGCCATACCGCGAGGTGGAGTTGAAGGAGATTGCGGCGGAATCGTCCGAGGCGGAGCGGCGCGCGGATGGGGCGGAGCGCGAATTGATGGACTGGAAGACGGTGCAGTACATGGAAGGGCATCTCGGAGAGGAATACGAGGCGCTGGTTATTTCAGTGCAGAAGTTTGGATTTTTTGTGGAGCTGATTGAAGTGTTTGTGGAGGGGCTGGTGCCAATCGACCGCCTTGAGGAGACATTTGGCGCGCGTTTCCGCTATCGCGAGAGCGATTACGCCATTGTCAGCGAATCTCACGGAAGGCGCAGAGGCGCGGCGGAGAAGCGGGAGTTTCATCTTGGCGACCGGCTGCGCGTGCGGGCGGAGCGGATTGACTCGTTTCGGAACAGAGTGGAATTTAGCGTACTGAATTGATTGAATTTCCACAGAGGGCTGTGATTTTCACAGGGATAACTTCAAAGGTACTCCATTAGTACCATTGACGGATAATCACCCCCTCCGTAAGCTGCGGTTATGCCGACGTTTGCGTATCTTTTGGGCAAGCGCGTGGAAGTCTGCTACCGTGCGGGCGACGTGCACATGACCATCACCGGCAATCTGGCCCTCGATACCGGGAAACGCATTCATCTGGAAGAGCGTTTTTCGCAAGGCGGACGAAGTAAGACTCTGCGAATTGAAGTGCCGTACGGCTCAATCGTGCGCATCCGCGAAGTGCCTGCCCCGGCAGAGCTTCAGCCAGTTTCGTAATACCCCCATCCAAGCATATTTTCTCGCCAGAAAATTCATTTCACCGCGCCGACGGCTGCCGATATAGTGTTTGCGGCTGAAAACTGGAGGAATGCATGAAGCCGCGTGTAGGAGTGATTGGGCTGGGGCTGATGGGCGCGCCGATGGCGGCGAACTTCATCAAAGCGGGCTTTCCGGTGACGGTGTGGAACCGCACGGCGGAAAAATCGCAGAAGCTCGCGAAGCTGGGCGCGGCGGTGGCGCAGTCGCCTGCGGAGCTTGCCGGGCAGGTGGAGATACTGCTCACCATTGTGAGCGATCCTCCGGCGCTGGAGGAAGTGCTTTGGGGCAAGCAGGGGGCGCTGGGCGGGCTCAAGAGCGGGTCTGTGCTGATTGATTCGAGCACGGTTTCACCGGCGCTGGCGCGGCGAGTGGGCAAAGCGTGCGAGGAAAAATCGGTCGGGTTCTTGGACGCGCCGGTCACCGGGGGAACCTGGGGCGCGGAAAAAGGGGAACTGGTTTTCATGGTGGGCGGCGAGAAGGACGTGTTTGAGCGCGTGCGCCCGGCGCTGGAGGCGGTGGGAAAACGATTCTTTCTGCTCGGCCCAAATGGCGCGGGGCAAACCATCAAGTTGGCGATGAACCTGATCCTCGCATTGCAAGTGCAGGCGCTGGCGGAAGGTCTGGAATTGGTGACGCGCGCCGGCGTGGAGGGCGAGAAGCTCATCGAAGTGCTGCAATCGAGCATGGGGCGCGCAGCGGTGCTGGACGTAAAAGCGCCGGTAATTCTGAAGCGCGATTTCACGCCGAGCTTTCCGCTGCGCTTGATGCATAAAGACATTCGTTTGGCGATGGAGCTGGCCAAGGAAAATGGACTGGAGCTTCCAGCAGGCGCGGCGGCGTACAAGGCATATTCAAGCGTGAAATCGTCAGCGAAGAGCGACGTGGATTATGCGGCGATTGCCTCGTACTGGAAAAGAAATTGAGACGCTGCTTCACGCTTTTGCAGCAAGCGAGCGCCAATTGGCGTCAACGAGCACGACAGACGTTTCAATTTGGCGTTCCGGGATTTTCCAGTAACGCCTGAGCAACAGCTCCTTCTCCTCACGCGAAACAACACGGAATCCGTGGCGCTCGTAAAAACGAATAGCCCAACTGGCGTCGGCCCAGGTTCCAATGAGCACGGGCTTGGAAGACAGAGTTCGCAGATGAAGCAGCAGCAGCTCTCCTATTCCTTTTCCTTGGTGGTTTGTGCGAACGTAAGCGTGGCGAATGAGAGTGACGTCCCGCACATCCTGAATGCCCATCACACCCAGCAGTTCGCCATTCTCCTCAATGCCCCAGAACGCGACGCCGTCGTTGATTTCATGGCGCAGTTCCGCGGCGGGCATATAGGGCTGCTTGCAGCAATCCTCGGGAATGGCGCCTTTGTAAGCGCGCGCTCCGTCGTTGATAATTTCGCAAATCGTTTGGAAGTCGCGCTCTTCACATTGGCGAAGCATGATTGCCTCCGCGGAATGATTTTCGGCCCGACTGTTTATGGTTCGGCGTTCGGCGCGAAATATTCGAGGGGCAGGTCGCGTCCGGTACGCAAGCCCGCGGGTGCGGCAAGAATTAGCGGAATGGCATTGACCGCCACAGCCGCCGTGGCGATATCGCCGTGAGTCCCCCCGGGAACGGTCATGGTGATGTTGGGTTCGCCGGCGAGCGAAACCGTGTCCGCGGGATTTTTTGCGCCGACGCACATCTGCAATTCCATGAAAATTTTTTCCGCGCCACCGCCCGTTCCGCGCGCAATTTGATGCACGCCGGCGACCTGTCCCGCTTCAACGCGCAGAAATTCCGTTTGCACCGGCGCCTCGGCGATGACCGGCTCGATGGTTTCGGTGATCTGATCGAGCGCGAACCCGAGGCCGTCAGCGACCATGGCGACGGATTCAGGCAGGCCGTGATGCTTGATGACGCCCGCGGCGACGCGCTCGCGAAATTCGTCAGGTGTCATGCCCGCGCCGATTTTTTTCTGCAGCGGGAGGCGGCGCTTGGAAGCGTCCACGATGCGAACGCAGCGCGCGGAGTCCACGCGCTGAGCCACGGCGGAAAGGGTGAGAATGAGCTTATCCATCACAAATCCGGGATTCACGCCGGTGCCGATGAGCGCCACGCCTTCTTCTTTGGCGGCGGCGTCGAGCCTCTCGGAGAGCTCCGGATGCTTGCGAAGCGGATAGGCGAGCTCTTCGCAGGTGGAGACGATACAGCAGCCGGCTTCGAGGCAGGCGAACAGTTGCGCCGCGACGTCTTTCAGATAAGACGAAGTGCAATGCACGACGACGTCGGCTGACTTAGCAAGCGCTTCGCCGGCGTCGGCGGAAATTTTCACGCCCCAGGGCGCGTCGGAGGCGCCGACGACTTCGCCCAGATCGCGTCCCGCCTTCGCTGGATCGGAATCGATTGCGCCGGTGATCTCCAGCGCTTTTTTCTGGCGCATCAGGCGCACAATCGAAGCGCCAATCGGGCCCACTCCAAATTGAATGACTCGGATTTTCTTTCGGCTCACGGCGCTCTCCCTGTGTGCTGCGTTCGACCTTGGGCAAACAAGTACGATAATTCCGAATAGGATGCGGCGCAAGGCATTCCGGGCGCAGAAGAATGGGCGGCTTGAATTTTGCTTGTTTGTGCCACGATCGCGAGCGCTTGCATTGAAGCACCGCGCGGGCCCGAATTCGCGAAGCAATAGCGGGATTGCAGGCATAATGGCTCGGAGAACGCAGCGTGATAGCGAACGACGAAAAAATTCCGGGAAACTCACGGCGCAGGGCGTGGATTTCGCTGCTGCTGCGCGTCGGCGGAAGCGTGCTCGCTCTCGCTGTGCTCTTCCATTTTTTGCCGCTGGCCGAGGTTTGGCGCACGCTGCGCTCGCTTCCCGCGCAAATCTGGCTCCTGGTGGTGGCCGGCTACCTCGCGGCACACGTGATTGCCATCAATAAATGGCGGCTGATGGTGAATCTTGCCGGAGCGGGGCTAAATTTCCGGCAGGCGATGCGCTGCTATTTTGCGGGGCTTTTCAGCACGCTGCTGCTGCCTTCGATTGTGGGAGGCGATGTGGTGCGCGCGGCAGTGGCGTTCCGCGAAGGGCAAAGCCGGGCGGCAGTCGTGCTCGGAGGACTCATCGACCGCAGCATTGATTTCGTCGCGCTGGCGCTGCTCGCGGCGCTTGGAGCGGCGCTTGTGCCGGTGACGCTCCCGGCGGAGACGCGGCATGTTTTTTTTGTGGCGGCGATTGCGCTGGCACTGCTCGCGGCGGTGCTCCTGCCTGCGGTGATTTGGTTTCCGGTGCGCAGGCTGCCTTTTCGTCTGCGGCGCAAAGCGGGGAGGCTGCGCGGAGCGGCGCGTTCCATGCTGCGCAAACCGCATTACGTGTTCGCGGCGCTTTGCCTCGGCTTGATTGCACAGACGGGATTTGTGGCGCTGACGGCGCGGGTGGCAATTGCGGGCGGACTGTATCTGCCGTTTCGCGCCTGGCTTTTTGCTTGGCCGCTGGCGAAATTCTCGGGACTGATTCCGGTGACCCAGGGCGGCATCGGCGTGCGCGAGGCTGCGCTGGTGATTTTGCTGAAGCCGTTTGGGGCGCGTCCAGCGAAAGCGGCGGCGGTGGGGCTGGCTTGGGAGGCGGTGATTCTCATCGGCGGGCTGATCGCGGGACTCGCGGCGTTTTTGCTGGGGCAATCGTCAGCGCGAACGGCGGCAGGAACTGGGGCAGCGCGGCCGAACCATTCAGAAGACGCAGCGCGAGAGAATCCTTCTGTGCCGCGGCGATGAAGCAACATGGCTGCGTGCACCTATAGATCGAGTTCGAAAAAGAGCGTGCCAGGGACGGGATTGAAACGGTAGCACGCGATTTCACGAAAGCCGAGCGAGCGATAGAGCGCGATGGCGCGTGCCATTGAAGGCATAGTATCGAGGCGCATCTTCGCGTAACCGGCTTCGCGGGCATTTTCCATGAGCGCTTGCGCCAGGCTTGCCCCGATGGATTTGCCGCGATGCGCTGTGCGCACGTAGAGGCGCTTCATTTCGCAGACAGCTTCGTCGAAGCGTCGCAGCGCTCCGCAGCCGGCAATTTCATCGCCGTCGAACGCCAGGAGTAAACGCCCGTTCGGACGCGCGTATTCGCCGGGCAAATTCGCGAGTTCCTTTTCGAATCCCTGAAAACAGAGATCCACTTGGATGCTCGCTTCGTATTCGCGGAAGAGCGCCCGAATGGTGTCGAGGAATTGCGGCGAATCGGCGTGTTCGATGCGCATAGCGTTTGCGAGCGAGTATGGCAAAGAGCGCGTCAGAACTTGAGTTTTGCTTTTTGAGAAGGTGGCCCGCAAAAAGTCATTTTGGCTGGCAAGGACAGAATGCCTGTCCGGTTAGTGCTTGCGCCGTTTTCCTGCCGCTTTTTTGTTGCGCGGCTTTGGCAAATTTGAGCTTTTCACGGCGATGCCCTGAACTTCGAAACGCGCGCCGAAAAGAAGCGGTCCGGAGCCGAGGAATGCGCGCGCCGGAAATTCGCTAGAGAAATACGAGCGGTAAACGGCGTTAAAGTTTTCGAAAAGCGAAACGTCCGAGCAAAAAATCTGCACGAAAACAAGATCGTCCATGCGCAGGCCGGCGCGGGCGAGCGTTTCGCGGAACGAGTCGAGCATGAGATGAGCTTCCTGCTCGGCGTCGGCGGGAACTTTTTTCGTTTGCGGATCGAATCCGATATGGCCGCTCAGGTAAAAAGTGTTGCCGGCGAAAACGCCCATGGAAAACGGAAATGAGCCCAGCGCCGCCGGCAGCGAAATTCGCGAAATCGCGTCACGGCTTTTTGTTTTTTGCGGCAATGTTGCGTCTCCTCATTTTTATGGGCCAACTAAGATCAGCGGCCTATGGCACTCAGGAATGTAAAATGCCTTTGCACCCTCGCCTTTAGCGCCTTCATTGTCCGCTTTGAGGCACGGAGCATCAAGCCATTCGCGAATATACAACACGGTAAGTTATGCTGCGCAGCCGCAATATCTCCAGCATCGTCGCGAAACGCCATAACATCTCGCTCGAAAAAAATTATCCCCCCCTTCCGCGCGAACACGACCTAAGCTCGCCTTGGGTTCGCCTCTCTGTGCTTAAGCCATCTCCGCCGCCCGCCGATGAATAATCGGATTGCTCAGCTCCGATTTTGCGGATTTCCCTTGAACGCACCCGTCGCGGTGCTGTAGCTTAACGCCGAATTCCATATCGGCTGCGGGATCTTCGCGTTCCAAGCTTCGCATTTCATTTTCCGCAGATTTATAAGGAGAGCCGCAATGGCCAATCGCAATCGTCTGAATGATCTTCGGAATGTTCCCCATTTCATCTTCGTAACTGCGGTTCTCTGCGTTCTTTTGCCGATAGGCATTTACGCGCAGGGCCGCCGCGCGCAGACGGAAAACAGTAATGATCCGTTTGCGGCTCTGCATTTCCGGTTTGTTGGCCCCGAAGGCAATCGCGTCGCCGCAATCATCGGCGAACCGGGGAATCCCAACGTTGTCTACATCGGCGCAGCCGACGGCGGAATCTGGAAAACTTCCGACGCGGGCACGAATTGGGAACCAGTCTTCGACCATGAAAATGTCGCCGCGATTGGCGCTCTGGCTATGGCCCCGTCCGCGCACAATGTAATTTACGCGGGCACGGGCGAACCGTGGCTGATTCGTCCGTATTACGCCATGGGCGATGGCGTTTACAAAAGCACGGACGCTGGCCGAAGCTGGCAGCACATCGGCCTCGAAGAGACCGGCCACATCGCGCGCATCGTCATTGATCCGCACAATCCTGATCGCGCTTTCGTTTGCGCTGTCGGCCAGGCTTTTCGTCCGCAGCACGAGCGCGGAATTTTCCGCACCGACGACGGTGGAAAAACATGGCAGCAAGTGCTCTTCGTCGACGAAAACACTGGCTGCTCCGAACTCGCCATGGACCCATCCGATCCGAACACTCTCTTCGCCGGCATGTGGCAGGTTTCCATTCATCGCTGGAATCTCGACAGCGGCGGCGCATCCAGCGGCGTTTACGTCAGCCGTGACGGCGGCAGCACCTGGAGCAAAATTTCCGGCCACGGCCTTCCGGCCGCCGATCATCTGCTCGGCAAAGTCGCCGTTGCGATTTCCCAGAGCAATCCGAACCGGGTCTACGCCCTCCTGCAGGACACCACTCCGGGTCTCTACCGCTCCGACGATCGCGGCCGCACCTGGGTTCTCGTGAACCAGTCGCACGTCACCACGGAGCGTTCGCCGTATTACACGCGCTTCGCCGTTTCGCCCGACGATGAAAATCTTCTCTACTTTGTTTCTGTCGCCTTCAGCATGTCTCGCGACGGCGGCAACACTCTGTTTCAACCCGGATTCCGCGGCGGCTTCGCTCCCGCCGAACCCACCAGCGGCCCGCCTCCGGCCACAGGCCTCGAATCCGCGGGCGGCGACAATCATGACGTCTGGATCGATCCGACCAACGCCAATCGCGTCCTCATCGCCAACGACGCCGGCGTCAGCATCAGCAACAATCGCGGCGCAACGTACCAGCGTTTCGTCCTGCCCATCTCGCAGGCCTATCACGTTTATGCTGACAACGACATTCCCTATCACGTGATGGGCAATTTGCAGGATCGTTCTTCCTTCCGCGGTCCCAGCCGTATTCTCTCCGGAGGATTTTTCGGCGGCGGCATGTCGCTCGGCTACATCACCAGCACCGGTGGCTGCGAAGACGGTTACGCCGTGCCCGATCCCACCGATTCCAACATCGTCTGGTCCGGCTGCGATAACGGCCGCATCGACCGCATGGATTTCCGCAGCGGCATGGCCCGCGACGTCACCGCTTGGCCGGTCACTTCCTACGGCTGGCCGCCCGCAAAAATGAAATACCGCTGGGATTGGGTCACGCCCATCGCCATTTCGCCTCATGACCACAATCGCGTTTACATTGGCGCGCAAGTCGTCTTCATGACCGAAAACGCTGGCCAATCCTGGAAAGTCATCAGCCCCGACCTGACCGCCAATAATCCTGAGCATCAGCAAAATTCCGGCGGCATCAGCTCCGACAATCTCGTCACCTACGACGGCGCCACACTCTATTCCATCGCCGAATCGCCGGTAAAAGCAGGCGTGATCTGGACTGGCAGCGACGACGGCCAGGTCAACATCACCAAAGACGGCGGCGCGCACTGGACCAACGTCACAAAAAATATTCCTGATTTGCCCGCGTGGGGCACCGTGTGGAACGTCGCGCCTTCGCATTTCGATGCCGGCACTTGCTACATCACCGTGAACTTGCAGCACGTTGGCATCTACGACGCGCACGCTTACAAAACCACCGACTACGGCGCCACCTGGAAGCTCATCACCGCGGGCGTCCCGAAAAGCATGAACAGCAGCGCGCACTGGATCACCGAAGATCCCGTCCGCAAAGGCATGCTCTATCTCGGCGTGGACAACGGTCTCTACATCACCTGGGACGACGGCGATCACTGGACGCGCCTTCGCAGCAACCTGCCGCCAGCGCCTGTCTACACCGTGCAAATCCAGCCCACGTTCAACGATCTTGTTCTTGCCACGCACGGGCGCGGCGTCTTCATCCTGGACGACATCACTCCTCTGCGCGAATGGAATTCTGCGCAGTCTGAAGACTTCCACGTCTTCAAGCCGCGCAGCGTCTACCGCTTTCGCAATACTGATAACGCGCGCGAAGCCGATGTTGGTAGCCACGTCACCGGTGAGAACGCTCCTTACGGTGCGGACATCAATTTCCGCCTCGCCGCTCCGGAAAAGAATGTCGAAATCACCGTCACCAAGGGCAGCGAAACAATTCGCACGCTCAAAGTCGACGGCCACGCCGGATTCAATCGCGCGTGGTGGGATTTGCGCTATGAACCCGGCTCAGCCATCAAGATGCAGGTCACGCCGCCCGATGCGCCCTGGGCCGAGGTCCACCGCAACTACGCCGCCTACGGCACGCGCATCCCGCCGGCGGGGCCGGTAGTCCCGCCGGGAAGTTACACTGTGCGCGTCAAAGCCGGCTCGCATGAGGCCACTGTGCCGCTCACTGTTTTGCCCGATCCGCATTCGCCGGGCACCGAGCAAAGCATTCACGCGCAAGTGCAGTTCGCCCGCGACGTTCTCGCCGAGGAAAATCAGGCCGCGGACATGATCAATCATCTCGAATGGACGCGCCGCCAGGTTGAAGACCTCATCAAACTGCTCAGCACCACGGGAAATCCAAACGCCAACGCCGGCGCCTCGAGCGGAAACGCTGCAAATGAGACGAATGCTCCGAGCGCCAACAATAAATATTCCGCCGCCATCAGCGCTGCCAAAGACTTCGAGCAAAAAGCCATCGCTCTTGAAGCCCAGCTGATTGACGTTCATAACACCGGCCGCAGCGAAGACGCCTTCCGCGAGCCTGTTCAGCTCTACGAACGCATCAGCTGGATGGTCGGCCCCATGGTTGGCACGCCCGGCTCAGGCAGCGGAGGCGGCGACTTGGCTCCCACCGCGCAGCAAATCGCGGTGAACGGCGAATTCAAGCAAGAGTTGGCGCGCATCGCGGGCGAGTTCAAGGCTTTCGTGTCGGCCGAAACGCCGTCGTTCAATGCCACTCTAAAGCAAAATCACGTCTCCGCCGCCATCGAACCTTAGGCAAGGAGCCGCAAGCTTCAGAGCGCAGATCGTCGCAGTCATTAGAGATAGCCTTTTTCGGACTGCGGCGCATCGCTTCGCTTCTTCGGAGCACCGGGTCGAGCATGTAGGCGTGAGCAAAACAATCCAAGGACTCGCGTGCGCATCCACACAGGGTCCTGTTAGTGCCAAATCAAAAGGCATGGGTGCCGCATCTCTTTGCGGCTTTGCAAAGAGTGTCGACACAAACCCCAAGTCGCGTTTCGCCTGTAGTACCACTCTGTTAAACAATCATCGACTGCATAACCAGATAGCGCGCGGATGGTTTGCGTCCAGGGATGGGGAGAAGGGGAAAGAGGCTGAAGGGGAAAGCGGCATGGGGAATGGCGGGGCTGGAGGCTTTGGAGTATCAGTGATGGAGATCACTGGAGGGGAGGATGACGGAGCGGTACGGAATGCGCGAGGGAAAGGGTAAGGGCTCCCGCGAAATGCGACTCTGGGAGTCGCGATGGGCGGTGCAAGCCCCACCCCTACGAACGACGCGGGCGCGCATCGCTTCGTTTGGTCGACAGGTGGACCCGCCGATACGAAAAACGTAGAAGGCTGGCGGGTTAAACCTGCCGGCACGAAAGCGTAAGACAAAGGCCGGCGGGATCAACCCGCCGCTACGAAATCAAGAGCGGATCCATGCGCAAAACCGCGCGGTGGTTTTGCGGCGTGCGGTGTTAGGAGTTTTCGGGGCGGGCGGAGGCGCGGCGAGAGAACGGAGTGCGGCGGGGGGCGGAGTGGCTGGCTTGATAATCGTCGAGCTCGGCGTTGGAGAGATCGAAATGGGACTCCGCGGCGAGATTCGCGCCGTTTAGCAATTCGCGACGCAACTTGGCGGAGCAAACGTCGGGGCCGTCCTGAAAACGCAGGCGGTGCGCGCTGAAAGCTTCATTGGCGATGGCAATGGTAAATTCACGGGGCTCGATCGAAGGCTCCCGAACCATAAATGTATATTCGCGGGCCAGAGGTTTCACGGTGAAGCCGACGAATTGCATGATGATGTCTTTGCTCATGTGGCCTTTTGGAGCGAGAGCGGCGACTGGGGCCGAACTTATACCGCGGGAAGAAAGGCGAGCCCGCTGAAGCAGGCTCGCTTTGAAGCTAGAGGGCTGTGACGTTTGCGGCTTGGAGACCCTTGGGGCCCTTGGTCACGTCGAATTCGACGGCCTGACCTTCGTTCAGAGATTTGTATCCGTCTGATTGAATGGCCGAGAAATGGACGAAAACGTCTTCGCCAGACTGCCGCTGGATGAATCCAAAGCCTTTGCTGGCGTTAAACCACTTTACTGTTCCTTGTTCCTTCAACTGTGTTTCTCTTTTCTATTTGAGCTATTTGGAGCTTCTCTTCCACTGCCTTCAGCCAAAAAAAAGACCGCACGTGTGGCGCGCGGTTCCTTCGAAGATTCTAAAGGTTTTCCTAGAGCAACAAACGCAGAGTTAGTGTTGCATGGATTGGGGGTGGATGTCCAGAGAATTCGGTAGGGTGACAGGCTGAGTTGAGCGAGGCAAGGGCTGGAGGGGATTACGTCGGTGGCAAAGCGGGCATTGCGCTTCGGCTGTGCTCAGGATAAGCGGCAAATCCAAAAAGCAAAGAGAATCGCGAGGCGCTACGCTACAAGAGGGCGACGGGTTGTGGTTCGCCCTAACTGAGAGGGAAAAGGGGTTCGCAGGTTTTTGCACCGGGAAGGGGGCACCAGCGAAAGACGAGCAGATCGGTGATTCTATATTGCGTCCACCGATCTGCTCCCGGGCGCTAGTGTCCGCGGCGGTCGTGGCGAACGTCCTTGCGATCGTGGCGAATGTCGCGGGTGTCTTTGTTGCGATCGCGCCGGTCGCTGCGAATATCATGGCGCAACGCACGAGACCGCTTGCTATCCACGCCATTCTTCGCGTTGGAACGGGCCAGTTGGCGCTTATCCTTGTTGATGTCCCGTTGATCCGCTCGCCGATCCTGCTTGTCGGCCCGAATGTCCCGCTTGTCCTGCCGGACATCCTTACGATCCTGGTGAATGTCGCTCTGTTGCGCAAAAACGGGTGAAGAAGTGGCCGAAGCGCCAATTGCAAGCAATCCGATGGCTGCGAATCCCAGCATCCCTTGCCGGATGATGTTTTCGATTTTCATGTGCGTGTCTCCTTCCGCTGTAAAATCCCGGTCGACTATTGAACACTGCGGACGCGGGAAAGTTGTATGGTACCCAACGCGCTGCCGTGCTCACGCCGTAACTGTCACAAAGTACAGGCGTTGCTAGGGGATTAAGCTGCGTCCACTGTCGCAGCCAGCGCGTCTGCCGCCATCCCTGTATAGAGGCCGGGCTCGTTCGCATACTCCGACTCGCCAGCGTGGTTTGCTATAATGCCGCGCCATGCCCGAGCCCAAATTCAAAGCCCCGCGGTATTTCGCCATCGAAGGGCCGATCCGCGTGGGCAAATCCACACTGGCGCGAATTCTTGCCGACCGGCTACATGCGCGCCGTGTTTTCGATTGCGCGGAGAACCCGTTTCTCAGCGATTTCTATGACGAGAAAGCCGGTGCTGCGTTCCGTGCTCAGATGTACTTTTTGATGGAGCGCCATCAGCGGCTTCTCGAGGCGGGTCATGACGAATCGCCTTCGCCAATTGTTTCCGACTTCCTGTTTGAGAAAGACAAGATTTTCGCTTACGTGAATCTGGACAACGAGGAATTGAAGCTCTACGAGCGGTACTACGAGATGCTGGCCGCTCCGTTGGCGACGCCCGATCTGGTTATCTATCTGCAGGCCAAACCGGAGGTGCTCAAGCAGCGCATTTCAAAAAAGGGGGCTCGGGAAGAGTCGAATATTTCTCCGGAATACGTGGAGACCATTGCGCAGGCTTACGAGCATTTCTTTTTTCACTACTCGGCGTCGAATCTGCTGGTGGTGGATACTTCCGATATTGATTTCGTCGAGCGCAACCAGGATTTGCAAGAGCTGCTGAGGCGGCTTAAACAGCCCGTCAAAGGCACGCAGTATTTCCTTCCCCTTGGACCAGAGTAACCTCCGCTCACGGTCGTGAACCCATCGAGAAATGAAGCGCCCGGAGCGAGGGGGGAGCTCGCCCCGGGCTTCCCTGTGGGTTGGCTGCTTGGGGAACTCTTACCTAAACTCGTTAGAACGCCCGCGCTGGACCGGTCATGCGGTAGCGCAACCTTCCCAGCATCACGTTAATCGGATTGCTGCGGTGCAGGAAGGTCAGCACTGGCGCGCGTCGTACTCCGATGCGTTCGAGCGCCCGGCGAATGCGGAAATCGCGTCCCGCGGAAACCATGCCCTTTTCCAAGGTATCAATGGCGTCGGAGGTCCGGCCAGCCTGCTGGTAGACCTCGGCTAAATTCAAATAGAGCTGGGCGTGGTTACATTTGTAGTTCAGGGCTTCGCGGCAAAGGGTTTCGGCGTCGCCAAAGCGGCGATCAGCCACGGCCGCGAGCAATCCAGTATAGGAAAGGTAAAAAGGGTTTTTCGGCGCCGCGCCGAGCGCGCGACGCGCATGCCCGAGTGCGTCTTCCGGGTGACCATCGCGCATGCGTTTGAGGCATTCCTTGAATTCCAGCATTCCAGCGTCCACGGGTGCGGGCCCTCCGAGTGCTGCGACATGGGACATTTGCGCCATCGTTCCGTTCCTTTCAGCCGCGCTTTGAGCGCGAGGCCTGGAAAGCGTTGAGCCAGCAGGTGCGCACAGCGTAGCTCTGACGATGTTCGATGGCTACCGTCCATGGGTACAGTTTTGGTTCTATGCAGAGTTTGCTGCGGTGTTTTGCCCCAGAGGACAGGCGAAAAAATGTCATCGGCCGTGGAGGCCAAGTTTTTCACTGATTTGCGAGAGTTTAGGGCATTTTCGGGCAAGCCACGCGGTCAAAAAACGGCTACAGCATTCCTGCTGAACGAAGATGGAAAGCAGGAGTGAACGTCGAGGCGGCCTTACCGCGCAATCGATCTGGTGGAAGGCACGAAAAACGTCATTTGAGATATTTGTCAAACCAGGCCACGGCCCGATTCACCACGTCACGGCTGTGCACGGGATTAGCGAACATGTGCCCCTCGTGCGGGTAAATAACGAACTCCGTAGGCACGCCGAACGTCTCAAGAGCGTGCCAGAATTCGTAGGACTGTGGCGGCGGGCACTCGCCGTCGCTGTCGCCGACGACGATGAGGGAAGGCGTTTTGGCGTTCTTGACGAAATTGATGGGCGCGCTTTTGGCATAGACGCCCGGATCGTTGTAAACGGTATCGCCAAAATAAAAAGTCATCCATTTGTCGATGCGATTTTCGCCGTAGTAGCTGAGCCAGTCAGAAAGGCCCGCGCCAATCACCG
This sequence comes from Candidatus Acidiferrales bacterium, assembly GCA_036796475.1. Classification (GTDB taxonomy): domain Bacteria; phylum Acidobacteriota; class Terriglobia; order Acidiferrales; family UBA7541; genus DAHUXN01. The sequence goes on along the minus strand of DAIRCW010000033.1, from coordinate 5,081 downwards.
CAGCGTGGAAACGCTGTGTCTGCGTGACGGCCCACATGGACATGTATCCGCCATAGCTCCAGCCGGTGATGCCCAAACGCTCAGGATCCACGGGCAGAGAGCCCAGCGCGGCATCCACGCCGGCCATGATGTCTTTGAAATCGCCGCCGCCAAAATCCTTAACATTTGCCTTCGTGAATTGTTCGCCTGCGCCATAGCTGCCGCGCGGGTTGGGCATCAGGACGAAGTACCCGGCCGCAGGGAGCGCGGCATAGTAGGACCAGCGGCTCGGCCAGCTTTGCAGGTTTGCGGCAGCCGGGCCGCCGTGGACGTAGACAACGAGGCCGTATTTCTTCGAGGGATCATAGTTCAGCGGATAGAGAAGCCAACCCTGCACTTCGCCAATGTCTGTGTGCCAGTGGAGGCTTTCGGCCTTTCCCCAAGCGGGGTGCAGAGTGGAATTGATATGCGTGACCTGCCGCCAGTGGCCAATGGGGCCGGCCCAGACCTCTGGTGGCTCATTAAAGGACTGACGTATGAGCGCCGCGGTTTTATCATCGCTGGCAAGTGAGATGCCGACTCCGAATCCAGCGGAGCCGAGGCGTTCTGCGCCTGTGTAAAGGGTGGAAATCGTGCCGGAGCTGAGATCCGCGTAGGCGATGCCACTCTTGCCATCGACAATTTCGCAGAAAAAGATCCGCTGGGAATCTCCGGACCAATCGAATGAGCTGGGCGACGCTTTGATGTCTGGAGTGACATCGCGTGCGCCGGCATCGCTGCTGGAATCCGCCGGAATTGTGTAAATGTCCCCGCCAACCGAGCCTTCATCGCTCATCAGGCCGGCGATGAACGCGATGGATTTTCCATCGGGCGACCATTTGGGCGTGGCGATTTGCATGTCGCTGCGATAAATGGAACGGGGTGTGGCAATCCTTGTTGCGTCAAAAACGTAAATTTGCGCGATCCACCAGTTGTTGTCGCCATTGCCGAAGGCAGCCGTCCCCACAATCCGTTTGCTATCGGGCGACCAGTCATATTCATAAACGTACATGCCCGCGGGCGAAATCTGGCGGAGCGGCCCGCCCGCGGCGCTAATGAGCGCGAGGCGCTGTTCATAATTGACCGTGCGGACCACGCCTTCATCTGGCGTTTCCGCAGCCAGGGGTCCGGCAGCGCGTGGCGCGTTTTCGATGTACAGGAACGAAATCGTTTTGCCATCCGGCGACCATTGCGGCGAAGAGAAGTCGCCTTTGATGTGGGTGAGCTGCTTTGGTGCACTGTCCAGCGCTGTGACGTAGAGCTGCGCCTGTCCATGACCAGCGTTCGAGAAAAATGCCAAGTGCGCACTGTCGGGCGACCATGCCACGTTGCTTTCTTCAGCAGGAACGCCTGCGGCCGCGACGGTTATCTGCTTCGGCGGAGCGCCTGATTTCCAGTCGGCGACGTAGATCGCGGAGTTGGAGGAAAGCGCGCCATTCTTCCCGGCGACCGATTCGACCCAAGCCACCCGGCGGCCGTCCGGCGAAATGACCGCTTCTGAAATTTCCCGTCCGGCGAACATCTCGCGGACAGCGCGTTCGACGGCAGGAGATGGTTTCGGCGGCGCGTCAGCTTGGCTCCGCGGAGGGCGAGCGCCGAGTGCTGGAAAACTGTTGATGAATGCAGCCAAAAGAATGGCAGCCGTCTTGACGTAAGAACTCATTTTAAGCCCTCGCTCTGGAAGCCGGTGCGAATCAAACGAGATGTCGAATACTGTGGCATTCACAGCCAATTGAGGCAAGCAGGATTCGCAGCCAACTTGAATCGGGCGGCTGCAGGCGGTTCATGGCTGGATATGCAGGTGAGTACTTCAGGAGGCGGCACGATTGGCGGGCGCTGCGGAAAGCGGTGCGGAAGCACGCGGGCGAAGTTCGGCGAGGCGGTGGCGCTGCAGAAACACGAAAACGATGCCTGCAGCGATCTGGAAGGCGAGAGCAAGGAACCAGGCAGATTGATGGCCGTTCCAGAGAGTTGTGTTCAGCACGAAGAGCGGCGTCGGAAGAAAAATTGCGGCGTACGGGCTGTGGTCAATGTGGAGCGACGTAATCACAATGCCCACACAAAAATAATACACGGCGAGGTAGAGCACGCCGATGAGCAAGGGATGTCCCGCGCGGCGAAGTTTCATCCACTGCAGAAAGAGAAAATCGCAGGCCAGCCAAAATGCGAAAAACACGATGCGGAAAATGGCAATGGCCGAACTCCACTCAAGCGATGGATCGCGCTTCCAACTGATCACCAGAACCATGGCCACGCCGACGATGAGAACGCCCAGGAAAAGATAGGGCGCGGGCCAGAATTCGGCCTGTCCAAGGGATGCGGCATTCGTACTGTGCAACGCGCGGCGGAGCTGGCTGCGATTGCGCAACAGGATAAAACCGAAAATGAAAAACAGCAGAACATTGATGGAAAAGAGAACGGACTGATCTTCCAGCGGACCGAGACGCTGCTCCATGCTGCCGGGCATTGCACCGGCGTTATACCAGCGAAAAAACGCGAAAAGGATGAAATTCAAGTAGCAGAGGAATCCGAGCGCCTGAGCCGGAGTATAGAGTTCGTAGTTTTCGGGGTCGCGCTTGATGTTGCGGGCCACCGCGGGAATCAGCCAGGCGAGAAGAGTGAGGTAAAGCAGAATCAGGACAGGAACGTGGTGGACCGCGGCGCCGAAGAACGAATCGTGAAAAACATTCGGCAAGCTGAATGCCTGGGCTCCGACATGAACGGTTGAAGAGGAGAGCGACCATGAACCGACTCTTACAAGATCGACGGCGGCAAACGGGCTGATCGTACCCATTTCCATGTAAGTGGACGTGACGCCATTTGAGCTGGTGTAGCCCACAAACGCGAGGAAGAAAAGAATGGCCCAGGTGACCGCGCCGCGGCGGAGGAAAAGAGAAATCGTCAAGGCGAAGGCGTTGTAGACAATCGCGCCGAGAATCAGAATTATGTAAGCGGCGAAGACAATTGTTGGAGGCGTCTGCGCATAGATGGCGCCAATGATGGCCGCGGGAATGAAGCAGAGAAACACAAAAAAGGGCATGAGCGGCGCGCCGAACAGTTTTCCGAGCGTGAGTTCGAGCGGTGATAACCGCGTGATGCGCTGGAAATCGAAGGTGTTCTGGTCTTTTTCGCGTTGCACCGCATGCAGGCAGGAGATACCTCCACCGATGACCAGCACGACTCCTTGAATGATCAAAATGACATGCAGCAATCCATTGTGGGTGAACCCCCCGCCAAGACCGTCCGCACTTTCCGCAAAGGCGTAGCCAAGCGCGATGGAAATTGCAGCACAAAGAACCGCCGCGATGGCCAACTTGCGCGGGCGCAATTGGATGCGCGCGTTGCGCAAAATTTCCGGATTGGAGAAGACGTTCATGGCTGCGAATTCACATCACTTCTCCGCCTGAGAGGCGCGCGTAAATTTGCTCGAACGATTCCGCGGAACCTTCCACGGCGCAAACCGGCGCGCCGGACATGACCAAATCGCGAACCAGAGCAGCGAGCGCCGAATCGCCGCCTGCAAAAATAAACTCCACGCTGGCTGAGCCGCGCGGCGCGTTCGCCGAAGGATGCGCGTCAGAGACGCCATCGCGTGCGGAGAGCCAGCCGAGAAGCTCATTCGAGCCAGTCGCGATGCGAATGCGGATCTGCCGGCGCGAGGGAGCATCATCAGCAGACTGCTGCATGACGGAAGCAAGCGTTCCGGCGCGGAGGAGATGGCCCTTCTCCATGATCGCCACGGAGCTGCAGATTTCTTCGAGATCGGAGAGTACGTGCGAGCTGATGAGAATGGTTTTCCCTTCGCGATTTAAGTTTTTGAGCAGGTCTTTCAGCTCAACGCGGGCTTTGGGATCAAGGCCTGAAGCAGGCTCGTCGAGCACCAGCACGGGAGGATCGTGCAGCACGGCGCGCGCGATGCCGAGCCGCTGCTTCATGCCGCGCGAGAGCCCTTGAATGAAGGCATCGTATTTGGATTCGAGTCCCACCCAGCGAATCACTTCGTTCACACGCGCGGAGATTTTTTCGTCGGGCATTTTGTAGGCGCGGGCGAAATAATCGAGATACTCCCAGACTTTGAGATCGTCATAGAGCGAGAAAAAATCCGCGAGATAACCGATGAAACGCTGGGCATCTTCGGGGCGGCGCTCAACGTCAATGCCATTGACTTCCACCGAGCCGGAGGTAGGCGCAAGCAGGCCGCAGATCATCTTGAGCGTAGTGGTTTTGCCGGCGCCATTTGGGCCGACGAAACCGTAGATTTCGCCGTCGCCGATTTGCAAATTGATGCGGTCAGCGGCAACTACCTGCGCGGGTTTGCCCTTTGACGGGGCAAGGTCGTATTCCTTGGTGAGATTCTCAAGGCGGAGCATGAGTTAACGTTGCTCAAGCAGACGGGCAACGTGCGGGCATTCTGCTTCGCAGAGAATGTAATGTCAAGACGAGTACGATCTGCGCGCGCGAACGTGCTGCTCTGGTTCTGCTAGAAGCTAAAGTTAGCCTGCAAGTCGATGACGCGGTTCGCCGATGCAGACGAAAATGCGCCGCCGCCCAACCCATTCGATTTGCCGAAAAGTGGCGAGAGTGGCACGCTCACCACACCCGTCGGAGCCGATAGATTCACCCTATTGAAGATGTTGCGTCCATCCACGCTGAAAGTGAGATTGTAACGGCCGCTCGGGGCATTCCGATTGAATGGCCCGCCGCCACCAAACACCATTCCTCTTCCGCCGCGTCCGCCACCACCTCCTCCGCGGGGACCGCCGCCGCCAAATTCACCGCGCGGCTGGTTTGCGCCTTCTTTCACCCTGCCGAAACTAAAAGTCTTCGCCACTCGCAAGTTGAAAGTGAAATGGTTAGGGCCAGTGCCGTAATTGATCGGCACGAGCGTTTCGCCCGGCTGCGGCCTAGTATCAAAAACTCCGAGCGAAGTGACTACAGCGTTAGCTTCCGTAGGAGACGCTGCAAATGACGGCCGCTGGTTGAATTGCGAGCTGCCAATTAAGTCCTCGGCAATGGTGATATTGAACGGCTGGCCGGATGTGAAAATCATGAAAGGACTGAAG
>DAIRCW010000032.1:16071-20001 GCA_036796475.1 Candidatus Acidiferrales bacterium | reverse complement strand
ATTGCACCATGAAGTTGATGACGTAGCGGACGTCGCGATACTGGACGTTGAGGGCAGAGAGCCAGAGTCCTACGGAAAGGGCGGCGAGAAGAGCGAGGGCGACGAACACGGGGAAAAACAGCAGAGCGCGCGAGGGAATGGCGTGGAACCAGCCCATCAGCGCGAGGAGCAGCAGAAAGGAAATGCTGAAGTCCACGAGCGCGGTGATGACGGCGGCGATGGGGATGATCAGGCGCGGAAAATAAACTTTGGTGATGAGGTTTTGGTTGGCGGTGAGGCTGTTGCCGGAGTTGCCCAGCGCGGAGGCGAAGAGCAGCCAGCAGATGGAGCCGCTGAAGTAAAAAAGCGGCGGGGCGATGCCGTCGGTGGAGAAGCCGTTGCGCGCGAAGAGCAGAGTGAAGACGATCATCTGCGCGAAGGGCTGGATGACGGCCCAGAGGATGCCGAGGACGGTCTGTTTGTAGCGGACTTGGATGTCGCGCTTGGCGAGGATCCAGAGGAGTTCGCGATAGTGCCAGATCTCGCGGAAATCCACGGGCTGCCAGCCCGTTTTGGGGCGGAGCTTCAATTTACGAGGTGGCGATGGGAGAGGGACCGACGCTACGCTCACGGGAGCGATGCCTCCGGGGAACATTTTAGCCGCAGTTGGAGAGAAGGAGCAAACATTCAGAGCACAATGAAGATGCAGGGGCGAGAAGGCAAGTCACAGGCGGCGGGCTGCTGATTGGAACGGGCTCCCCGGAGCCATGCTTCGACGCATAGCAGGGAAGGGCTATTCAGCGCCTGCTGCGCGTTGCATCAAGTTGCTGAGCTGCTCGGCGTTTTCTGCACTTGTATCGGCGATGACAAAATAGCGAAGGCCGTTGAGGCTGAAGGTTGCAACCCAAAAGGATGCGCGCTGCTCCGGCTTTTCGGACGGACCAAGGTTCTTCCACTGTGCCTGGTTCTGAAAAACAAAAACGGATAGCCGGTGTTTGCGAAACTGAAAGAGCAATTCCGCACCTGCCGTCTGGTTCAAATACGCAAGCCGGCCACCGAGCAGCGTAAAGGGCGTGTTCGTCAGGTCCGGCAAATTTACCGCGAAGGGCAACTTGCCTTCAAACCACGGTTTAACGGTGTGCTGATCGGTGGAAACGACGTCCACTGGATTTGCGCTTGCGAGCGCCGCGACGTGCAAGTCCAGGATTTCACTGAATGTGGCCGTGCCTGAATTTCGCGCGGGCCGCACTAACCACACCAGCCCAAAAAGAATGGCCACCATTGCGGCCAGTGAGGGAACCCAAATCCACGCAACGAGCCGCTCGCGTTTTCGGCCCAGCACTTGGGTTTCCATTTTCCGGCGAAACTCGGCACTGGAAAGATGCCGTCGCACCGTCGCGTTTCGAACGGCAATTTTCAATTGCGTGCGCGCTGCAACAGTTGCAGCGCACGAAGAGCATCCGCGCAGATGCGCATCGAACTCCTGTTGCATTCGCGCCGGCAATTCGCCGTCGACAAATGCGTCAAGTTTTTCGCGCCCCAAATCGCAAGCCATCAGGTCCTCGCCCATTCTTTTTGCAGAAATTCACGCAATAGTTTTCGCGCGCGCGCCAGCCGCGACATTACCGTTCCCAGTGGAACGGCAAGCGCGTCGGAAATCTCGCGATAGCTCATTTCCTCGAGATCGGCGAGCAGCAGCACTTCGCGGAAGGGAACCGGCAGATTCTCGATTGCTGCGCGAACTGCTTGCTGGTTCGACTCCTGCAGGAAGATCGACTCTGGAGTTTCCACAGTCACCTGGGTCGATTCAGCCTGCGCCCCAGCCTCTTCATCCAATGTAACGGTGCGCGTCGCCTCCAGACCAGAGCGCGAATTCAAAAAAGTGTTGCGCAGTATGCGGAAGATCCACGCGCGAAAATTCGTGCCATGCTCGAAAGAGACAAACCCGGCGAGCGCCTTGGCGAATGTTTCCTGCACGAGGTCCTCAGCTTCGACGCGGTCTTGTGCGAGCCAACAAGCGAAGTTGTAGAGCGAGTCGAAGAGCGGTAACGCCAGTTCCGCGAACGCTTCGCGCGAGCCTTCCATCTTCTCCGAAGGAATAACCAAGTTGTGTTCCTTTTATTCCCGAAAAGTGCAGCCTTTTTTGGATGTGCGGAGAGGGAAAAAAGACGCTGACGCCTGGAATAAAGCAAGCGCTCATCGGTTAGCACTCATGGACAGCAAAGCGTTCTCACAACTTCGGCGGAGGAGACGAGCGATGACTAACGAATCCATAATCACCGAGAACCTCAACAAAGACGGGATCGACCGCCGTGGTTTTCTGAAGTGCATGGCGTGGGCCGGAACTGGGGCATTCTGCGTGCTACAAGGCGGAATCCTGAAATCCTTTGCGCTGGGAGATCCGGCGCTGCGCAATGTAAGAGCAGGCAACAGTGAATTGGCCTTCGTGCAGATCAGCGACAGCCATATCGGATTCAGCAAAGCCGCAAACCCGGATGTGGCCGGCACGCTGCGGCAGGCAATTGCAAAAATCAACGCCTTGCCCGTGCCACCCGCCTTTGCTCTGCACACGGGCGATATTTCTCAGCTCTCAAGAGCCGAGCAGTTTGATAGGGCTGAACAGATCCTCAAGGACATTCGCACGGAGAAAGTGTTCTACGTCCCCGGCGAGCATGATGTTCTCGACGACAATGGCGCCGGCTATCGCGCGCGCTTCGCAAAGAACGCAACAGGGGACGGCTGGTACAGCTTCGATACCCACGGGGCGCATTTCATCGGTCTGGTGAATGTGATGAATCTGAAAGCCGGCGGGCTGGGCAATTTGGGGGCGGAGCAGCTCGCGTGGCTGAAAAAAGATGTAAAGCACGTCAAATCGAGCACCCCAGTTGTGGTGTTCGCGCACATTCCGCTTTGGTCGATTTATCCGCAATGGGGCTGGGGAACGAGCGACAGCGAGCAGGCACTCTCGTATTTGAAGCGATTTGGTTCCGTCACCGTGCTGAATGGCCACATTCACCAAACCATGCGCAAAGTGGAAGGAAACGTGACATTTCACACCGCGATGTCGACGGCATTCCCGCAGGCAGCGCCGGGAGACGGGCCAGGGCCGGGGCCATTGAAAGTGCCAGCGGAGAAATTGCGAAGTGTGCTTGGCATTACGGGCGTGAATTTCATCCGTGGGCGGCACACGCTGGGCGTCACAGATTCGCCGCTCGACTCGGCAATGTAACTGGCTTTACAAATTCTAAAAAACGAGAGGAGTAGAAAAATGAGGGGCAATATTCAAAGGCAAGTGGGTGTTTTGATCCTGGGTCTAGTGGTTGCGCTCATGAGTTATTCGGTTGTGCGCGCATCAACTGAGGCCCGTGCGGAACAAAAACCGAGCGAATACCAAGTCACCATTCAGGACTTCAGCTTTGAGCCTGGAGCAGTGAGAGTGCCGGTGGGCGCTACCGTGACGTGGACGAACAAAGACGAGGAGCCGCATACAGTGTTCAGCAACGACGATGTGTTCAAATCAAAGGCGCTGGATACGGACGAAAAGTTCTCCTTTAAGTTCACGAAAGCCGGCACCTACAAATACTTTTGTTCGGTGCACCCCAAAATGGTGGCGACCATCGAGGTTGGTTCGCCGGACAAAAAATCAGCGGCGATGAAAATGGAGGACAAAAAACGCGGATCGGATTAGATAGAGGCGAAGACCCCCTCCCTGAGACGGGCTCGCTTGACGCCAGCGGGCCTGTTCCTGCCGCCCAGCCGATGCCGCTCCATGAAGGAGCAAGCAGCCACAAAATCAATACTTCAGTTCAACAGCTTTTTCGACTGCCCCGTTGCCACCGGCGACAAAGCCGCCTGAGTTAATGCGCCAGTAATTCAGCTCAAAGAGACTGCAGGGCTTTTTCGGGGGCGGGGAGATTGTTGAGCTGGAGGGGGAAGCCGCGTTCGCGCCAG
>DAIRCW010000032.1:0-15971 GCA_036796475.1 Candidatus Acidiferrales bacterium | reverse complement strand
CTTCATTGGGGCAACTGCAGAAGAGGACGACTTCGCGGTCGCGGGGAATGACGTCAATGGCTTCCTCGAGTTCGGCGGCGTCCATGTGAACGGCACCGGGAATGGTTTCGGGTTCGGAGGCAAATTGAGGGCGTGGCGGAGGTCAACGACGACGACGTTTTCGCCGCGTTACAATTTGACCCAGCACCACTCTTTCGAGTACGGCACGCGGCTCATGCGATAGCCTGACTTCGCGGCGGTAACGACCGTATCGCTCCAATTGAAACCGCAGCCTGTTTCGGGATCAAACAGGCCGGGCTCCTCCGAAAAACACATGTTTTGCTTGAGCACAGCGTAATCGCCCAGAGCCAGATATGGCGGCTGATGGCCTTCCACCCCTTCGCCGTGCGCGGGGCGGTGATAAACATATTTCTGCACGTTCTGCGCCACTTGATACTTGTGAATGGCGTAGGCCACGCTTGAACATGTTTCGCCTTCCTTCTGCAATTCGACCTGCATGTCGCAGCAGTGCTGGCTGACTTCCCAGAGTTTTTGCATGTGCGCGTCGAAGTGTCCAGCATCGTCGGCGATAATGAACATGCGATAGTTTTCGCCGCCGTAACCTCCAATCGTGGCCACTCCCTCCACCTGCAAGGCCATGTTGCGCTGGATGCGGCTGTACAGGGGCTGATTGGGATGCGGATAAGCCGTGAGCGGACCAACGCGCGCTTGTATGCCGATGGTGCTGGCGACGCCGTGATGCGGCGAGCCATTGGCGAGTTTCAGATCCGAAAGCAATATGTCGTTGATCCACAGTTGCGTCGCCGCGCCCAGCTCGTAGTCAGTAATGTCCGTGCCAAAGGTGAACATGTAATCGCGGGCGAAAGCATGAGCGCGGTCAAAATAGATGTACGCGCGGCGCCACAGCGCGAGCTCCTCCGGCGTTTTGACTTCGCGCATGGCCATCAGCATTTCAGCGACGTTGACAAATTCGATTCCCGGCAAGATTTTCTTAACTTTCGCGCTTTCCGAGGGGTAGAGCTCGCCGTCAATGGCGATTTTGTTTCCTTGAATGCCATGCTTCTTGATTCCTTCGAGCATGAATTCAAAAAGATCGACCGTTTTGCCCTGCACCACTTTTCCCTGATAGGGTGATGCGCCTTGAGCGTGCTTGAAGTCGAAGTATTCCCAACCGCCTCCAAACCACCACGTTTTTACGAGATCGCGATCCAGAGCGGGGTACAAATACCAGGGATCCGCGTCGTCCTTATTCATGAAGGTGGCTTCGGGACGCTCTGTTGTGGTGTGCCAATAGCCGGTGAGGTAGATGGTGTTTAACGGGTCGCGCACAAGAAAAGCTTCGATACCCTTTGCGGCCAGCATTTCCTTGAACCGGGCCACGGTTCGCTTGTTCCAATCGAGAGGCAGGCGATCTTCGGTTGCCGGCGCAGGCGGACCTTCCTCGCCAGGCGCAGGCGGGAGCAAGAGTTTCTCGCTCGAACCAGTGGCGTGATTCTTCAGCGTCTCGGTGAGCGATGTTGGCCGCGTTCCGGATTGCATCGCAGCCACTTTGTCGATGCGTGACAAGAGGCCGGTTCCGACGAGCGTTAGGGCGCTGCTCTTGAGCAAGGCACGTCTGCCGAGGTTCATTGAGCCTCCTTGTGGTGTTATGGCAGCGTATACGATAGGCCGCGAGGAGATGTCAACGGGAGTCAGGTGGGAGGCAAGTCACCGGCGGCAAACTGGTTGCGGGAATGCGCTTCGCGATGGCACCTGTGGAAGCATGCCACCGGCAGCGCGGTGGAAGATTTCTTTGAGCCGAAGATGCGTCAAAGGATCAATTCGACGTCTTCATCATCTTGCGATTCCTCGACGGGCCGAAAGCCGACGCGCTTTCCGGCCCGGGGAGTGATGGACCAGGCGACCTCTTCCATTTGATGAAGCGTCAAATCGCCCTTATCGGCATAAGCGGAGCACTCCCGCACGCGGAAGTGAATGCGCCGCTCGGGATACAACGCCTGACACACGACGAGTATTTCGCTATTCTGCGTGCCACGAGCGATGAAGCCGCTCGAGCAGCTCTCGCAAAGCGAGGGCCCGTCCCTCGGCGTGCCATTCTTAATAAAGAATTCCATTTGAACTGTCCTCTCTAGGACGTGCGCGAGCACGCCCCGTTCTGCGCAGCGGTTTTGCGGCGAATTGCCGTATAGCTGCGCGAATTGAGCGGAGAGCTTTCGATGGCTCTCGCTGGCTGTGAATAGTCAGGCAGGTCAGACAAAGACCCAGCCGCGGATCTGAACGTAAGAAGCTGAAACGGGGGCAGTTATTTATTGTGCGGGACTGGAATGAATCAGCCAGTAGCCCGTACACAATACGACCGCCTGTCGCCGGTGAATCCAATTGTGGTCGAGCTGACGCATGCTGTCCTCCAGCGCGCGAGATAGTAGCGGAGTTCCTGAGTTAATGCAAGAGTAATCTAGCTCTAGACTACCGGGGATTTTTCGGGGGCGGGGAGATTGTTGAGCTGGAGGGGGAAGCCGCGTTCGCGCCAGGCGGCGATGCCGCCGGCGAGGGGGCGAATGCGAGTGATGCCGAGATTGCGGAGGCGCAGGGCCATTTGCGCGGCGGTGGCTTCATTGGGGCAACTGCAGAAGAGGACGACTTCGCGGTCGCGGGGAATGACGTCGATGGCTTCCTCGAGTTCGGCGGCGTCCATGTGAACCGCGCCGGGAATGGTTTCGGGTTCAGAGGCAAATTCGAGCGAGTGGCGAAGGTCAACGACGACGACGTTTTCGCTGCGCTCCATTCGATCATGGAGTTCGTCGGGAGTGATGCGAGCGATGCGCAGGCTGCGCAAGAAGCGGCGGCGCTTGAGATATTTCCAGCCGATATAAAACAGCAGGCCAGCGACCATCAGAATGAACAGGCCGCGTCCGAGGAAAGCGAGCTGGGAGGCCACGCGCTCGATCTGATGGCTGAAAATGTAACCGATGCCGATGTAAACGGTGGCCCAGAGGAGAGTTCCGAGCGCGTCGAAGAAAGCGAAGCGCGGCCAGGGCATGCGTCCGGCACCAGCGAGGGGAGGGGCCATGGCGTTGAGACCGGGAATGAATTTTGCGACGACGAGGGTCCAGGCGCCGCGGCGTTCGAAATGGCCTTGGGTTCGGCGGACGCAGGAATCGGGCTCGAGGGTGATGCGGCAGAGGAAATTCAGCAGCTTCATGCCGCGGCGGCGGCCAAGTTCGTACCAGAGGACGTCGGAGATGCCTGCGGCAATAATGGGCAGCGCGATGACAGCGACGATGTTCATACGACTTGTGCCGGCGAGAGCGCCAGCGGCAAGAAGCAACGGAGCGGAGGGCATTGGCAGGCCGAGTTGTTCGGCGAGGACCCAACCGAAGAGGAGCAGGTAGCCGTAGCGGAGGAGAAATTCAAAGATGCTGGACATTTATTCTTACTGCGCTCCTTCGCGCGTGTTACCTAGAAGCATTTTGCGAGACCTCGTTATTCGATGAGAGCGGGCGCGTGAAGTTGCGCGGCCAGTGTTTGTCGGGTATGGGACGGCACTCACGATACTCCGTGCGCCCAGCTTGTGTGAACCGAAAAACATACGCCAGCGTCTACCCTTCGCTAAAGCACTCAGCATCGGTGGCGTAAAGGCGGCACTGTCGCTTCGTCCTGAAGTCTGTGCATAAAGCCGGATGATTAGTTTGCGAGCCATCGTGGATGCAGGTTGGTGCGCGGTGGCAAAGCGGCGTCGAGCCGCCGCAGTCCAAAAAGGCTAAGCCATGCGCAGAAGGCAAGCGCCGGCACATTTCGAAGCGGCGCTGGCAGAAACTTTTTGGTATGCATTCGGGGCTGCAAGCGTGTATTTTTCCTCGCGACAAACGGAGGATAGCCGATGAAAAGGCGCAGCGGAATTTCCAGGATGAGCCATGCCGCCGGATTTGCGGCGTTATTTTTGGGCGCGACATTGATGGCGCTTCCGGCGATGGGGCAGGGGTTCACCGTTGAGCAAGCGATGAACTATCCGTTTCCGGACGAGCTGACCGCGGCGGCGCACGGCGAGCGAGTCGCGTGGGTATTCAATGTACGCGGCGCGAGAAACGTTTGGATTGCGGGCGGGCCGAATTTTGCGGCGCGGCAGGTGACGCATTACAGCGGGGATGACGGCATGCCGATCGCGAGCCTCCGGCTGACGCCGGACGGCAACACGATTGTGTATGCGCGCGGGAGCGAAACAAACGAGCAGGGCGAAGTAGCGGATCCGACGAACAGTGTGAATCGGCCAGAGCAGCAAGTTTGGGCCGCGGATGTGGCGAATGGGAAACCTCGGCTGCTGGGGACGATGAATTGCGCGCCGGAGGGTTGCGAAGACATTGAGATTTCGCCGGACGGGCAAAATGCGGTGTGGGTGGGCGGACACGAGCTGTGGATTGCGCCGATTTCTGGTAAGGCGCCGGCGCGAAAGCTGGCGTACGTCCGCGGAAATAATTCGGAGCCGCAGTGGTCGCCGGACGGGAAGAAGATCGCATTCGTGAGCAACCGCGGGACGCATTCGCTGATCGGAATTTACGAATTCGGAAGCGACACGATGAAGTACGCGGATCCGAGCATTTTTCACGACACACTGCCGCGATGGTCGCCGGATGGATCGAAGCTGGCGTTCATCAGCCTGACAGGTTCGGGCGGAGGATTTTTTTCAGGTCAGTTGCAGCCGTGGGCGATTTTTGTGTGGGATGCGGCGAGCGGTCTGGCGAAAGAAGTGTGGCAAAGCACGAATGACGCGAACGGCTCATTTCCCGGTGGCGAATGGCAGGAGGCGGCATTCCATTTCGCGGCGGGGAATCGCATTGTTTTCGCGTCGCAGCAGGATGGATGGGTGCACCTGTATTCGATTTCGGCGGATGGCGGAGCGCCGCTGCTGTTGACGCCGGGGAATTTTTCGTTCAAGGATGCGACGCTGACGCCGGACGGCAAAGAAATTGTGTACTCGTCGAATGAAAACGATATTGACCGGCGGCACATCTGGCGCGTGAGCGTGGAGCGCGCGGGGCCGGTGAACTTGACACATGGGGAATCGATCGAGTGGACGCCGGTGGTGACGGGCGATGGGAGGTACGTTTTGTGCTTTGGTTCGACGGCGACGCAGCCAGCGATGCCGTATCGCATCACGCACGACGGCAAGGAAATGATTGCGGCGAACGCGCTGCCTGCGGATTATCCTTCGGCGCAATTCGTCACGCCGAAGCAGGTGATATTCAAGAGCCTCGACGGATTGGAAATTCACGGGCAGCTTTTTGTGCCGCGCGGAAGGACGCAGCCGGGGCCTGCGCTGATTTTCACGCACGGCGGGCCGCCGCGGCAGATGATGCTCGGATTTCATCCGATGGACGCGTACAACTTCATGTATGCGGCGAATGAATATCTGGCGAGCCGCGGATACGTGGTGCTTTCGGTGAATTACCGGCTGGGAATCATGTATGGGCGCGCGTTTCGCGAACCGGCGCATGCGGGGCCGCAGGGCGCTTCGGAATATCAGGACGTGGTGGCGGGCGCAAAATATTTGCAGTCGCTGCCGTATGTGGATCCGCAGAAGATTGGACTATGGGGCGGATCGTATGGCGGGTACTTGACGGCGATGGGGCTGGCGCGGAATTCGGATATTTTTAAGTCGGGCGTGGATTACGCGGGCGTGCACGATTGGTCGGCATTTTTCGGCGGGCGCGGAGGCGGCGGTTCGGATCAGGCACGAAATGTTGCGTATCAATCTTCGCCGGTAGCTTCGATTGCGAAGTGGAGTTCGCCGGTGCTTTTGATCCAGGCGGACGACGACCGTAACGTGCCGTTTGCGCAGACGGTGAATTTAGTTCACCTGCTGCGGGAGCATCATATTGCGTATGAGCAGATTGTTATTCCTGATGAGGTACACGATTCGCTGCTGTGGCGGACGTGGGTCCGCGTGTTTCAGGTGACGGGCGATTTCTTCGACCGCACGCTGGTGAAGGGGGAGAAGATTCAGCCAGTGCCGCCGGAAAATTGAGCGGCATGGTCGTGCGATATGGGAAGGCCGATGCGGCGCAATAGGGCTTGGAACCGAGGATGGTTTCGCAAATCGTCCATGCTTGGATCGAGGTGCAAATAGATCAGCCAGTGGGAATGCTCTTGGTAGGATTTTTCGAGGTATTCGATGGCGTGGTCGTTTTCTTTTAAGCCGATATGTATACCCGCAAAAAAATGAGGCGCGACGTATTTCAGCTTTGCTAGTTTGGTGAGGTCATCGAGGATCCGCTTTGCTTCGCTTGCTCGTGCTGAGGCGCCGTAACTTTGGGCGAGTGCAGCAGACAGAAGAGGACTTCCTCCCGACAGCGCTACTCCCTTTTCGCCTTCCATGATGGCCAAATCGTAGCGGCCTGTTTTTCTGTACACCAGGCCGAGAATCCAGTGCGTAACCGGATAATTGGGATCCAGTTCGACGGTACGCAAGAGTTGAACGATGGCTTCTTCGTAGCGGCGGCCATGGTAAAGCGCCCATCCAATGGCCACGCTGATTATCAGAGAGAGCGGATCGAGATTCTGGCTCTCCTTCATTTTGGCGATGGCCTCTTCGTTGCGGCCCATGGTCATCACGTATTCGGCGTGCCAGTGATTGCCGGTCGGATAGGCGGGGCTGAGTTCCAGGCTGCGATGAAAGGCTGACTGCGCTTCTGGCCATTGCCAGTCGTAAAGCCAGAGCGCCGCTGCGAGAGGGGTGTGAGCTTCGCCAAGATCTTTATCGAGTTTAAGGGCCGTAAGCGCGGCTGCTTTGCCCTTGGGGAATGCATCTTTCGGAGGGAGATAGCTGTTCCATCCGAGTAGCACGTAGGATTCGGCCAAACCGGTGTAAGCCAGCGCGTAGGCGGGATCTTTGTCGACCGCTTGCTGAAAATAGTGGATGGCTTTGTTGAAACCCTCTTCGGTCCAGCGGTTCCAATGGTGACGGCCTTTCAGATAAAGCTGATAAGCCTCCGAATCTTCCGTGTGACGCCGCGTGAGGCGCTTTTTTTCCGGCGCGGTGAGTTGCAGGCGCAATTTCTCGGAAATTTCACTGGAGATTTCGTCTTGAATCGCGAAAATGTCGCCCATTTTGCGGTCGAATTGCGCGCCCCACAAACGAGAGCCGGTCGCAACGTCCACGAGCTCGGCGCCTATGCGCAACGAGCCTCCGCTCTGCATCATTCTTCCGGCGAGCACGGCGCGCACGTTGAGGTCGCGACCGACGGCTTGCGGGTCGATGTCGCGGCCTTTGTAACGGAACACGGTGCTCTGCGCCATGACGCGGAGTTTTGGGACGGAAGCGAGATTGTTGATCAGGCTGCCGGTGATGCCATCGCTTAAGTATTCATGCTCGGGGTCGTGAGTTGCGTTGACGAACGGCAGCACGGCAATCGAACCAATGGCCGTGGAGACGCGCTCGGTGCGCGGGCCGCCGGATTTCAGTTTGCCGGTTGAAGATGAGGCATTCGCCGTTGGGATAGCGCCAGGTTCGTCGGTTTGCGCGTCTGCCCGGCCCAACTCGATGTCCCGTTTCAATCGCTGTAAGTCGGCGAGCATGTCGACTGCGTGCTGGTAGCGTTCATCGCGATTTTTGTGCAGGGCTTTGGCGATCATTCCGTCTAATTGCGGCGGGATGTTCGGATTGATGGTTCGCGAAGGAGCCGGGGCGCGCGTCAGAATGGCTTCGATAATCACGCCGCCGGTGCCGCCATCGAACGCCTGCCGCCCGGTGGCCATTTCGTACAGTAAGGCGCCGAGCGAAAAAATGTCGGTCCGCGGATCCAAATCGTCTCCACGGATCTGCTCGGGCGACATGTAGGAGGGAGTGCCGCTGATTACACCGACAATCGAAGTGGGGCCTGATGATGCGGCGGTGGACTCGTCGTTCGAGTTGGCGATGCCTTGCGGAAGGAGCTTGGCAAGTCCAAAGTCGAGCACTTTTGCTTGCCCGCGTTTAGTGACAAAAACGTTCGCGGGCTTGATGTCGCGGTGAATGATTCCTGCGGCGTGAGCGGCATCGAGAGCCTCGGCGATTTGGATTCCCAGGTTGACGATTTCCGCCACGGGGAGCGGCTTGCCATGGATGAGATCACGGAGTGTTTCGCCGTCAATGAACTCCATAGCGATGAACGCGCGGCCGTCTTCTTCGCCGACATCATAAATTGTGCAGATGCCGGGATGATTCAGCGCGGAGGCCGCGCGGGCCTCGCGCCGGAAACGCTCGAGGGCTTGCGGCTGTTTTGCCAGTTGTTCGGTGAGGAGTTTCAAAGCCAGCAATCGGCCGAGTCTGCTGTCTTGAGCCTTGTATACGACGCCCATACCGCCGGCGCCGAGTTGCTCCACGATGCGGTAGTGCGAAATGGTCTGACCGATCATGGCAGGAAGTGTTTCGTGAGCTGCGATCGAGATTACAGCGTGGGATCGTCAGAACTGGCGTCACCGAAGGATTTTGGCCTTTCGGTCTTCGGCGGCTTGGGCGATCCCAGCAGGTTCAGAATATGCGAGCCGTCGCCGAATTTATCCGCGCTCGCGAGCGACTCTTGTTCCAGCGCAATGTTTTTGTTGCACACGGTGCACACTAAGGCTGCGTAAGCGCCTCCGTCGGGCTGACGGAACATATTGCAGCGCATGATGCGTCCGCAACAGACCGGAACCCACATCGTGGAAGGTTTGTCCGCAGGCATGAGGCTCCTTGCCGATTGGGAATCAGGCGGATTATACAATGGAAGCTGCCGGCTTTCGAGATTCAGCGGCGTGGTGCCAGGCAGGCGGGAATAGGCCCAGCACTCCAGCGCGAAAACTTCCCGCAGAATGAAACGAAGGCCGAAACCATTTCTCAAACATGTAAACTCGATGCGGATACGGACCGATTAGAAGAGAAGTGTGAATTGAAAACGCACGAACATCCCGATTCAGAAGGCGCAGGCTAATGTCCGCCCAAGCGAATGTGGTGATTATCGGCGGCGGGGTGGTGGGGTGCGCGATTGCGGCGGCGGTCGCGGAGAAATGGAAGGATGTGTTTTTGCTGGAGCAGATGCCGAAGCTGGGGATGGGGGCGAGTTCGCGGAACAGCGGGGTAATTCATTCGGGGCTGTATTACACGCCGGGGTCACTGAAGGCGCGGCTGTGCGTTCGCGGGAACGGTTTGACAAAGGAATTTTGCGCGGTGCATGGCGTGCTGCATCGGGTTACGGGCAAGCTGGTGGTGGCGAGTTCGGCGGAGCAGGAAAAGACGCTTGAGGAGCTGCTCGCGCGCGGACGGGAGAATGGGGTTGAAGGATTGCGCATGGTGGATGCGGCGGCGATACGCGCGCGGGAGCCGCATATTCGCGCGACGGCGGCGATCGAAGTGCCTTCGGCGGGAATTGTGGCGAGCGAGGAGCTGGTGAAGGCGTACGCGCGAATTGCGAAGGAGCGTGGTGCGGATATTGTGACGCACGCGAAAGTTACGCACATCGAGGCGCAGAGTGGGACTGTGCGCGTCACGAGCGAGGCGGGAGAGATCGAAACGCGATGCGTGGTGAACAGCGCGGGACTTTTCGCGGACGAAGTGGCGTCGATGATGGGTTCGGAGCTGGCGCAAAACAAAATTTATCCGGTGCGCGGGGAGTATTGCGAGATTGTGCGCGCGCGGCGGGATTTGGTGCGCGGGCTGGTTTATCCGCTGCCGCATCCGGAGGGATTGAGTCTAGGCGTGCATCTGACAAAAACGCTATGGGACGGCGTGCTGGTGGGGCCGACGGCGCATTACATTGCGGACAAAAATGATTATGAGAGCAACCGTCCTCCGGTGGAGGATTTTGTGAAGATGGCCGCGGCGATGCTGCCGGAATTGCGGGCGGAGGATTTGGCGCCGGCGTACACGGGGATACGCGCGAAGCTGGCGCCGCCGGGGAGCCACGCGGCGCGAGATTTTATCATCGAGCGCGACCCGCAATTCGCGAGCGTGGTGCATTTGATTGGCATGGAATCGCCGGCGCTGACCTCGGCGGGAGCGATTGCGGGGTATGTGATGCCGATGATCCATGAGATTCTGAACTGATCCGAGGTAGGCAGAGCATCGGATGCCCTCGACGCAAGGCGATTCGATTCTGCGGACCTCTTCCCTGCGAAGACTTCGAAGACCTCTCCTCATCTCGAATGTGCGGCGACAGGAAGACAAAAGCAAATGCAGATTCCTCGCTGGATGCTGGTCGCATCCGCTCGGAATGACAATTTTAGGGGTGAGAGGTGCGCACGAGAAAGTGAGCATTGTGCCGTTACGTTCCATTGGACAGGAGCATGCGTAGATTGTGCCTGATGAATATGTGAAACGCAGGAAGTAAGGCGGAGGCAAGGCAATTAAGGAACTGAGAAAGACACGGCGAGATTCTTCGCTTCAGTCAGAATTACGAGTAAGAACGCTAGTGCACTAGAGAGGAGGCGAAGACGAGGCGGACGCTGGCTTTGATGCGAGGGATCCCTTCGGTGAGAGCGGCGATGGTGGAGGGATGAGGATGGCCGATGGCGATGGCTGAACCGTTGCGCTGCGCGTCGCGGACGGCGAGTTCGAGCTGCTGGAGAATGGCCTGGGGAGTCTCGACATCATCGAGAAAAACCTTGCGCGAGGCGGCGCGGACTCCGGCGCGCTGGGCGGCGTCGAAGGCGACGGTGGCGACGGTGGTACGGCTGTCAATGAAGAAGAGATTGCGGCGGCGGAGGGCGTCCATCAGCTCGGACATGAGCTGGGGATTGGCGGTGGCGAGCGAGCCTTCGTGATTGTTGACGCCGACAGCGTGAGGAACGGTGGAGAGCATTTGCGCGAGGACGCGATCGACTTCGGTGGAAGGCATGCCGAGGCGAAGTTCGACGGGCTCGGCTTTCGCGGAGCTGCCTTCAAATTGCATGGGCAGATGGAGCATGACCTGGTCGCCGCGGCGATGAGCTTCGCCGGCGATGTCCGCAGAATGCAACTGGCCGGGCAAAACGGAAAAAGTGAGGGGATAGGGCAATTTGAGGAGCGCGGCGGCAGCGGATTGGTCGCGGCCCATATCGTCAATGATGATGGCGAGGCGGGGGACGGCGGAAGAGGGGTGCGGAGCGGCAGCGGCGCTGGTTTCTTTGATCAAAATGTGAATTGAGTGGGTGCGCTCGCCACTAAGCAGATAATCGAAGCGAATTTCGCCGCTCGATTCGGGCCTCGGCACGCGAGTAAGGTGATGGCGGGCGGCGGCGCGGTCCAGGGCGGATTCCAGTTCGCGGAGGGAAGGGCCGGGTGCGGCGGGTGGAGCGACATCGATGAAGATATTGTCGGCGGCGAGTTCCGAGTGGCCAGTGGCGGTGCGGCGCATTTCAGGGCGAATGGAAATTTGCGAATTGGGACCGGCGGCGCTTTTTGCGGCAGCGACGAGGTCGCTGGTGATGTCATGAATTTGGCTAGCGGTGGGCTTGCGGGAGCAGGAGGAAAGAAGGAAAGTCAGGAGGCAAAGAAGGAAGGACGCGAGCGGGCGAAAAAAGGCGCGAAGGTGGGCTAACCCGCGACCTGAGTGGCTACGGCCTAGGGCGGCCACTTGGGGCGTCAGGCGGCCTTCTGCGCGGGGCTGGCCTGCAGAACTTCGAGAGCCTTCTTGACTACGGGATCATCGGCGGAAGGCAACTGGCCGGGCGCAGGCGGAGCAAGCTGGTCTTGATTTAGTTGGGCGACATCGCTGATGGTTTGCGGATTGACCTGCACGGTGGGCGCGACGCCATTCTTGGGAATGGCTTTGCCCGCCGGGGTGAAGTAATTCGCGACAGTGAGAATGAGCGCAGAGCCGTCGTCGAGGGAAATCAATTTCTGCTGGGAGGCGGTACCGAAAGTATTTTCGCCGACGGTGTCGCCGCGGTGATTATCGCCGATAGCTGCGGCGAGAATTTCCGCCGGGCCGGCAGTGCCGCTGGAAATCAAAACGGTCATAGGATCGGTCCAGACGACTTTGGACGGATCTGCTGAAAAAGTTTGTTTGGTGACAGTCTGGCCTTCGAGAGTGGCGACGGTTCCGGAATTAAGGAAGAGCTGGGCGGTATCGACGCCCTCCTGTTCAGGGCCGGAAGCGGAGCCGCGAAGGTCGAGGATGAGTTTTTTGGCGCCCTGCTTTTTGAACTGGACGAGCTTTTCACGAATCTGGCTGGAGGTGCCGGATTCAAAGGCCGGAACGCGAAGATAAGCGACGGAACCCTGCATCTGCTCCTGAAGAAGATGCGGCGGCTGAAGCTTGGCGTAAGTCATGGTGACGTCGAAGGGGTCGTCTTTGCCGCGCCGAATGACTTCGCATTTGACGGTCTGTCCCGGATCGCCGGTGAGCAAAACCTCGGCCTGGCCAATGGACATTTCCGTGGTGGAAATGCCGGAGATGGATTCGAGAAGATCGCCATCGAGGAGGCCGGCTTTTTGCGCGGGGCTATCGGGAAAAACGGAAACGACGACAACGTAGCCGAAGCGCTTGGAAAGGAAGACGCCGACCTGGCCTTTGGATTTGTCGTTCAACTTGCTTTGATATTGGCTGAATTCGCGAGGGCCGAGATAGCTGGATTGGGGGTCGAGCGAATCGAGAAGGCCATGCAGCGCGCCGGAAGTGACCACGTGAATGTCAGGCTGGTCCACATAGTCGTCCTGGATGTATTGAAGGACTTCGCTGTAAACGGTGAGAGTCGAGTAGGTATTGTCGTCGTTGCCTTTGCCCTTGACGTAGCCAAGAGCGACGTAGGCGAAAACCAAAACTGAGACGATGATGACTGACTTCTTCCAAAATGGACTCATGTTTTTCCGTTTCCCGTTCGTTACACCGCTTGACGGCGGGGCGCAGGCCGATTGGCTCGTTTGATTATAGCATTTCGACCCAGATTATGGGATGCGCCGAGGGCGGGAACTGTTCTTTTGCCGAATGCGTTTTGAGAGCAGCGATTTAGCGCGCTCTAGTACAGCGAGGCGCGAGCGGCTGAGTTTTTTGCCGGCGCGATTGATGAAATAGTTGAGCATGCGCATGCCGGACTGCGGGCCTTTGGGCGAGACTTTTTTCGAAGCCAGAGATTTGGCGATGGTGGGGGCGTCTTTTGTGAACAGGCCGGGAGGCGGAAAGGTGGAGACGGTTTTGACGCCGGCGATCCATCTTTTGTTCGGGCGTCTGTTTCGCCGGTTTGTTTTATGCCGCTTGCGTTTTGTGAAAGGCATCATTGCCGCCGGCGAAATGGGAAAACGCTAGTGTCCGAAAGTGACGTTCAATCCGGTGGACAGGATGACGTCATTGGATTTCGTGCCGGGGATAGGAGGGTTGGTCACGTAGCGGTCACTCAGCGAGGCTTGCCAGCCGAGCCACTTTTTTATCTTGGTGACCACGGACGTATCCAGGGCAAAGCGATACTGCGCGATGTCACTCAGATCGGGATAGAAGTTGAATGCTTCAATTATCGCGGTATTCGCGGAGAATTTGTGGGTGAAGGCTTCACCGGCGGTGAGGCCCGGCAGGTTGCGATTGATGTTCAGAGCGGGGGTAATCAGGGTAGCGCTGCTGCTGTAACTTTCACGCGTATAGTTGGCGCCGAGGAGGGCGTCTAGTGTTGTGTTTGTGCGTTTGATGACGTGGACGCCCAAGCCGGCGGAATAGATTTGGCGCAAGACGAGGTCCTGAAGAGCGTCGTGTGTGAAATCAGCGCTAGCGAAGAGGAAGAGGCGCTTGGAAATGTCTTTGTTGTAGGCGGCCGCGCCCAAGACTTCGCTGGCGGTGACGCCGCCCGGAGAGCCGCTGGTGGAGGTGCCGCTGCGTGCGTAAATGGAGGAGACGGCGAGTTTGATTTGATCGGATAACGTCTTGCGAACGGCGGTAACGCCGGTGTTCAAGTTTGTGGTGTCGCTGTTGCCGCGCGCGAGGGCGAAGCCGATATTTGCGCCTATGGTCCAGTCATCGGTAAGACCGGGATGGAGGCTTTTTTCGTAGGCCTGCTGCTGATCGGAGGTGCGAACGATGGTTAGCTGCGAGACGGGTACGCGGACGTCGCCAGATGTGGTGGTGTGGACGACGAGATCCGTGCCATCGAGAGCGACAGTGCCGCTGATGGTTTGCTTCTCGGGAGTGGCGACGTAAAGGGGGCTGTCAGAGTTCAACTGCTGAATCGCAGACCATTTGATGTTGATTTCGCCGGCAGCGTCGGTTTTCAGGGTGACTTGGTCGCCGTTGACCGTAGTGATCGTGCCGGTGAGATGATCCCCATTTTTTAGGACGATCGTGTCCGCGAGGGCGGCACCAGCGGTTAGGGTAACGGCCGCGAGCAAGGCGAGCAGGAATTTCATCTTGGTGTTACCTCCCATTTGAGCAGGAGCAAGGCCTGAGTAGTGTATGGGGAATCGCGATGGCAGAAGAATCAGGGATTTGCCTTAGTTTGTGTCAAGTGGCGCCAGATCCGAAAACAAGGTTCGCGAAGACTTGGGGACTTACAAACCCGCTCTTACGGATGCCTGCCTGGCCTCATGGGTCTTCGCATTCGGCGGCATGGGCTTGGACGGGCCGTCGCCCGCGCCGGTGCGCTGGATGGCGGCGGCAATTTCGTCCATATCGGCAGAATTGAGGTCGAGAGATGCAGCGCGAATCCAGCCATCAACCTGCTCGGGCGAGCGGGCACCGACGATGGCGCCGGTGACGCCGGGCCAACACAGGGTCCATGCAATGGCGACTTCGGCGACAGAGGATTGATGGCGCTTGGCGATGGGCTTGAGAGCGTCGCGCAAGGCAAGATTTTTTTTCAACTTAGGCTGCTGAAATTGGTCGGAGCGGCGGCGCCAGTCGTCTTTGGCGAATTTCCTGGCGCGTTCTTCTGAGAAGGAGTCGGTGAGGAGGCCGGATTGCATGGGGCTGTAGCAAATGATTCCAGTTTTGTGTTCAGCGCACCAAGGGAGTTCTTTTTCCGCGGTTTCACGGCGAATGAGCGAAAACGGCGGCTGCAAAGAATCGACGTGCTGAATCGGCTCGCAGCGCTCCATCAGTTCGACGCTGAAGTTGCAAACCCCGGGAGTGCGCACTTTGCCTTCGCTGACGAGGCGCGACATAGCGGCCCAAGCGTCTTCGATGCGGGAGCCGCTCTCATCAGGCCAGTGGAATTGGTAGAGGTCAATGCGTTCGACGCCGAGGCGGTGCAGCGAGGCTTCGCATTCGGCGCGAACGGTTTCGGGAGTAAGCACGCGGCGGGCTGCTTCCATGGGCTTGTCTTTGTCCCATTCCAAGCCGCACTTGGTGAAGACGTAGGGACGCTCGGATGGCGGCAGGTCGCGCAGAAATTTGCCGACGAGTTCTTCGGAATGGCCGAGGCCGTAGACGGCGGCGGTGTCAATCCAATTGATGCCCTGCTCGACGGCGTGGCGCATGGCGGCGAGCGAGGCGTCGTCGTCTTGCGGGCCCCACGAAAAGGCCCAGCCACCGCCTCCTATGGCCCAAGTGCCGAAACCAAGAGTGGTGATTTCGAGAGTCGTTTGGCCCAGACGGCGCTTCGGCAAATTCATGGCGCACCTCGCGGTATACAAGTTTGATTAGCGGTGCATGGGCCCGGTGGCATGGAAAAACGCGCCGCTGACTGGTGGCTGCGCGTGTGCTTGTAGTCGGCTCTCGGCGCACAGGTATATACTCGCACTTCTTTTTGCGGTTGATAATAAGGAGAAATAAATTGAGCTATTTTCGGCGTGCGATATCTCGAATTGTTTTTGGTGCGCTCGTGCTGATTTTTGTTTTTGGCGGTTCCAGGCAACTGCGCGCGCAGCAGATGGATGCGAATCTGTTTGACGGAATGCGTTACCGGATGATTGGGCCGTTCCGCGGCGGGCGCGCTGTTGCGGTGACGGGCGTGCCCGGGCAGCCCGACACTTTTTATTTTGGCGCGGTGGGCGGCGGAGTTTGGAAGACGACGGATGCGGGACGCGTGTGGGAGCCGGTGTTCGATGGGGAAAAGATCGC
>DAIRCW010000031.1:0-20296 GCA_036796475.1 Candidatus Acidiferrales bacterium | reverse complement strand
TCGAGATTGCTCGACGCAAAAGCTCCCTGCGTTGCGGCCAGCTGCACGGAGGCCGGCGTCGTATCACCCAGAGCTTTTCGGATGGGCGCAGCGAGCTTGGGAATATCCAGCAAGAGATCGTTTTTGCTTGCGGCGTTCACCGTCGCGTTTGCAAGCATTTTTCCGCTGGAGGAATCAATCGCCTCAACCGAGAGCTGGTAGCCATTGTCGCGGCTGCTCAACGAACCGGTCACAATGGCGCTCACGCCTGCACTCATCGCGACCAATCTCGCGGCTTGTTCGTCAAGCTTGCCTGCGGATTTCGGCTGGAGCTTGCGTGCCTCACTGCGAGCTTGTCCACGACTGTAAGCTGTGATGAAGCTGGCGCCTTCGAGCGCCACATTAAACATTGGCTCAAGCGTGTCATCGAAAATGGGATCGCCTGTGTAGTTGTTGAAATCCGCCACGAGAACACTCAGAGGCGGATGAGTCGCCGGCGGCTGAACCGGCTTTCTGTTGCGAAAGACAATAGCAGCCGCGACCAGCAGAACCGCAGCGCCAGCGGCAATCCACTTCCAGTAGGCCGCAATGGTTCGCGGCGGCGCTTGCAGAATGATTGTGGAGCTACCCGCCGAAGGCCCCAGCCAGATTTCCAGGCTTTGCGCCATTTCTCGCGCGGTGGCAAAGCGTTTCGCGGGCTCGATTTCGAGCGCCTTCACGACAATATCGTTAAGCGCTTGCGGAATTGAAGGATCCACCGCGATCGGCGGCGTGGCCTTCTCCTGCATGCGCTTCCACAATGTCGCCAGCGGAACGTCCGACTGGTACGGCGACTTGCCGGCGAGCATCTCGTAAAAAATCACACCCAGCGAAAAAATATCCGATTGCTCGGTGAGTTTTTCGCCGCGCGCCTGCTCCGGCGACATATATTCCGGCGTGCCGAGCAACGCTCCGGTTTGCGTCATTCCCGGGAGATACGCCGAACGCGCGATGCCGAAGTCCATCACGTACACGCGTCCATTCGCGTCCAGCATGATGTTTTGCGGCTTTAGATCCCTGTGAATTACGCCTTCGTTGTGCGCCGCCTCGAGCGCGCGGCAAATCTGCAGCATGATCAGCGCGGCTTCCTTCGGCTCAAATTTTCCTCGCTCGTTCAAAAACGAACGCAGGTCCCTTCCTTCGACGAAATCCATGGTGATGAACTTGATTCCGTCGGATTGCCCAAGATCGTGAATGCGAATCACATTGCGGTGAGTGACTTGTCGCGCCAGGATTAGTTCCTGCTTGAATCGCCGCAGCGTGTCGGCGTTTTTGGCAAGGTTCGGACGAATGGTCTTGAGCGCTACGGCGCGGTCCAACTCCTTGTCATGGGCTTTGTACACCGCGCCCATTCCGCCTTGCCCGATGAGTTGCACAATTTCGTAGCGTCCGGCGAGGACCGTTCCCGGCTGCAGAGTGTCGGCGTCGGATAAATGCGCCGCAGTTTCAGGGCTGAGTGCGACGGAAAATTCTTCAGGTGTTCCCTGGTCAAGTGTTACCTGTGAACCCGCGGACGGAAGCAAAGTGTGGCATTTCCCACACTCCCACGATGTATCAGGATTCTTCGTCGAACAAACTGGGCATTGCATGAGCTTGCAGGCCGCCTCCGGATGTGCCCTCATTATCACCCTTGCCCCGCCGAAAGCAAGCGAAGCGGCGCGAATACAATATATTTCTCGTGTTGTTTTTCGTGCGAAAAACCGCCGTCAGAGCATTTCTGTCTGAACTGGCTTTGTCCGAAGACTGTGTGAACCAGATGTTCCCGAGAAGATGGAGAATGGTATTATCTGCGCGCCATGAACAAAATACGAATTGCATTAATCTTCGCGACGGTTCTTTTTCTCGCAGTTAGTTCTCAACGAGCTTTTTCTCAGACAACCGAGAACGCCCAAGCGTCGGCGAATGCGGCCACGCACCCGATTGTGCTTCACGCGGCCAGATTGCTGGACATTGCTGCTGGAAAAATCATTTCGCCAGGAGAAGTTCTGGTCCGCGGCGAGCGCATCGCCGAAGTGGGCACAGCCGTTTCGCATCCCGACGGCGCTGAAGTCATCGACCTCGGCGACTGCACTCTCATGCCGGGCTTGATCGACGCGCATGTCCACTTGTTTTTGCATCCGGGTAACGAAGGCATGCAAACCGTCGACGAATCCGTTCCTCAACGCACCATTCAGGCCACCCTCGCAGCGCGCGCCGATTTAATGGCTGGATTCACCGCCGAGCGCGACATGGGTACCGAAGGCGCGGGCTCCGCCGACACGGCAGTACGGAACGCTATCAACAAAGGAGAGATTCCCGGACCGCGCTTGAGAATCTCAGGTAACGCTATTTCAATTCTCGGGGGGCACGAAGACGCTATCGGGTTTAATCCTGAGCAGCACGTGCTTTCCAACGCGGACTATGCCAATGACACGGATCAGCTGATCGAAACGATTCGCCGGCAGATCAAAGAGGGCGCGGACTTCATCAAAATCTACGAAACGGGCCGCGACACTTTCCGCAATGGAATTTTCCACAGTCCCTATCAATTTTCAGAAGACCAATTGCGCGCGGCCGTGCAGGAAACAGCGCGCCTCGGAACGCGCGTCGGCGTCCACGCCACCGGCGAACCGGGAACGCTTTACGCTGCAGAAGCTGGCACTGAATCCATTGACCACGCCTTCCAATTAAGCGACGAAACCATGAAACTGATGCGCGAGAAGGGCATTCCCGCGGTCCCCACATTCACAATTTCCGAATACTTCGCCGATCACGCCGAGAGTCCGGCCGGAAGCAAAATCGAGCACGCCATGCTCGACTATCACGTGCAGCAATTCAAAAAACAGCTCGCCGCCGGAGTGCCAATGGCCATCGGTTCCGACGTTGGCCCGTTCCCGCACGGCACCCAGGCCCGTGAATTCGTGCTCATGGTTCAGTACGGCATGTCGCCGCTCGCAGTTCTCCGCGCCGACCTGCTCAACGGCGCGAAAATTCTCGCTTGGCAGGGCCAGATCGGGGAACTAAAGCCGGGCTATTTTGCGGACGTCATCGCCGTCTCCGGAAATCCTCTGAACGACATCAGCGTCGTCGGAAAAGTCTCATTCGTGATGAAAAACGGAGTGGTCTACCAGCGCTAACGAGAGTCCGTAAACTCGTGCATTTTCACGACCCGCTAACCCACTACAACCGCCGTGCATTCTGAGTACAGCAATCACAGGATAGCGCTCCTGCGTTCTCCTCTTAAACTCAAGTAGACGAACCTCCCCGGCTCTAGCGCGCCCTTATGCCTCCAGCACAGGCTCTCCAGATTCCTACGATGGCCCAGGAAGTTTCAGTCCGAAGGCAAAATCACGCACGACGCCGCCACACGTCGCGCGGAGCCATCGCGCGCGCTACCTGGCACGGATTCATGGCCGACGACTGCCTAGATCTCGCTGCGCAAATGTCCTTTTACTTCGCCCTCTCGATTTTTCCTTTTCTGCTGGTCGTAGCCTCGATTGTCGGATGGCTCCCGTTCACCAACGTCTGGCAGACGTTCGCCGAATGGATCATCACCTATCTGCCCACCGATTCGCGCCACCTGCTGTTCTCGACAATCGTGGACCTCACCCATGGCTACAAGAGCTTCTTTTCGCTTGGAGTGTTGGGAATGATCTGGAGCGCCTCCTCGGGGTTCGTGAGCTTGATGGAATCACTGAGCAAAGCACACGGCGTGCGGGAAACCAGAAGTTTCGCTCGTAAACATGTAATCGCCGTCGTAGCCACCTTCGCCGCCGCGTTTTTTTTCATCGCCAGCTTCGCCGTGATTAGTCTCGGGCACTGGCTCCGGACGGCCATCGCGGCCCCGCTTAATTCACAGGGCGTTACCCATGTTCCCTGGGAACTCGTCAGATTCGCCGCCACGCTTGTGATCATGTGCATCGGCGTCGATTTGCTGGACCATTTTTTGCCCAACATGAAGCGCCGCTGGCGTTGGTTCCCCGCGAGCAGCATCGTTGTCTCGCTCACTTTCGTCGGTGCCACCGAAGCAGTGAACTTTTATATGCGTCACACATCTTCGTTTTCCAAAGTCTATGGTGCCATCGCCGGCTTCATCATTTTTTTGACCTGGGTTTACATGGCTAGTCTCGTGGTGCTCGCAGCTGCGGAAGCCGAGAAAGCAGCACGCAACGCCGAAGGAAAAGGAGCCTCGGCGTAATGCTGCGAATGCGCTGTTCAGCCTGCGCAAGCCGTTTGCGAACGGCTCCGCTCGCCGCGCGATTTTTGCTCCTCTTCTTTTGGGCGAACTTTCTGGCCTTTGCCCAGCAGCAGCAACCGAATTCCTACGCGGGATTCGAGGGACGAAAAGTGCAAACCGTCGACGTATCCGCAACTCCCTTAATGGACGTCTCCAGCTTTCGCGCCATGATTCGCCAAAAAGCCGGCCAGCCCTTCTCGCAGGCCGCCGTCCGCGAAAGCATCAACGCCTTGCAGAATACGAAGCTCTTTTCGCAGGTGAAACTGAATGTCACTCCGCAAGAAAACGGTTTGAAGCTCGTCTTTGTGCTCGAGCCCGCGTATTACGTCGGACACTTATCTTTCCCGGGCGCCGTTCACGCATTTCCCTACACGCGCCTGCTGCAGGCCGCAAACATTCCCGCGCAATCCGCGTTCACCAACGACCTTCCTCCCCAAGGCCAAAACGCGCTTACGCATTTTCTTCAGACTAACGGATATTTTCTCGCCTCCGTCGCCCCGCAGGCCGATTGGGATCAGCAGCACATGATTGTGAATCTGACTTTCGCCTGCAATCTGAACAAACTCGCCAGAGTCGGCGCTATCGAAATCGAGGGCGTCCCACCGGCCAATGCGGCAAAACTCCGTGCCGCGATGAACTCGCTTTGGGCCAAACTGAAGCGAACTTCGCTCAAGAGCGGCCAGAAATACTCCATTCAGCGGATTTATCAGGGCGTCGCCCACATTCGCGAAGAGCTCGCCGACCAGGGCCGCTTGGCGCCCACGGTAAGGTTTGTCTCCGCAAAATACGATCCGCAAACCAATCGCGCCCTGCTCACTTTTCAAGTCGTGCTCGGTCCGAAAGTCTCCGTCGAAGTCACCGGCGCTCATCTGTGGAAGCGCACGCAGAAGCGATTGATTCCCATTTATCAGGAAAGCGCCGTCGATGAAGACCTGATCTACGAAGGCCACCTGAATATTTTGAATTACATGCAATCCAAGGGCTATTTCGACGCTTCGGTGCAGGCGCAAGTGACCCACGACCCGGAGCTGACCCGCGTCGTGTACGCAGTCGACAAAGGCAAGCGCCACAAAGTGGAAGGCGTCTATTTCGACGGCAACCGCCACTTCGACGACGACCGTCTCGAATCAGTTTCCTCCGTAAAGAAGGGCCATTTTTTGTTCGACCTGTTTCACATTTTTTCTCACGGTGATTTCAGTGAGACGCTGGTGAGCAAAACGGTCAATTCGGTCGAGACGCTTTACAAAAATGCCGGATTCGCGGATGTCTCCGTCACTCCGCACGTGCACGATTACGACCCCAACGTTGACGTCACCTTCACTATCAACGAAGGCCCACAAGATACCGTTGGCGCGTTGCGCATCCAGGGCGACAAGGGCGAGCCTCTGCAAATCCGTTCTTTGAATCTCGCGCCCGGAAAACCCTATTCAGCGAATCTCCTGCAAATGGATCGCAACGCCATCCTCGCGCGCTACTTCAACAACGGATACTTGAACGCCAAATTCGAATCCAGCGTCACGCCGGAGCCAGGCCGCCCCCATGTGCAAGACGTCATCTATAAAATCACGGAAGGGCCGCAAGCGCGCATCAATCAAGTCGTGTATCTGGGGCAAAAGCAAACACGCGAATCCTTCATTCGCGCCGTTTCAAAAGCAGACGTCAGCCCCGAGCAGCCGTTAAGCCAGGGACGCTTTTACCAGGCAGAAGACGAGCTCTACAACGCGGGCGTTTTCGACTGGGTCAGTGTGCAGCCGCGCAAGCCGGTGAGCACGCAAACGCAAGAGGACGTGCTCGTGCAGGTCCATGAATCGAAGCGCAACACCATCGAATTCGGCGGCGGCATCGAAGTCATTCCGAGGAACGGCAATATTCCCGTCGGCTTCGTGGCCATTCCTGGGCTGCCGCAGATCGGCCTCGGAAGTAAATTCACCGTCAGCCAGAGAAGCATATTCACGCCCCGTGGCTCTTTTGAATTTGATCGCCGCAACATTTTCGGGCGCGCTGAAACCGCTTCCATTGCCACGATTCTCTCGCGCTTGCGCCAGAGCGGCTCGCTTACTTACTCCGACCCGCGCTTTTTTGGCTCTGGCTGGAGTTCGCTAACCTCCTTCACCGGCACTCGCACCACGGAAAACCCCATATTTACAGCGGTGTTTGGCCAGGCGGCATTTCAAGTGGAGAAGCCGCTCGACGCGCAAAAAACCAAGAACGTGATTTTTCGCTATGCCTACCAGCAGACAGCTTTGAGTAATCTGCTGATTCCCGGACTGGTCTTACCGCAGGACCAGCACGTGCGCACATCCACAGTCTCTGTCGAATATTTGCGGGATTCTCGCGACAACCCGCTCGACGCGCATCGCGGAGTTTTTCAAACCTATAATTTCGCCGTCACGCCGAGCGCCTTCGGCTCGAGCGCCGATTTCGTCCGCATGATGGCGCAGAATGCGTTTTACATTCCCGTGAGTTCACGCCTCACTTGGGCCAGCAACATTCGCTTGGGCTTTACGATTCCTTTTGCCGGCAGCACTGTACCCCTCAGCGAGCGCTTTTTTTCCGGCGGCGCGGATTCTCTTCGCGGGTTTCCCATCAACGGCGCCGGCCCGCAACGCGCCGTCACCGCTTGCAGCAATCCCGCGGACTCGAGCACCTGCACGCAGATCAGCGTGCCGGTGGGCGGCAACATGCTCTTTATTTTGAATTCCGAAGCGCGCTTTCCGCTGCCCGAGATCAGCAGCCTCAGCGGTGTGCTGTTTTATGACGGAGGAAATGTGTACAGCAACATCAACTTCAGCCAGTTAGTGAGCAACTACACAAACACTGTCGGCTTCGGCGTTCGTTACAAAACGCCGGTTGGGCCCGTGCGGCTCGATATTGGCTATCGCCTTACATCCGTGCCCGGCGTGAAGGCGCTGCAATATTTCGTCACGTTAGGACAGGCGTTTTGATGTTCTCGAACGTTGTTGAAACCACTGGGTGAAATTATGGGCGCAATTAAAATTATCGGACGCACGATTGGCATCATCATCCTCGCCATAATTGTTCTCGTGTGTGCCGCGTGGGTCGCTGTGCATACGCCGCCGGTGAACCGCTTCCTGCTTGCGAAAATCACCGCGAAAGTCGAGAGCAGCATTGGCGCCCCTGTTCGCATCGGAAAGCTCTCGCTTGGCTGGACGCATTTGAGCGTCAATCTGCAGGACGTCGTGATTTTCGGCCGTGAGGGCGCTGCACAGCCGCCGTTTTTCACCGTGCGCCGCGCCTCTGCACAGGTGGACTTTCTGCCCTTGTTTCACAAGAAAGCGCGGCTGGCTTTCGTCCGGCTCGACCAGCCGGTCATCCGTTTCCTGGTCGATCGCAATGGCAACAGCAACGTTCCGCATCCGAAAAAGAGCAATCCTCACAGCAACACGCTGCGTACGCTGCTGAATTTGCAGGTGAGGGACTTCACGCTCCGCTCCGGCGACCTCGAACTTCGCGAGCAGAAAATCCCGCTCTCCGCCGAGCTGCACAACCTGCAGTCGCAGCTCAGGTTCGACGCGCAGCAGCAAGCCTATGCCGGCTCGATCGCTTATCCTCAAGGAACTTTTTCGACCGGAACGCTGCCCAACACAGAACACGGTTTGCACGCGAGCTTCACCCTCACGCAATCTCGCCTCGATTTGCATCCGGTGAGAGTCGATTTCGGCCATTCGCGCTTCGACGGAAATTTGCAGCTAACTCTTACTTCGCCCCTGCGCCTCGCCGGTAATTATCAGGCCGATCTCTTTGCCGCAGATGTTTCCAACGCCATCGGCACCGCGC
This sequence comes from Candidatus Acidiferrales bacterium, assembly GCA_036796475.1. GTDB lineage: Bacteria > Acidobacteriota > Terriglobia > Acidiferrales > UBA7541 > DAHUXN01. The sequence continues at coordinate 12,264 of DAIRCW010000031.1, read as the reverse complement.
TGCCGGTCACAGGCGAATTTGTCACCGCCGGAAATTTAGCCTATCAATCGAAGCCTAACGCGAGTTTCGCCGAAACTTTTGACGCAGCGGGTGAAGTCCGCAGCAAGATTTTGACTGCTCATTACGGACAGCTCGCGCCGGAAATTCGCGATGCCTACGCGCGCTACAGCATGGAAGATGGAAATCTGCGCGCCTGGAATATTTCCGCAACAACACTTGGCGGGGCGCTCTCTGGCGATTTCGAAATGCCGCATATTCAGAGCCATCCGCGATGGCAGGTGACCACCAATTTGCGCGGCGCCAGCCTTTCGCAATTGGATCGCGTCTCGGAAAATCAGTACACCAGCTTGCAGCGCGTTCGCCTCGAAGGGGTCGCCAACATCTCTGTGAACCTCCACAGCAGCAGCGCGGAAACGCAAGTGCATGCACGCGTCGCCATCAGCAATCCCGGCCAGCGTCCGCCGAACGGATGCGACATTCCCCTCGCAGGACTTGTCGACGTCAGCTACGACTCCGCCACCGGCGTTACAAATTTCGGCGAGTCGCATCTGCAACTCGGCGCGACTCGCCTGGCGCTCTCCGGCGCGCTCAGCCGCACCGCTCAATTGCGCGTCGATGCAAGCACAACCGATCTCCACCAACTCGCGCTCATGTCCATGGACCTGGCGCAGTTCTTCCGCTCTCCACGCGCGAATCGCAACAAGCCTTCCATGCCGCCAAGCCTCGAAACACTGAACGGCGCAATGCAATTCACGGGAACAATTTCAGGACGGCTGAAAAGTCCGCACATTCAGGGCCAGCTCTCCGCGCAAAATCTGCAGATCCAAAGCACACCCTGGTCATCGTTCGCCGTGCACATTCAAGCTGATCCTTCCCAGGCATCTTTTCAGAACGGAATTGTGCAGAATGGCCGCGCAACTCAAATCAATTTTGGCGGGCAAATCGAAATGCGCAACTGGGCCTTCACCGCGCAAGACAAAATTCAATTCCACAGCTCGCTGCGCGGAATATCTATTGCGCAAATCGAGCGCGTCGCTGGCAAAAACTACCCTGTCGACGGCTCGCTGAACGCAAATTTCACCGTCGCAGGTTCACGAAATCAGTTGAACGGCGGCGGCCAATTTCAAATCGCCAATGCCTCGTTCTGGAAGCAACCAGTCCGCGCTCTGAACGGAAATGTGCAACTGAAGCAAGGATCCGTCAGCCTCAGCGCCGACGCGCAAATGCCCGCCGGACAAACTGCCGCAAAATTGAATTACAGCCTCAGCACAAAACAATTTCAGGCAAGTGTGTCGACAGCCGCGCTGAATCTAAGTCAGATTCAAGTTGCCGGCGCTCAGAAATTTGGACTCGCCGGAATGTTGAAGGCTTCCGCCAGCGCTCACGGCACCATCGAGCAGCCATCCGTCAGCGCCTCCCTCGAAGTTGCCAACCTGCAAGTCTGCGGGCAATCGATTTCGCAGGCCCAAGCTCATTTTCAACTCGCGCAGAAGCACGCCGCATTTTCTGCGGCCGCCAGCCGCGGAGAAATCAAAGCGCAGCTCTCCGGCGACCTCGACTTGCGCGGACAGTATCCGCTCCACGCCAAGCTCGACGTGCCTTCGCTTTCCATCGGCGCGCTGCTCGCCGGCTACTCATCTTCCGCTCATCAAGTCCAAGGCCAGACAGAAATCCACGGCACGGTCGACGGACCCATCAAAAATCCCGCCGCGCTTCATGCCGTCGTAAACATCCCCACGCTCACGCTCGGATATCAATCCGTGCACTGGGCGCTCGCACATCCGCTCCACGCTGAGTTTGCGGATTCCGCTTTGAGCGTCAGCCCAACAGAATTAAAAGGCACAGGAACAGACCTGAGAATCGCGGGCCGCCTCCCGATCAAAAGTGATCGCTCACCCGCCACTCTTTCCGTGAACGGCACCCTCAATCTCGCCGCGTTGCGTGCCTTCAGTTCTTCCGTTCAAAGTTCTGGGCAGATTCAGCTCAATCTCGCGGCGCGCGGCTCCACGCGTTCGCTCGCTTCCGAACTCGCCGGCAACATTCGCGTGGTGAACGCATCGATCTTCATGCCGAGCAGTCCCGTCGGCCTGGAAAAAATGAGCGCCACTTTCGATGTCGCCAACGAGCGCATCACCATAAAACAATTCGACGCGCAAGTCGGCGGCGGCACCCTCACCGCGCAAGGTTCGCTGGGACTCAGCGCCGGTGTTCCCTTCAGCCTCTCGTTCCAGGGCAATCGCATTCGCATCCGCTATCCGCAGGGCATTCGCTCCGTCCTTACGACGAATCTCCAATTCAGCGGCACCACGAATGCCTCCCAGCTCACCGGCCGCGTTTTCCTCGACGAACTTTCTTTCACCCAGCAATTCGATATGGCCACGGTCATGTCCGGATTTTCCGGCAGCAGCGGCGTGGCGAATCCTTCGCCCTTCATGCAGCACATGAAACTGAACGTTTCATTGCAGTCCACGCGCGAATTGCAACTCGCGAGCCAGCAACTGAGCATGGCCGGCTCGGCGAATCTGAATATCGTCGGAACCGCCGCCGATCCTGTGATTCTCGGACGCTTGGCTCTGACCGGCGGCACAATTTTCTTCATGGGCAAGCGCTATCAAGTGCAAAGCGGCACCGTCTCGTTCGCAAATCCGGTGCACACGGAGCCCGTCGTCGACGTTTACGTGCAAACTACGGTGCGGCAGTACGACATCACACTGAACTTTGTGGGGCCGATCGAACGCCTGCGCACGAACTACACTTCCGTGCCGCCGCTTTCGCCGTCCGACATCATCAACCTGCTCGCGTTCGGCAAAACGACCGAGGAGGCCGCCGCGGCGGGCAGCACTCCCGCGAGCGTCGGCGCAGAATCAGTCGTGGCGCAAGGAGTCGGCAGTCAGGTCAGCGGCAAGTTGCAAAACCTCACGGGACTTTCGCAGTTGACCATCAGTCCCACCGCGGGCGGCACAGGAAATCAGTCCGGGCCCGGCGCGCAAATCGGCGTTCAGGAACAGGTCACCGGAAGCTTGCTCCTGACGTTCAATACCGACGTGACCGCCACGCAGAACACCGCCGTCGAACTGCAGTACAACGCGACGCAGCACGTCTCCGTGTCCGTGCTCCGCGACCAAAACGGCGGCTACGCCCTCGACGTCCGCATCCGCAAGTCGTTCTAAGAGATGGTGCGCTCGCGGTTTGTTGTTTTGTGATTCGTGTTTTCTTTTTTTGGTTCCCTCCTTTTCGGATCAAAAATCCCGCGAAAAGTTATCGATTAGAAATTTTTCGGCCGTTTGTTATCAGTGAGTTAGGAGGAATTCTAATTTCGCTCGACATGACGGGTTCGTGACCCGTGGCCGGTGATCCGTGTTCTGTGGCCGGTGTCCCGTGATTCGTGAGAGACGGCGTGGAATCGGAGTGAACTCCGGACGGGGCGACTGGCGAGTCAGCATCTTGCCATTGGCTGGTTGTGTGGCAAGGCGGCGTCGAAACGCCGCACTCCGAAAAAGGCGGGCGGCGTGAAGCCGCCCCTACGGGAGCTTCGAAGGGAAGCGCTGAATCGGGAGAATCCGCTTCTCTTTTCCGAATGTTAGTGACGATGACGCGCTTGGGGGGATCGTTCCAGTGGCCATCGTTGTTGACGCAGGCGGCGTAGGCGCGCGCGGCGGCCATGATGGAGGCGGAAGTGGGAGTGATGTCGCCGGCCTGTTCGAGAATGTGCTCGAAGGCGAAGCGAAGATTGCGACGGCGGATTTCGTCGAGTCCGACGGCGTAAGCGTGACGATAGATGGCCACCCAGGTGATGCGGAGGCGGTTGGCGGAGTCATCGCCAGCGTCTTCGGCGTCATCGGCGGTGTCGTCGAAGAAGTTGGCGATGGTGTTGGAGCTGTGCCAGTGGATGAAGAGGTCTTCGATGGTTTCGCGTTCGGGATGGCGGCAGATGGAGCATTTGCGGGAATGGCGGACGAGGTTGGGGCGATGGTGAATGAAGTTGGGTGCAGCGGCTCCCCGGAGGCGCGTCTCGGCGGGCGATTTGGGCCGCGTTGGAGGCGCGCCGGGAATGGCGGATGGAGCGTTGTTGATTTCGTTTTGCAGTTCTGAGGGATGCGTGGGCATTGCTGTTCTGGAAGTGGGAGGCTGGATGCTGGAGGTTGGAGCAGAGCTGGTGATGCGCGATGCAAAATCCCCACGCTCAGAAAGCGCGGTACCCGAAAAAGCAGAAGACGGAAGCTGGGCGCTGCACAGCTGAGGCTCGCTGCGTTGTTCGGCGGCGAGTTTGGCGCGGGTGTCGGCCAGTTTTTGTTCGTCTTCGAGGATGCGCTGGCGGATTTCCGGGGAAAGGTCACGCGTCTTGCGAAACGGGTACGAAGTGGTACGGCGGGGCATGGAGTTTCTCCTTTTCGATGTGTGTGTACGTTCGGTCATGAAATTTCTCGTGGAGGGGCCTATAAACGCAAAAAGGCCACATCTCTGTGGCCCTGCACTTCTTCTGCGCCGAATTGTCTGGCTGGCCCTCCAGCCGAGGACTATTGTTTACCAGAGGGGTAACGAATTGTCAAGGAAAATGGGTAGTGGGTCAGTTTGAATTTTGATTCCTTGTGCCACGGTCAAGAAAATTCAAACTGACCCACCAGCCGGAAAATGTGGGAAGGCGGACGGCGGGAAGAGTTACGGGAGGCAGAAATATTCGAAGGCGGAGGCGAGGGCGAAGAGAGGGACGGCGATGGCGTAAATTCTGGCCGCGTCGCGGAGGGCCTCGACGGGGATGGTGAGAAGTTTTGGTCCGGCGTAGATTCCGACGGGGCGGGCGCGGGCCAAGCCCATCATCACGCCAGCCCCTCCGGCGAGGCTGTAAGGGACCAACTGCAGGAGCAAAGTAATCAGGTAGTAGCGAGCTTCAGGCGGATCGGCGAGGCGGCTGCGATGCTTGCCGCCGGTCGTCCTCTCAATGGAAACGATGCCGCCAACCCAACCGCGATAGAGGACGATGGGATAAGCGGCGGGAGCCCAGTAGCCAGCGAGGAGGCTTGCAGTGCCGCCTGCGAGATTGCCGCCGAAGTCCAAAGCGGCGGCGGTGGTGAGGCGATTGGATTGGAGGGCGCGCGAGATTGAGGATGTGGCGTTGGCATGGGCAACGAGCGAGTCGCGACGGCGGATGGCGAAGGAGTTTCCGGCGCTCACCATAATGATGCCGGCGAGAACGCTGGCGACGTAAGCGGCGGCGATGGAGGCGATGCCGAAACGGGCGCGGGCGAGGGCGCGAGTGATTTGAGTCCACGCGTTGTCATGGGAAGCGGCAGAGGCAGTCACGTGACAATCGTGCAGCAAAGCGGAGAGGGGCGTCGGTGATGCGGGTCACGGAGGTTTGGAGCGGCGGCAATTCCCGCAACGCTCGTGGCGAACAAACAGATATGTGTGAACCGGCCGAGTGGCGGCGCTAATGCGCGGGATGCACTTCGGCGAGAAGTTTGGTGACTTCGTTCAATTCCGCCACTTTGCGGCGGCGGAGCCACGTCACCCAGAACAATAAGGCGGACAGGCCGAATAGGTTGACCACCAGAGTCACAATCCAAGCGGCGGGATGGGATTTGAGGTTGGGGCCTAACGTGGCCCAGTTTGCAATTCCCAAAATTATGCAGGCGAGGATCCAGGCAGCACCCAAATAGATGACGGCGCGAAGCGCGCGGATCCTGGCGATGACTCTTCGCTGCCAGAGTTCGAGGAAGGCGTTGGTTGATTGGGCTTCGGCGCGCCAAGTGCCGCGCTGAGCCCATAGGCGGTAGGCGGCGCTGATGCAAAGGAACACGACGGCGCCGGCGGCAAAGCCTGTTCCCAGAACGGATTCATGCTGCTTTATATAAAATGCGAGGTACAGGCCGAAGAGGAACGAAGCAGCTGCGAGCACGTTGCCGAGAATGAAGCGGCGTTCCTGACGTTTGATTCTTTCGCGGATGCTGCGCGCTTCCGGCAAAGGCTCGGCGAGATGGCCCCATTGTTCGCGCAAATTTTCGAATTCCTGATCTTGAATCATTGGTTTCCTCCGAGAGCGTCTCTTAGAGCGGTTTTGGCGCGCGTCAAGCGGACGGCAACGTTGTTTTCGGTGGTGCCGAGGACTTCGGCCATTTCGGCGTGCGAAAGGCCTTCGAGCATGAGTACGGTTATCTGTCGCTGAGCCAGCGGCAAAGCTTGTATGGCGGACGCGAGGCGAGCGCGAGCGTGCGATTGCGCTGCGCTGGCCTCGGGATCCGGTTGCGGATCCGGTGGATGATCGGCGTCTGTGAGTTCATCCAGCGGTTCGTGCATGGGCCGGCGGCGAGAGGCATGGCTGAGGCCGCGATTGTGAGCGATGCGAAAGACGAAGGTGCGCTCGGAACATTCGCCTCGGAAATGCGGCAGCGCTTTCCAGATGGCCATGGCGATCTCCTGAACCAATTCTTCGCGAACGCCGGCGATTGCTTCGTAGTTGAACGCGAGCCGAGAAATGGCTGGGCCGTGTTCGGTAAGGATGCGGTCGAACTGTTGTTCCAGCGCGCGTCGGTCGGTCATGGTGTCCTCGTCAGCTGCAAAGGGCAGACGACATTTCAGTTGCCATTCAGTGTCTTTGCATCCGAGCGATGGCGGCGATAGTAACGGCTGAAGAGCACTGCCGCAATGAGCAGCACAAGAGGCGTGATGATGCTGCCTTCCGGGCCGACGATGCCGCCGGTGAGCCATGCGGGGCCGGTGAGTGCAGAATGCAGAAGATTGTGATTGGGCACGATGCCGCTGTCGGGAACGCCGTAGAAAGCGGTTTGTCCCCAATCATAAGCGAGGTGAAAGCCGACGGCGCACCAGAGGCTGCCGGTGGTGCGCAAGAAAAGGCACAGAAGCAGGCCAAAGAGCACGACGGCAGCCGAGCCGGCGACAGTTTCGTTCGGGTTCAGAAGGAAATGGCCCAAACCGAAGAGAGCGGAAAGCAGGATGCCGGCGGGCCAAAAGCCGATGCCGGAGGCGAGAGTGTACTGAGCATACCCGCGGAAGGCGAACTCTTCGAAAAGTCCGGTGAGGAGGAATGTGCCGGCCCATGCGGCGAGCGATGAGAGAATCGCCGAGCCGTGAAGAGCTAAACCGGTGACGCGAAATGCGTGGAGGAGGAACATCAGGAGCAAAGTGCCGGTGATTGCCGAGAAGCCGATGAGCGCGCCGATCCAGAAGTCTTTGCGGAAGGCCCGCACGAAGGGCAAGCCGTATTCGGCGAAGCGGCGGTGTTCGATTTTGCTCATGACGAGGGTGGCGCCAGCGAGGATCACAAGAAGAACAGCATCGTTCACGGATAGCAGGAGCGGCGTGATGGTAATTTGGCTCGGAGAAGGTCCAGGATTCAGGCGCGAAGCGATAAACAAGGCGGCAGCGGGGATGCTCAGTAAGAGAAAGAAGATGAGGAGCCGCCAGCCGGCACGAAGCCCGTTGTCGCCGAGGAAAATAGGATTCCAACGGGATTTGGGGCGAGTATAGGGGTGGAGAGTTTCAGCAGGCGCTGCGAGCGGCACGACAACGGGCGTTGATGGAATTGTGGTAGCCATTTCGTTTTCTCCTGAACTGGATTGGGCGGCCGTCGAGCAAATCGAAGCACCCCATCGCTGCAATTCCGTGAGCGCCTTGCTCTGGGCCTTCCCTATAACAGGTAGTCCCAGGAGAAACGAAAACCTTACAGGGTTGAGGGAGGCAAGGACCCGCCCGCACCATGAAGCGGCTCCCGCGCGACACGGGCGCTTCGTCCTGCGTTATAATTGTTGGTTCAGGCATCCGGCGCAACGCCACTCTAAGGAGGCAGTCGCATGACGTCCCCGGCAAGCAGTCTTGGTCGCGGCCCGTTCAAGAACGAGCCCATCAAGGACTTTTCGAAATCCGAAAATCGCAAGCCCATGGAAGCCGCGCTGAAAAAAGTTGCGGGCCAGCTCGGACAGGAATATCCCCTGCTCATCGGCGGCCAGAAACTTTTCACCGGCGAAAAAACGCAGTCCACCAATCCTTCGCATCCCGAGCAGGTGGTGGGAATTTTTCAGAAAGGCACGGTGGAACTCGCCAAGCAGGCCGTCGACGCCGCCGATAAAGAGTTTGCCTCCTGGAAAAAAGTTTCCGCCGAAGAGCGCGCGGAATGCTGCTTCCGCGCCGCGGAAATTTTGCGCAAGCGCCGCTACGAAATGAATGCGTGGCTGGTCTACGAAGTCGGCAAGACCTGGACGGAAGCGGACGCGGACACCGCCGAGCTAATTGACTTCGGCGAATTTTATGGACGGGAAATGCTGCGCCTCGCCGGGCCGCAAAAATTGATTCCCAATTCCGGAGAGAAAAATTATCTCTCGTACATTCCGCTCGGCGTGGGCATCGTGATTCCGCCGTGGAACTTCGCCGCGGCCATTACCGGCGGCATGACGCTCGCGGCGATCGTCACCGGAAATACCGTGGTGCTGAAGCCTTCGAGCGATTCTCCCGCCGTGGCCGCATTCTTCATGGAGATTTTGCGCGAAGCGGGCGTGCCCAATGGCGTGGTGAATTTCTTCACTGGCCCGGGCTCGACCGCCGGAGAGGCGCTGGTCGCGCACCCCAAGACGCGTTTCATCGCTTTCACTGGTTCCAAGGAAGCGGGGCTGCGCATCGGCGAACTCGCCGCGAAAAAACAGCCGGGGCAGATCTGGATCAAGCGCACTGTGCTCGAAATGGGCGGCAAAGACGCGATTATCGTGGACGACGAAGCGGATCTCGATTCTGCCGCGGAAGGCGTGGCGCAATCGGCATTCGGCTATCAGGGACAGAAATGCTCGGCGTGTTCGCGCGCGATCGTCGCGGAAAAGGTCTATGACAAATTCATCGAGAAACTGCTGCCGCAGGTGAAGAAGCTGAAAGTGGGACCGGCGGAAAATTTCGACAACTACATGGGACCGGTGATCAACAAAGGCGCGATGAAAACCATTCTCGATTACATCGAAGCGGGGAAAAAAGAGGGCCGCTTGCTGGCGGGCGGCGCGAAAGCGTCAGGCGACGGATTTTTCGTCGAGCCCACGGTCATCGCTGATGTGAAGCCGGACGCGAAGATCGCGCAGGAAGAAATTTTTGGGCCGGTGCTGGCGGTGATTCCCGCGAAGGATTTTGACGACGCGCTGCGCATCGCCAACGGAACCGAGTACGGGCTCACCGGCGCGGTCTACACGAAAAATAAAAAGAAACTCGCGCGCGCCTCCGAGGAATTTCACGTCGGCAATCTCTATCTGAACCGAAAATGCACGGGCGCGAAAGTCGGCGTGCATCCCTTCGGCGGCTTCAACATGTCCGGCACAGACTCGAAAGCCGGCGGCCAGGATTATTTGCTGCTGTTCCTGCAGGCCAAAGTCGTCGCCGAAAACCTCAACGCAAAATAAACTGATGAGATCATCTATGGCGTCTTTGGCGGCGACAAGTTTTCTGTTGCTTGTCGCTCAGGTCGCGAGTGCGGCGCCGTCAAACCACGCTTGTGATCTTCCGCAAAATTTACAGAGCGAAATTGCGAAGAAGTATCCCGGCACAAGAGTAGCGAACTTTTCAGACTTAAGTGATGACGACAAGAAAATCTTTCTCGCGGATCAGAAATCATTTCCTAAGATTCACACGAATGCATGTCCCGGATTGACAAAAGTGGATTTCTACGGCGATGGCAAGCCCACGCTCGCCGCCGTGCTGTTCAATCCGACAAAAAAGGATAGCCAACTCATTATAGCCCGCGAAGTCGGAACGGAGTGGACGATCCGATCGCTGGACACGTCCGGCGGAATGCCAGTGCCTGTGGTTTGGAGCCAGCCACCAGGAAAGTACGACGACATTGAGAGAGATAAAACCATTCACGCGGCGCATCCCGTCATCGTTTTCTGCGGATATGAAAGCTGGGCAATCGTCTACGCTTGGACCGGAAAAAAGATTGATAAGGTTTGGATTATGGATTGAGCGAAAACTATTCGCGCGCGGAATTCTCTGCGAGCACGGCTTCCGGGCGCGGAGTGAGGCGGAAGAGGAAGCGGAGGATGAGATACGCGACGGGGCCGGTGGCGAGGAGGAGCGGCGAGTAGCGCATCACGAACGGCTCGCTGTACATGATTTTTACGGCGCAGAGAATCGCCGGCAAAATAATGATGGCGGCCATGCCGAGCGCGCCGCCGGGAACGCGGAAACGGCGCGGCGCTTCGGGAGCTTTTTGGCGCATGCGCCACGCGGAAAGCAAAGTAAGCAGCGAAGTAGCAATGCGCGTCCAGATGTAAACGTCCACCAGCGCGACCACATCGAACTTGGCCAGCACGCAGTAAACCACGAGCGAAATCAGAATGGCCCATGCGGGCGTGCCGTAGCGCGAATGAATTTTGCCGAGCGACTGCGGCAAAAATCCGTCCTCGGCCATGGCCGCGGGAATGCGCGTGGTGTAGAGGATGGTGCTGTTCGAGAGCGCCAGCGTGCCGATGATGGAGGCGACGAGCATGGCTACGCCGAGCGATTCGCCGCCGACGAGGCGCGACGCGGTGACAATGTAGCCGGTGTACCAGTCAGACCAGTTGCCGAGCACGGCGATGGCAAACGCGATCGGCAGAATGTAGGTGAGGATGGTGAGCGGCGTGTTCCAAACCAGCAGGCGCGCGAAGGTGCGCTGCGGATCTTTCATCTCGCGCGTGACGCTGGAGAGCTGTTCGTAGCCGGCGTAATTCCACATCGCCAGCGCGAGGCCGGAGCCGAAAACGGTGCCGAGCGGTTTGCCGGGAGGAACGAACGGCAGCATGGGATTGTGGTGCCAGTGAAAGAGCGCCAGCACGCAGAGCCAAATCACCGGGATGAAAACGATGGTCTGCAAAATGACGGCGAGCCAGCCGGCGACTTTGATGCCGCGGAGATTCACCAGCGCCAGCGCGATCAGGATGGCGCAGGCGCCGAGCCAGCGTTTGTTGCCGGTGAGTCCTGGGATGTAGTCGCCGAGATAGTTCATCAGCAACACGCCGTAGGAGCTGTTCAGCAGGAAAGTGCCGGTCCAATTCCACCAGCCGCACTGAAAGCCCCAGAAGTCGCCAAAGGCGGCACGGCTCCAACGATAGAAGCCGCCCTGCACGGGCATGATGCTGTTGAGTTCCGCGGACGCCAGCGAAATGGGAATGCTCCAGAAGAACGGCACGACGGCGAGGAACACGATGGCCATGCCCGGGCCGGAGCCCTTGAAGATTTCTTCGTAGCCGAATGGGCCCCCGCAGGTGTAGCCGAAAAAAACGGCGAGCAGAGGCAAAAATCCGATCTGGCGAATGGCGGCGGAGGAACTCGATGGCGAGCTTCTTTGTTCCTCCGGGGAATTCACCGCATTCGCTTGTGCAATTGCTTTTTGCGCGTTGGGAGGGCCGTTCACGGTGGGCATTTTTCGCGAGGCGCGAGAGCGGCATGATAGCGGAATGCGCTGCGCAATCCAATCGTATTCAACGCGGGCAGTAACCCGGCCAGACCTGCTAGAAAATTGATCTAAGCGTGGACCGGCTCGCGGCGATTGAGGCGGGGAAGTCCCTTGATTTTTTGGCCGGATTTGTGTTCGGCGCGGCGCAAATCGTAGAGAGTTTGCAAGTTCAGCCAAAACTGGGCGCTGGTGCCGAAGAAATGGCCGAGGCGCAGAGCGGTATCGCCGGTGATGGCACGCGTGCCGTTTAGGATTTGCGTGATGCGATTGGTGGGCACGCCGAGTTTGCGCGCGAGTTCGGCAGCGCTCATGTGCAGAGCCCGGAGTTCTTCGGCAAGATGCTCGCCGGGGTGAATTGGGGTTAACGCCATCACAGCCTCCTAGTGATAGTCAACGATTTCCACGTTCTCTGGGCCAAGCGAATGCTCAGGCCACTCAAAGCAGATGCGCCACTGGTCGTTGATGCGAATGCTGCACTGACCTTTGCGATCTCCAAGCAACGCTTCAAAACGATTCCCCGGCAAGGCTGAGAGATCGCGCGTCGAGGTAGCGGCCTCGAGGCGATCAAGCTTCAAACGAGCGGCGCGCTCGAATCCAGAAAAAGCCTTGACCCTTTTTCCGACAGCGAAATCGCGCGTGCGCTTGTCGCGATAGCTAACAATCACGCTCTAAGAATATCGTTCGGGACGCGTTACGTCAAGCGTAATGGCGTTGAATCCAATCGCGGCTAGAAGTGGCAGGAGGCGGCGCCGCGCTTGGCTAGGTATTGCTGGTGGTAGTCCTCGGCGCGGTAGAAGGGGGCGGCGGGCTTCACTTCGGTGACGATGGGGCGATTGAAAATG
>DAIRCW010000030.1:0-20529 GCA_036796475.1 Candidatus Acidiferrales bacterium | reverse complement strand
GAAAAAATCTCCGTCGTGAAATCATGCCATCCCTCCGCGCACCGCATCATACGCGCCTTTTTAACGAGCAGTGTGGTTTTTTGAGGTGCAGTGCTTCATCGCATTTCAGGAGCCAGTCAGTGGGATCGGCCTGATTTTTCTTGTTGGCGGCACGAACCGTCAAATTCGAATCAACGCATTCACTGCGCACCAGCGACTTGCGAGCAGTCGCGCTACCATGCGAAAATCATCAGCAAGCATCCGCGTCATTCTGATCTGGCGCGGCTGCGGCGATATCGTCTAAAGGTTAGGACGGAGCCCTCTCAAGGCTCAAATCCGGGTTCGAGTCCCGGTATCGCTACCAAAACGTCTCAAACCTTCGGCACGAAACTCATTCCATCGCTGCTCACTTTGAATCTTCCCCGCAATTGCACGAATTTCACCGCCAGAGTATATTGACGGCGCTTCACGCTTACCACGAAACCCGTGGAATGCATCCTCAGGAGGAACTGTGGCCAGGAAAGCACTCGTACCGCTCGTGGCTTTATTTCTGCTCGCTGCCATTCCTATGAATGCGCAAGCGCCTTCCGTTTCCGATGTCTACGCGCAGATTCGCGCCGAGGAAACCAACAATTCCAAAATCATGTGGATCATTCACGAAGTGGCGGACGTCTACGGCCCGCGCGTGACCGGCACTCCCAATCTCAAAGCCGCTGACGATTGGGCCGTCCGCACCATGGCGTCCTGGGGCCTCGTCAACACTCATCTCGAGCCTTGGACTTTCCAGCCTCCCAGCGCCGCTGCTCCTGTCTTGGGATGGGAAAATCTCGAACTTCAGGCCGAAGCGGTTACCCCTTTTCATGGCCCGCTGATGGTCGAGCCTCTTGCATGGACCCCCGGCACGAAAGGTATCGTCACTTCTAAAGTCGTCCTGATTGATCCGCCGGGCCTGGCTCTTCCACGCGGCGGCGGATTCAATTTCTTTGGCGCTGAACCCAAGCCGCAGGAGCCCAAATGGGCCGCTCCGCCGATGCCCGCGGAAAATACCGCCGAACCGAAGCAGCCCACTCAGGACGAACTCGACGCTTATCTCAATTCCGTGCGCTCCAAAGTGCGCGGCGCCATCGTCTTCGTTGGTAAGCACGTGCAAGTGCCCGAAGAAATGTATCCCTCGCCGATGCGCCGTCCTGAAGACGAATGGAAAGAGCGCTTCGCCTCCAAAAATCCTCGCCCGTTCCGCTTTCCGCAGCAGCCACGCCTTGCCGAGGGCCAACTCTCTCGCGCTGAAGTGTCCCGCCAGGTAGACCAATTCCTCGTCGACAACGGCGCTCTCGTCCGCGTCAACGATGCCGGCCGCGCGCACGGCGTCATCGTCGCGCAACAGAACAGCACTTACGACTGGACTCGAGCCATTCCTACTCTCGTGATGCGAAACGAAGATTACGGCCGCATCTCCCGCATTCTCGATGACGGCACACCGGTCACTCTGCGCATCAACATTCAAAATCGCGAATACGCCAAGGGCTCGACTGTCTATAACGCCATCGGCGAAATTCCCGGCACCGACAAAAAAGACGAAATCGTTATGCTCGGCGGACACTACGACTCATGGCACGACGCCACCGGCGCGACCGACAACGGCATTGGCTCTTCCATGATGCTCGAAGCCATCCGCCTTCTCGCCGCGCTGCACGTGAAGCCACGCCGCACTATTCGCATTGCTCTGTGGAGCGGCGAAGAGGAAGGACTACTCGGTTCGCTCGCCTACGTGAAACAGCACTTCGGCAGCTTCGAAGATCCCAAGCCCGAATACGCCAAGCTCGACGCGTATTTCAACATTGACTCCGGCACAGGAAAACCGCGTGGCGCCTCCGTGTTTGGCCCGCAAAGCGCCGCCGACATTATCGGCGACGAGTTGAAACCGTTCTCTGACTGGGGCTTCATGGGCGCTGTGCCTACCGACAGCCGCCGCACCGGGGGCACCGACAGCACCTCATTCAACAATGCCGGCTTGCCCGGAATCGGCCTCGCGCAGGATCCGTTTGACTACGGCTCCTTCACGCACCACACCAATCTCGATACGTATGAACGAATTTACGAAGAGGACGTGCGGGAAGGCGCGGTCGAAATCGCTTCCGCGGTATACGCAACAGCCATGGCCGATGAAATGGTGCCCAGATTCGCGGACGGCCAGATGCCGAAGCCCGCTCCCGAACCAGGCCCTGGTTCCGAGGCGACCAAGGTTCGCCACGTACCCGGGAAATAAGTCGAACTTACTTCAGCGCACGCCGCTTGCGCGCGCTGAATCTGAATTATTGGAGCTTATTCCTACGAATCGCTGCGGTGATGCTCCGCCGCGAGATTGCCGGCCAGCCCGGTCTTTTCGGCTTCATCTTTGCGCGCTCGGTGAATCCACGCAAAGAGGAGCTTCGCGCCTGCTGGCCGTCCCTGCTGCGCTCTCAAAATTTGCCGCGCTGTCACCTGAGCCTTCTCCGCCTTCTCCAGTTTGGACATCCGCGGAAACTTCTCGTGCAATAGCCTCTCCGTCGCCTGCACCAGCGGTTCCGCGTGAAAGCGCCTTTGCATCGGCGCACCCAACAGCACATTCGCCAGCGCCAGCATGTTCATGCCTTGATGGTGCGCCATCCAGCACTTCACAATTTCGAACTTCTTCCCTTCGCCCACTCGCGACGGTGTGAAATCAATCGCCTCGTAATATCCTAGCGGTCCGACACAGCCCATCTGCTCCATCTGTTTTAGATTTTTTGTCGCGCTCGCCTCATCCACCAGCAAGCCCAGGAAACTCGAGTATGGCGAAATCACCAGTTCCCGCGAATTCGCCGCGTTCAGCGACAGCCCGGGCACGCCAAACGCGTGGTACCGGTAAAATCCATCCGGGTTTTTGTCCAGGCACGAACTCTCCGAAATCCCCCACGGAACTCGTGCCACCTTCGTGAATTTCTGCTGTGCCCGCAAAGCTCCGCGGCTGCTCCTCTCCAGCATCGTGTTCGAATAGCTCTTCATCCACAATTTCGGCAGCAGATATTCGAACATCGTTCCTGTCCACGAAAGCACTACGGGCGTATTTCCGTACGCCGCGTACGGCCTGCGCAGCCGCAGCCACGTCTCCTGCGGAATTTCTCCCTTGGCCACTGCGGCGAACACTCCCGTCCGCGCTTCCGACGCAAACAAATCATAGTGATAATCCGGCAGGCACTCTCGCTCCGCATCGTATCCGATCGTTAACAGTTGCTTGCGGTTGTCGTAAAGGAACGAGAAATCCATCTCCTTCGCCAGCGCCTCCGAGGTCGCGGCAATTTTCTCCAGCTTCGTCGCCATTTCGCGGCACAACGCTGCTGAGGTGCGCAGCCTTTCGCGAACCGTTTCCGCCGTCTCCCGTGTGTCCTTGTCTATGTCTTCGCGGCTCAGGAATTCATCTAGCTGCCCGATTAAGCGCGCATTCATATCCGCTGCCGAGAGCAGCGTCAGCGATTTCAGCGGTACGTTCTCAATAGAGATATCAAACGCCCGCAGATACTTGGAAATCTCCGGCAGCACCCACGGAGCGAAATCCTGCACCATGCGCGACAAATGGCTCATTCGCTGTACCAGCTCGTGAGACCACCACTTCCCTTCGTCGCTCGTCTCCATTTGCGAGACATCTCTCTGCAGGATGGCTCCGTCCACCTCAAGGCCGCGCAAAATATCCACCCACATGGCTTCGCTGCCCTGCCGCGCCTGTACTCGCGCTTTCATCTCGCGAATTCGCGCCCCGACTCGTGCGCCTTCCACGCCTTCCTTCACCGAATCGGCCACCGCGTCCATGTAGTCTTCGAGCCCGCTCCAGAAATTCTCGCGGAAAATCGGCGTGCCGATGGCTTCGAGGCACCCTTGCTTCAGCGTCCACAGGCTGCACACCAGATTTCCGTTGTCCACCGTCGAAACAAATCGCGGCGTCAACGGCTCGAGCGTCTGCGTGTGATACCAGTTGTAAAGATGCCCGCGGAATCTCGCCAAACGCTGAACTGTGTCGAACGTCTTCTGCGTTGTGCTCGCCATTTCCGGCAGGGTCATGTATCCGAAGTCGTACGCGGCCAGGCGCGCGTTCAGTAAAAATCCCAAATTGGTCGTCGAGATCTGATGCGCAATCGTCGGCGCATGCTCCTGAACAATGTCCGGTATAAGCCAGTTCTCCTGCTCGTTGCTGTGCTCGCGGAAGAATCTCCACGTCCGCAGCGCCGCTCGCCGCAGTAACGCCTTCTCTGGCGCTCCCTGCTCTCGCGCTGAATGGTACGGACGGCTTAACCAATGGCAGATCGTTTTTGCGGATGCCCACAGCGCCAAAAACGGCGCCGCCATCCAAAACGACTCCGGCCGCACCGCCAGAATCAAAACGGCGAGCCCGAAAGACAGCAGCGGCATCCAGTCCAGATAGGTTTCCACTGGAGACTTCTTCCGGTTCGCCGCTATCTCCGCCTCTGCAGCCGTTTCCCATTCGAGCAACTTCTGATGCGTAATCGTCAACCGGATCAGCGTGCGCACCACCGCATCCATGGTCACGAATCCCTGATGGCACAGAAAAGTGATGCGGAAAAATAATCGTTCATTTGCGCTGATGAATTCCGCGCCTAGAGTTTTCCAAAACGCGCGCGTGAAACGCGCCTTCCCAGCCCGGGTGATGGAAACCAGCGTCTGAAAATACGTCGGAAACCCGATCAGCAGCACCCCCGCAACTGTCCAGTACGCCGCTTCCCTTGGAGGAAAGAACAACCAGATTCCCATCAGCAGAATGAATGTCGCAAATTCACTCACACTGCGCCGCAGGTTATCGATGATTTTCCACCGCGAAACCAGGTTCAGCGGATTCCGTACGATTTTGCCGAAATAGTTTGGCACGCGCGGCAGCAGCCAGAAAATAATTTGCCAGTCGCCGCGCACCCAGCGGTGCTTTCTCCGGCTGTACGCGCTGAAGTGCGACGGATAGTCGTCTACAATTTCCACGTCAGAGAGCAATCCCGCTCGCGCGTAAGCTCCTTCGATCAAATCGTGGCTCAGTAGCGCGTTGCAGGGGAAGCGGTGCTCCAGCGTTTGCTGGAACACTTCCACTTCGTAAATTCCCTTACCCGTGAAAATGCCTTCGCCAAAAAGATCCTGATAAACGTCCGAAACCGCTTTGGCATAAATATCAAAGCCGGTATCACCCGAAAAAATCGCCGCCAGCCGCGAACGCGAAGCCGAGCTAATGCTGATTTCCACGCGCGGCTGCAAAATTCCGTATCCTTCGACCACCGTATTCGTCGCCGGATCCACCACTGCGCGATTCAGCGGATGCGCAATCGCCCCCACCAGCTTTCGCGCTGTGTCCCGTGGCAGTTGCGTATCGGCGTCCAGCGTGATCACATATTTGACTTTCTGGAGCGCCTGCATATTGCCGGTCTCGAGCGAAAAGCTATCGCCCTGTCCGAGCAGGAATTTGTTGAAATCCAGTAGCTTCCCGCGCTTCCGTTCCCATCCCATCCACACTTTTTCCACGGAGTTGTATGTGCGGTTACGATGGAAATGGAAAAACGTCCCTTGTCTCTCGCCCGCGTATTTACAGTTCAGTTTTTGAATCAGCGCCGAGCACAATGCTCCCAGTTTGTCCTTTTCGTCGAATTGCCTCACCGAGTCCGGCGGATCCGTCAGCAGTGCAAAATGCAAATTCGCGTCGCGATTCGCCAGATAACGAACCTCCAAATCATTCACCGCTTTTCGCGTCTGCTCTTCGCTGATCAAAAGCGTGGGCACGGCAACCACGGTCGCGCATGCTTCCGGAATGCCCTTCGAAAAATCCAGCTTCGGCAGCGCCTTCGGCGCCACCATTTGCGTTGCCAGTATGTTCACTGTGGCCACAGCGCATTCCACCGCAGGCAGCACAAATAGCAACAGTTCGACGAAACTCGGCAGCTTCCCGCGCGATGCCACCAAAATCAGCGCGATCACGCCAATCGTCACCAGCTCAATCGCTGTCAAATAAATCAAGTCCGCCGACTGCAGCACTCTCGTGTGAAAACGATCCGCCCACGATCTTTTGTACTGGATCGCGTCGCCCAGCGTTTTCTTTCCATCGCCCACCAGATAAAATCCGACGTGAGAACGCCTCTCCGCTCCCCTTTTCGTTCCCGCTGATTGCGGCGCCCGCGCCAGCTCAATCGCCTTTTCCGCCACTTCTCTCTCGCTCAGTGGGCTTTTCTCCGCCAGCTCTGCAACCGCATTGCAGTACGCTTGCCGGCTATCAAAATCCATTCGCGCGTAAGCCCTCGCCGGATCGCTCCTGAGGATTCGGTCAATGTCGCTCGTTCCGCTTAGCAACTCCTCCGGCAAAATCTCGGAAATCCGGCCGAGACTCTCCAGCGCGGTCGTAATCGCGCTGCCTTCACCCTCCGCGCCCTTTCTCGCCATCCGCTGAACGATTTGCAGCCGGTCCAGCATCCCCCGCATGTGGTCCAGCAAAATCAATTGCGCGAACGGAACGAGCAGCCAGTCCTCGGCCAGATCAAATGCCGCTTTCTCCTGGAAGGCTCGCACGAATGCCGCGAATTTCCCGAACTCAAATTCGTACTGCGTCAGGTCGAAAAATTGCCGCACGGCCACAAACGCCCGCGGCAGGCTCTCGCCGGATCCGCTTTCCACATGCGGCACCGCTTTGCTTTTCTCGAGGCTGCTCTCCGTGTTCTCCAGCGCCAGCCGCAGAATTTCGCCGCTGTCGTACATCTCTCGCTGCCATTTCGAAAGCTGTTCCCCGCGCGCCACAGCAGCCCGTAAACATTCCATCGCCGCCGAAATAGTCTGTTCCGCGTCTTTCCATCGCCCCTCAAGCGCGATAGCGCGCCCTTTTTCCGACTGAATCCGCTGCTCGCTCGCCAGTTGCGCTCCCGCGAGCCGCAACTCGTTCAACTCCTTCGCGCCCGTTTCGCGAACCGATTCCTTCCCAACAGGCTCGCGGTTCACGGGAACTGCAATTTGCCCATTGCCGCTTGGTATTTGGTTTGGTGTTGCCATTTTAAAAGCGCCTCAAACTTTCTTTCCCTCGAGTGATGACCCGGTTTACCTGTAGCTCGATGCCTGCAGCTCGAACATCTCCGCGTAACGCCCGCCTTCGCTCAGCAATTTATCGTGCGAACCTTGCTCCACAATCCTTCCGTTCTCCAGCACAAGAATTCTGTCCGCCATCCGCACGGTCGAAAACCGGTGCGAAATCAGCAGCGACATTTTTCCTTGCGTCAGCTCCGCGAATCGTTCGAATACTTCGTGCTCCGACCGCGCATCGAGCGACGCCGTCGGCTCGTCCAAAATCAACAGCTGCGCGTCTCGCAAATACGCGCGCGCCAGTGCGATTTTCTGCCACTCGCCTCCGGAAAGATCCACGCCGCCCTCGAATCGCGAGCCCAAAACCTGCCCGTATTCTTTCGGCAGTCTGCGAATCAACGGCTCAGCCAAACTCTTTCGCGCTGCTTCCTGAATTTTCTCTTGATTCCCAAGCTCGTCAATCCGGCCAATTCCGATATTCTCTGTCGCGGTCATCTCGTACTTCACAAAATCCTGGAAGATCACTCCGATCTCTCGCCACAAATCTTCCAGCTCGTATTCCCGCAGATCGATTCCATCCAGCAGTATCTGTCCCGCAGTCACGTCGTACAACCGCGTCAGCAGCTTCACAATCGTGGTCTTCCCCTGCCCGTTTTCTCCCACCAGCGCCAGCCGATCTCCCGGTTCAAGCCGGAAATTCACATTCCCCAGCACCACGCGCGAATGCCCGGGATAAGAGAACGACACGTTCCTGAATTCGAATCCCTCTCGAATTGGCCGCGGCACCGGCAGCGCATTCGGTTTCGACTCGACCGTGGGCCGCACCGCGAAAAACTGCAGCAAGTCCGTCATGAACAGCGCCTGATCCGCAATCCCCGAAAACGTCGAGAACACCGCTTGAATATTCGTGCTCGCGCCCGCGATCGCTCCGGTCAGCAATGTCAACGTGCCGATGCTGAATAGGCCCAAAACCGTCTCGTAAATCACGTACGCGTACGTCCCGTAATAGCCCAGCGTCCCCAGCACCGTCAGCAGCGTTCCCGCGACCAGCTTGCGCCGCGCCAATTCTTTCGTCTGTTTGTGAAGCTCGTCCGTAATCGTCGTATATCGGCTCACAAAAAACGGCCCTAGGCCAAACAGCTTCACTTCCTTGATGCTTTCTTTGCTTCCGCCAACAATTCGCAAGTAGTCCATTACGCGCCGCGCTGGAGTCTGCCGGAAATTGAGCGAATACCCGAGGAACGAAAAATGTGTTTCGCCCACAAATGCCGGCAGCACAGCAAAAAACAAAATCGCCAGAATCCACGGCGCGTAGAACGCCACCTGCACCGCCAACGTCGCCGTCGTAATCACTTGCTGGATCAATTGTCCCATCGCGCGAATCATCGCCACGCGATCCGTTCCCTGCACCCGCGCCCGGTCCATCTTGTCGTACACCGCCGCATCCTCGAACGACGTCAGATCCAGCTTCGAGGCGTGCTCCATGATTCGCTTGCCGATGTGCCGCGTGAACAAATCCGCGGTGATCGTTTCGCAGTAATCCGCCAGCCGCGACAAAATCATCGCCGTGCATGCCAGTGCAAATTCCGCGGCCACCAACCACCAAAAATAATGCGGCAGAGCCGCGCCGCTTCTTAAGCGCACCAGCGCATCGATGATGTACTTCGTAACCAGCAGCACGCCGGCCGGCACCACCGCCACCAGCACTCGGAACAGCACGCCGCCAAACACCGCCTTTGGCGCCGCCTTCCAGATCATCCCGAGCACCGGCGGCACGTTCTGCAGCGCCCGCAGACGCTCGCGCAGGCTCGGCGCGTGCGCTTCTTCGCTGATCCTTTTCGTCATTTCGTTATTGGCTGGACTGGCCATCTATGCTCCTAAACCTCACCGTCGCACTCGCTCTTCCCTTCACAATACGCTTTTTTTGGCCTGCTGACCTCTTCGGGCAGCCGCCCTCATTCCGCACGCCTCTGGCGCTCCCTACAATTGGTCTTCCCAAATTCTTCCGGCATTTCACTGATGGCAGCCTGCGGCTTCCGCGTACAATGGCAGGTACTCCGCCCTGACAGCAGTCTTATCCTCAAGTACTAATACCTACTCGACAATCCATACTTGCACGTATTTTGCCGTGCGCGCGCGTCCATAACTCCCGCTAACAGTTGACCTTACGAATTGACTCCCACGGGGCTTCTATGCCTTTTTTTCGCCCTTGCGGCAACTTCTTCGCTGGCCAAAATCCATCACCGGATTTGACACTTAGTGGTCCGAAAACAACCCCATCCTCCGAGCGCCGCCCTTCCGCCGGTCCACGCGTTTTTGCTCTCCTGCTCCTTGCAAATGAGCAGACGCTGGTCCTAGTTCCACAATGATACGGCTGCTCTACGCCGGAGCACTCGGCGGCGCTCTGCGCCCAATCGTAACTCTTAAACTGCTCATTACACTCGACTTCTACTAGCCCGCGGCCCGCTCTTTGGTGTTTAGCCTGCAAGTTGTCTTGCCTGTATCAGCCTCCGCCCGCGCTGTCTTTTTTCAGCCGGGCGCGGCTCCCGCGCGTGCGTGAACGCGGCACCGCTCGGAATCTCACACAGGACTCTATTTCAATGAAAAGCAGAATCTCACTCGCTCTTGCCCTGCTGATTGCGAATCCAACCTTCGCCCAGGCGCCTGCTCAAAATCAGCGCGACCTCTCCTCGATGAACATCGAGCAACTGATGCAAGTCGAGGTCACCTCCGTCTCCAAAATGAAGGACTCTCTGGCGCGCTCGGCTGCCGCTATATACGTCATCACTCAGGAAGATATTCGCCGCTCCGGCGCCACTTCCGTGCCGGAACTTTTCCGCATGGTTCCAGGAATGGACGTCGCGCAAATTGACGCAAGTACCTGGGCCATCAGCGCGCGCGGATTCAACAATCAATATGCCAACGAGATGTTGGTGCTCGTCGACGGAAGAATTGTCTATTCGCCTTCTTTTTCCGGCGTGGTTTGGGATGCGCAGGACCTCGTGCTCGAGGATATCGAACGCATCGAAGTGATTCGCGGCCCGGGCGCAACCCTGTGGGGCTCGAACGCCGTAAATGGCGTGATTAACATCATCACGAAAAAGGCGCAGGCCACACAGGGCGGGTTCTTCAGCGTCGAATCAGGCAATCAAAATCTCGTCTCATCCACCGCGCAGTACGGAGACAAGGCAGGGTCGAAAGGCTATTATCGCGTGTTCGCCAAGTATTTCGATCAAGGTGCGCTCGACACCGTCTCGGGGCACAGCGCTGCCGATGGCTGGCATTTAGCCCACCTCGGCTTTCGGAGCGACTGGGACCTTTCGAGTCGCGATCGCCTCACCGTTCAGGGAGACATCATCGATGGCCACGAAAATCACACCATTCCTTTCGTCGCTTCCCTTCAGCCAATCACAACAGGGCTTTTCAATGTTGGGTACGAACCTCCCGGAGGTAACTTGCTCGCGCGATGGAATCACACATTTTCAGCCCGTTCAGATACGAGTCTCCAAATCTATTTTGACGAATCCGATCGCAATCAGTTCATCATCCGGGAACACCGGCGCACTGTGGACATCGATTTTCAAAACCACATTTCCGTGGGGACTCGCCAGAACGTTCTCTGGGGCTTAGGCTACCGCGCTGAATTCGACCGAATACCGGGCAGCTTATCTCTCTCATTTAGCCCAGAGAGCTCCCGCGTAAGTCGCTTCAGTTCATTTCTGCAGGATGAAATTTCGCTTGTGCCGGATCGCTTGCGCCTTACGCTCGGCAGCCGTCTCGAACACGATCCCTACAATGGCTTCAACGTACAGCCCGATGCGCGCGTTTTGTGGACTCCGACGCCTCATCACTCCCTCTGGGCCGCCGTGTCGCGGCCTGTGCGCACGCCGTCACGCGCAGAGATTAGCGCACGTTTCATGCTCACGGCGTTTCCCGGCATCGGCGGTTTTCCCACGGTGGTCACGTACTACGGCAATCCCGCGCTGGAGAATCAGCACATTCTTTCCTTCCAGGCAGGATATCGGGCTCAGTTGAACGATGTCTTTAGCTTTGACATCTCCGCGCATCACAATCGCTATGGAGACCTCACATCAACCGAACCGCAATTACCTTTCATTGAGACCAACCCCTCTCCTCCGCATTTGTCCATTCCCCTGGTGAACGCAAATGCGATGAACGGAACGACCGATGGCGTGGAGCTTGGCCCTTCATGGCACGTCAACAGCCGCTGGAAGCTAGCGGGCTCATACAGTTGGCTGCACATGAACATCCATGACAGCCTTTCGGGAAATCCCGCGAATGTCGCTTATGTGGAATCCACGAGTCCCCAACATCAAGTGAACCTTCGCTCGTACATGAATCCCTGGAAGAATATCGAATTGGACACCATGATGTATTACGTCGGTGCGCTTTATGGGAATTTGAATCCATCTTATGCGGTGCCAAGCTATACGCGCGTGGACACGCGCATTGGTTTCAATTTGCTTGAGCGCGGCGAACTGAGTTTCGTCGGGCAGAACCTGCTCCAGCCTCGCCACTTGGAATTTGCGCCTTCCGCAGTCAGCGCCAGCTCCTTTGTGAAACGCGGCTTCTACGCGAAATTCTCGTGGCATTTCTAAAATTGAGGAGCAGAACGATAGGACTAGAAGCGGCTCGATGAAATTGGACCAAAATGAATAGTAATCCACAGCGTAGACGCGCGAGACGGGCATTCGGCCGAAGTCTGAGGATTGCATGCCTGCTAGCTTTCCTCGGGCAAATTGTTTCGCCTTCGGTGGCTCGCGCGCAATCGGACATTTCCCAGGAATATCAGGTCAAAGCCGCGTTTCTTTACAATTTTGCCCAATTTGTCGACTGGCCGGCGAGCGACTTTGAAAGCCAGAAAGATCCCATCGTTCTGTGCGTCTATGGCAAAGATCCTTTTGGCTCTGTGCTCGACGATACGGTACGCGGCAAAACCATTGGAAGCCACAGCTTCGTCGTCAGGAGGCCAGGAAATTTAAAAGGACTGGCCGGTTGTTACATTGCCTTTGTAACAAACGTCAGCACGAACCAGCTCAAAGACGTGCTATCCACTCTCGACGGATCAAAAGTTCTCAGCGTCGGCGACGATTCGCATTTCGCCGAGCAAGGCGGCGACATTCAGTTCGTCATCGACCACGATCACGTTCGTTTCCTCATCAACATTGATTCCGTAAATCGCGCGAACTTCCGCATGAGTTCCAAGCTTCTTGCCCTCGCCAAAATCATTCACGACACCAAGCAACCCCCCGCTCAGTAAACCTCCTGCCTTCGCTTCATTTCTCTTCCCGCCGTAACGCGAACGTTGCATAATCCGTCTCTTCAATTCACAAGGGGGTGTACTGATGGCCGCAAACCGCCATTTTCATCGTCTTTTTTCTTTCACCACTTCAACGTTCCTGCTCCTGCTCGTCATAGCTTTTTCCGTTCCCACCGCGCGCGCGAAACATTCGCTCCACTCCAAATCGTCTGCGTCAAACGCCAAAGCCATTTCCACTCAGCCGCTCGACGCCGACTACACCGCGAAAATCCGCGAGTACACAACCGAGCCTTACCTTTCCACTCCGCTCGTTGATCATCTTCCTTCTTCGACCACCGTCCCTTCCCCCGACAAAATTCTCGGCTATGCCATCGGCACGCCAAACAAACTCACACACGTCGCCGACATTCATCGCTACTATCTCGCCCTCGCGAAAGCTTCTCCGCGCGTCCACATCTTCAACCTGGGCAAAAGCGAAGAGGGCCGCAATTTCATGGTCATCGCCGTCAGCGACGAGCAGAACATCGCTCAGCTCGAGCACTATCGCGACATCACCGCAAAGCTCGCCGACCCGCGCAAAATCACTCCTGACGAGGCCGCCGAACTCGAAAAGACCGGCAAACCTTTTTACTGGCTCTCCGGCTCCATCCACTCTCCCGAAACCGGTTCGCCCGAGATGCTGATGGAACTCGCTTACCGTCTCGCCGTCGAAGACTCTCCGCTCATTGATCAGGTTCGCAAAAACGTCATCGTGCTCATCACTCCGGTTCTCGAAGTGGACGGCCGCGACCGCGAAGTCGATCTCTACAACTGGGAAAAAGCCAATCCCGGCAAACCTTCGCCGAGCCTTCTCTATTGGGGGCATTACGTCGCTCATGACAACAATCGCGACGGAATCGCTATGGCTCTCGCGCTTTCCAAAATTCAGATGAAAACGTTTTTTATGTTCCATCCGCAAATTCTTCATGACCTTCACGAATCCATTCCCTTCCTTTATATTTCCACCGGCACTGGCCCGTACAACGCGTGGCTCGATCCCATCGTCATCAGCGAATGGCAGGAGCTCGCCTACAACGAAGTCCAGAAAATGACCGCCTACGGGGTTCCCGGCGTTTGGACGCACGGCTTCTACGACGGATGGGCGCCCAATTACATGATGTTTGCCGAAGCTGGCCACAATGGCATCGGACGTTTTTACGAAACCTTTGGTGGCCCGGGCGCGGACACTTCCCTCAAAACCGTTCCGCCTTCCGATACGAGCATCACGTGGTTTCGCCCAAATCCGCCCATGTCCAAAATCAAATGGTCTATTCGCGACAACATCAATCTGCAGCAGAGCGCGCTGCTCATCGGCCTCAGCTATATGGCCCAGCGACCGGAGGAATTTCTCTCGCGCTTCTACGACATGAGCCGCCGCTCCGTCTCGAAAGCCACCACCGAAGGCCCTGCCGCTTACGCCATTCTCAACGACGGCAAACGTCCCGCTCTCGCCGCCCATCTCGCGCGGCTTCTGCAAAATCAGGGCATCGAAATCGCACGACTGAACGCATCCACAACCGTTAGCGCCGCAACTTTCGCCGATCCCTTCGCGGATCAAAAACCGTCGGCGGAAAAATCCGCTGCTGCGCCGGATGAAAAATCGTCTGACGAAAACAAGGCTGCTCACGCGAAACCTGCCGCGCAGAAAGTCTCCATTCCCGCCGGCAGCTACATCATTCGCATGGACCAGCCCTACAGCCGCGAAGCCGACATGCTCCTCGACACGCAGTATTACTCGATTCACGATCCCGCGCCTTACGATGACACCGGCTGGACGCTCGGGCCGCTCATGGACGTCTCGACTGTCCGCATCACCGATCAATCCATTCTCAAAGCGCCGATGACTCTCATCGACGGCCCCGCGCAGCCCGCCGGCAAACTCGATGGCGCCGGAACTTCATTCATCATCAACGCCAACGCCGAACCTGCGCTCGCAACGCTCCGCTTTCGTCTGGCGGACGCAAAAATCTTTGCCGCCGATGATTCCTTCACCGCCGGCGGCGAGAATTTCCGCGCCGGTTCGTTCATTATTCCCGCCGACGGAAATGCATCGAATCTTCGCGATCAACTTTCTTCCGCCGCGCGCGACCTCGGCCTCGAGGTTCGCTCTGTCTCCACGAACATTTCCGTGAAGCGCCATGCGCTCGATACGCCGCGCATCGCTGTCGTTCACAACTGGATGAACACGCAGCCCGAGGGCTGGTATCGTCTTGCGCTCGAAGAGCACAAAATTCCGTACACTTACATTTCGGACGCGACCATTCGCGAAACTGCTGACCTGCGCGCGAAATTCGACGTCATCATTCTTCCGCCGGCGACCCCGAGCCTCGCGCGCCTGATCAATGGCGTGCCCAAGCGCATGTTGCCTGACGGTTCTTCCGGCGACGCGATTCCCTGGGAACAATCTGCGCTCACGCCGAGCTTCGGCCTTGGTCCCGATCAAACTCCCGACATTCGCGGCGGCTTCGGTTTCAGCGGGCTCGCGAATCTGAAGCAATTCGCTCAAGCCGGCGGGCTGCTCATTACTATCAGCTCATCGTCGGTCGTTCCAACCGAAACGGGACTCACCGACACTGTTTCGATAATTCCCACGCCGCAATTGCACGCACGCGGCTCGGTATTTAACGCCACGGTCGAAGATCCACACAGCCCGATCACCTACGGCTACGATTCCACCGTGCCGGTCTATTTCAATCAGGCGCCTGTGTTCCGCGTTTCGCTCACTGGCGGAGGCGGCGGCTTCGGTGGCGGCGACGACGGCGAAGCCATGCGCGCACGCACCAGCGGACGCGGTTCGCTCACCGATCCCGATGTCCCGCAGGGCCGTCCTTATGTCGCGCCAACTCCCGAGCCGCATCGCAGCAAAGCGCAGCAGGAGCTTTACGTTCCGCCTGACCTGCGCGAGTTCGCCGGCGCTTTCGTTCCGCCGCAAGCGCTCTGGCCTCACGTCGTGCTGCGTTTCGCGGACGAAAAAAATCTGTGGGTCAGCGGCATGCTCGACGGCGGCTCAGCGCTCGCGGAAACTCCCGCCATCGTTGACGTTCCCGTGGGACGCGGCCACGTCCTGCTCTTCGCCATCAATCCCATGTGGCGCCAAACCACCGAGGGCAGCTTCATGCTCTTACTAAATGCCGCCATGAACTACTCGCATCTGAGCAACACAAGCGCACCAGCGAAGGCAGAGACGAAAGAATAGTGAAACCACTTCTGTTGAAATAGCACTAGTTTGAGTTACAGGTCGTTACAGGCCAACCCGTTAAACACAACCACCATCGTGACCCACATCACCCGCACCGGTGACGCCCATTACCGCGCGGTGTTAAGACGGCCATTAGCATGGGTTGATTCTCTCGGGAGGACGCCCATGTTCACCCTCTGGCAGGACGTTCGCTACGGCCTTCGTATTCTTCTTAAGTCGCCAGGTTTCACGATCATCGCAATATTGACGTTGGCGCTCGGCATTGGTGCGAATAGCACCGTTTTCAGCTGGATCAATGCGACGCTGCTAACGCCGATACCCGGGATGCAACACCCGAGCCAGGTCGTGTCCATCGTCCGAGGCGGCCCCAGCGATGGTCCGGGTGATGCTGACGCGCTCTCCTGTCTCGACTTCAAGGACCTGCGCGACCGCTCGCAAAGTTTTTCGGGCATGACGGCTTTTGGGCTATGGCCAGTGAGCCTAACAGGGCAAGGCAAACCGATTCGGGTTTGGGCAACAGTTGTCTCGGCGAGCTATTTCGATGTTCTCGGCATACGTCCCGTGCTGGGCCGCGGATTTCTGCCTTCCGAAGAATCTGCTGCGAATAGCGCACCGGTCGCGGTGATCAGCTACCGCTTGTGGCAGGGGCATTTCGCGGGCGATCAGTCCATCATCAACACGACCGTTAATATTGACGCCCATCCGTTCACCATCGTGGGCGTTGCGCCGCCCGTTTTTCAAGGAAGTTTCTCCGGGCTGCGCACAGAGTTGTGGATTCCCGTGGTCATGTCGCCTGAATTGACCGCAGATGGAAGCAACCTCTTGGACCAGCGCGGAACAAGTTTTCTTGTTGTGGATGGCCGTTTGCGCCCCGGGGTGAGCCGCCTGCAAGCGCAAGGAGAATTGAACCCACTCTTCGCGCAGATCGCGCACGATTTCCCGGATTCACACAAAGGCAAGCCGCAAATTACTCTCTATCCACTTTGGCGCGCTCCAGATGGCGGCAATGCGTTCTTTTCCGTTCTTCTGCCCATTCTGATGGCTCTCGCCGGCGTCGTGCTGCTGCTCGCGTGCGCGAACATTGCCAATCTCGTTTTGGCGCGCAGCATCTCGCGACAAAAGGAAGTTGCGGTTCGCTTATCGCTCGGCGCCAGCCGTTTCCGCCTGATTCGTCAGTTCCTCATGGAAAATCTCATCGTGGCTCTGGCCGGCGGCGCGCTCGCGCTGATCGTGACCCTTTGGACCGCGCGGAGATTCATGGATCTTGCGCCCTCGAGCAACTTGCCTGTGTACGTGTTTGTGCCTGTCGACCGCAATGTGGCGTTGGCTACGCTGCTCATTTCTGTATTGACCTGCTGCCTCTTCGGTATTCTGCCCGCGCTGCGCTCCTCGGCGCTGAGCCCGGTCAGCATCCTCAAGGATGAATCGGGCGGAATCGCCGGAGGACGGCGCAAGGCCTGGCTTTCGCATTCGCTTGCCGTGGCTCAAATTTCCCTCTGCCTTTTGCTGCTCGTCTCCGCGGGGCTTTTTATCCGCAGCTTTCGCGCCGAGCAAAACTTCGACGCGGGCTTCAACGCGAAAAACGTGCTGTTGGAAACCTACGATCTGTATTCCAGCGGTTATTCGCAGGCCAGTGGCATTACGTTTGATCAGCGGTTGCTCGATAAGGTGCGGTCATTACCGGGAGTGCAGTCTGCCTGCATCGCGAATTGGACGCCTCTCGGGTTCGAAGACAGCACCGACGCTTTTCTGCCGGAAGGTTACGTTGCGGGTCCGCATGAAGTTGTGCACGCCGGCGTTGCCGTTGTGAGTCCCGCGTATTTTGGCACCTTACAAATTCCGATTCTTCGCGGGCGCGATTTTGCAGCGTCTGATTCGGCGTCATCGCAGAAAGTTGTCATCATCAACGACGCTCTCGCAAATCGCTACTGGGGCAACCGCGAGGCGGTCGGCAATCGAATGAAGATTCGCAGCGGCTGGGCGACGGTCATCGCCATCGTGCGTACCGGCAAGTATTACAATCTTAACGAAAAGCCGCAGCCGTTCATCTATCTACCGCTGTACCAGTTCTATTCGTCTGATGTAATCCTGCATGTTCGCACGACCGGCGCTCCGCTAGCCGTCGCGTCTGCCGCAGAGGGCGCCCTTCGCGAATTGAATCCAGATTTGCCGGTGAACGACGTCTCCACGCTTGAGGCACGCACAAGGGCCGCCACTTTTGTGCAGCGCATGGCCGGGACGTTTGTCGGCGCATTCGGCGTTCTCGCTCTCGCGCTGGCTGCGATTGGGATTTATGGCTTGATTTCGTACAACACGCGGCAGCGCACGCATGAGATTGGCGTGCGCATGGCGCTGGGCGCGCAGCAAACTGACGTTCTGCGCATGATCCTGCGGCAGGGAATGTGGCTCGCGGGGATCGGCCTTGCGCTTGGCGTACTCCTTTCGCTGCTCTTGGGACGACTGATGTCCAGCCTTCTCTTTGGCGTCAGCGCCCGCGACCCCCTCACGTTTGTTGCGGTGACGCTGCTCTTGGCCTTCGTCGCGCTGCTGGCTTGCTACCTCCCCGCGCGCCGCGCCACTCGAGTGGACCCCATGGTTGCGCTTCGCTGTGAATAGCTGAGCGAAAGCACGAACTACAAAATGCAGCCGGAAGCTTGAAAACCGCAGAGTCGCAACTGCGCGACCCTGCGCTACAAAAAGCAAAAAGCTGCCGGCCCGAAGGCCGCCGCTACTGCTTGTCCAATTTGCGGCCGGCGTTGAGGTTGTCGAAGTTCAGTATAGTGTTGAGCACCAGCGAATAGCTGCCGATGGTTTCCCCGCGATAGACGGGATTATTGCCGAAGAGCACGACGTGGCCCTGCTCCATGGGAACGTCCACCACAGCGGGTTGCTCGGCAATGGAGTCGCCGCCTTCGACAAGTCCCGAGACCAGCAGGTCATGCGCGCCGGCGTAGCGGAAAATCACCCGCGGACGATACTGCGGAGGAATGATTCCGGTGGTGTTGCGAAGCTCCTCCGCAGTGACCGGCTCGGCTTCCCACGGCTCGACGTTTGGCTCCGCGGGCGGCGCTTCGTTTTTGCGTCCAACGACAAAATCAGGATCGGTGAGCGTGCCGCGGCCGGTGGCGCGTCCATTAATTTGCGGACCGAGGCGGCGGAAGCCGCGTCCGCCGAGCGTGTTGCTCACGTCGAACGCCGGGCAATTGAAGCAGTACACAGAAAGCTCTTTGCCGTAGCCGTAAGCGATGGGACTCGCGGGATCGACAACTTCGGCGCGCACCACGCTGCCGATGATGCGTTCCTTGGGAGAACGCGCCGTGGAAACGCCGTGCGTGAGTCCGAGAGAAATGGCGAGATTGGCGGTGTCCATCACGGTGACGAGCACGCCGCCTTTGCTCACGAATTCCTGCAAGTGCGCGACGCCCTGCCACCCGAGCTCAGGACGCATGTCCGGCGTGGAATCGAGCCGTCCGAGATTCGGCGTCAGCGAAGTTTTTTCCCAGGGCAGCGGATTGCCCCAATCGGTGGGCATGCCATTGATAAGCAGATCCGGGCTGACGAAGCGGCCGATCGGCGGAAACAAAATCACGTCGTACTTCGAATTCAGATCGGATTCTTTCGCGACAGTTTGCGTGCTGATGTAGTCGTACGGAATATGCATCACGTCGAGCGCCTGGCGCCACCAGCCTTCCGTTTGCGTGCTGAGCCAGGTGTGCAAAATAGCGACGCGCGCGGCACGCACCGGATGCGTTTTCACGCTGGGCGCGGCGGAAATGGCGACAGCGTCTAGGCCGAGGCCGGAAACGGCGCTCCGCAAATCCGAGGCGCTGACGTTGCGAATCAAAAATGTGCCGCGGTCGAAATGCTTGCCGTCGGCGGTGAAAGGTTCTTCGGCGGCCTCCATCTGCGCTTCTTTCAATTTGTAGCGCAGAGTGGCGAGCGAAGTGTCGCCATTGTCGTTGATGGCGAAAACAGGACCGGTGCCGGAGACGCGCACGGGCGCGGCGACATCGCTGACGCGCTCCATCGGCACGCTCAGAATTTTATTCTCGGTGACGCGAACAACTTTCACGTTGAAAAGTTCGCCAAACGTCCAGCCAGTATCGTCATAGGGAGTTTTCTGCGGATCGTCGGGACTCCAATATTGGTAATCGAGGAGCGCGTCAGCGATGCGCGAATAGGGCTGGTCCATGCGAATGATGTAGCTGCCCGCGGGGAAATTCATGGTGGTGGTTTTCGCGGCTTCTTCGGAGCTAGCGCGCTCGGATTTGGATTCAGCGTGCGAGTGGCCGCTCTTCGCGTTCACCGGAACGTTGACGGAAAATTCCGAAGTGGCGCGCGAAATTTCGCAGTGCTGGAGCTGCAGAACTTTCAAGAGTTCGGACTGCGATTCAAGGCGCGGGTCATTCGCAGGCAATACATAGGCGGCCGGCCCTTCTTCCTCCGGCTTCATTACCGAGCGCTTGGACTTCAGGTAGAAATTCTTCAGGAACATTTCGCGATTGTCGGAGAAAAAGTGCAGCGAAGTGAGCAGGCCGGTCTCTTCGTAATTGTTGTTGTCGCGCTGAGACCAGAGCACGGTAGGAAGCGGAGGATTCTGGCGCCACCACATGCGCGAATATTCGCTGGGCTCGAGTGTGCGCTGCTCGGTATCCGCGCCGCCATTGCCGAAAGTCTCGTAAAGGCGGCTGATGCCATTGTGCATGGCGGCGAAAAACATCAGATAGCCGGGAGACCAGGTGTCGAATTCGCCGTGGGTGAAAACGCCGGGCATGCCGAACTTGGTCATGTCCTGCACGTTGCGCCAGCCAAGGATTTCCCATTCGTTGGTCAGGATGGGATCCACCCATGCGTTGAACGGGCCGTCGCCGGCAGTGTTGTCGTAAAGATAGGGTACGGACTCGTGCAAATCGTGAAGCACCTGCGCGTCCCAGGAGACAAACGTATTGAGGACGTTGCGGCT
>DAIRCW010000029.1:0-20942 GCA_036796475.1 Candidatus Acidiferrales bacterium | reverse complement strand
GGTCGGACTGGCGCGGGGAGCCGCGGAAAACTTCAGCGCCGAAGCGGGCGACGTCGAAACGCGAAGCGGCGAAGCACATCATCTCGATGGCGCAGCAAGCGAGACCGAAGGACATGGGCCAAATCGAGCTGCGGCGAGCCCAGTTGACGAGGCGGTCGAGCTGCGCGAAGAGGATGCCCTCTTTCTTGAGGAAATTAGTGGCTTCTTCGGGCGTTTCGAGGGTGACGCCTTTTGCCAGTTGCACGGCCATCAGCGAATCTCCTGTGCGAAACATTATTTTCGCACGATGCATTCACGTTTGCAAACGAGTGTGAGCAATGGAGGAATCTTAGGCACACAAGAAAATGCTTGCGCGGACGTTAGCGACTTCGTAAACTCACCGGCCATATAACCCCGAAGATTGCCGCACACTGCCGAAAAGCGCCGAAGAAAGGAGCAGGACATGCCAAGGAATATAACAACGCCATTGCCGCAGCCGATTTTCAGCGAGCAGGATGCCTCGCCGGACCAGACGCGCTTCAAGACCAAACATCCGTCGGACACGCAGCAGTACAAAGAGATTCAAAATTTGCTTAAAAAAGATGTGGTGGGATTCGACGCGTCTCCCGTGCAGCATGATGCGCTGTATGCGCTGGAGAGCGCGCTCGGTTCGCAGGGCAGCGGGATTGTGCGGAACATCAAATCCGCGGGGAAGATTGTTTTTCATTCCGCGGGCGACACCGGCGCGTCGAATGCGGGGAAGTATGGAAACGAAGTGCGCGTGGCGGATCAGGTGACGAGCGACTGCCGGACGTCGGATGAGGCCAACCGGCCGGCGTTTTTCTTTCACTTGGGCGACGTGGTTTACGATTTCGGGGAATCGAAGTATTACTACGATCAATTCTACGAACCCTATCGCAATTATCCCGCGCCGGTGTTTGCCATTCCCGGGAATCACGATTCGTTTGTGATTCCGAATACGCCGGCGACGGCCACGCCGCTGACGATTTTCAAGCGCAACTTCTGCGCGCAGCAGCCGGAGATTACACAGGAGGCGGCTTCGCTGCATCGCACGGCGATGACGCAGCCGGGCGTGTACTTCGCGCTGGACGCGCCGTTTGTGCGCATCATCGGGCTTTTCAGTAACGCGCTGGAGGATCCCGGCGTGATTTCCAGCGAAGGCGGGAAATGGCAGGGCGTGCCCGATGTGCAGCTCGATTTTCTGACAGCGCAGCTGGGACGAATCAAAAAGGAAAAATATGCGGGCGCGGTGATTTTGGCCATGCATCATCCGCCGTTCAGCTACGCGCCGCCGCCGAAATCGGGCACGTCGGGAGGGAATCACGGAGGGAGTCCGAACATGCTGCGCGAGATTGACACGATTTGCAAAGCGCAGGGTGTCTATCCGCACGCGGTGCTCTCCGGGCATGCGCACAACTACCAGCGATTTGCGCGCACGGTGCGATTTGGAACGAAGGATTTCGAGGTGCCGTTCATCATTTGCGGAGATGGAGGGCACAACGTCAACAAAATGGTGAAGAGCGGCAAAGGGCAGCCGGCGCAAGAGCCGCATTTTGGCGTGGACGTGAGCTATATGGAAGCAAAGCAGCCCGCGGTACAGGCGAAAAAGCTGGTGCTGAAGCATTACGACGATACGAATTATGGGTATTTGCGAATTACTGTGGATAAGGAACGGTTGCAGATCGGATTCTATCAAGTGGGGAATGCGAGCCTGGCGCAGGCGCGCGCGGACGTGGTGACGATTGATTTGGCGAGCCATGCCGCCGTGGCGAACTGAACAGGAGCGCGGGGTTCAGTTGATTTTCAAAACGACTTTGCCGAATTGGGCGCGGTGTTCGAGGCGTTCGTGGGCGGCGCGGGCTTCGGCTAAAGGGAAAATTTTGTCGAGAACGGGATGGACGATTTTGCGGGCGACGAGATCGAGGACAGGGAAAAGTTCGGATTTGCCTCCCATGTAGGAGCCGAAAATGGACTGGTGGCGGCTGAAAAGAAAACGGAGATCAATTTTCGCGTCGTAGCCGGTGGTGGCGCCGCAGGTAACCAGACGGCCATTGGTGGCAAGGCAGGCGAGGGACTGGTCCCAAGTGGCGGTGCCGACGTGCTCGAAGACGATGTCCACGCCGCGGCGGCGATACGTTAAGTTGCGCACTTCGGATTGCCAGTTGGGCTTGCTGTGCAGAACAACGTGGTCAGCGCCGAGCGATTTTGTTTTGGCGAGTTTTTCTTCGCTGCCGACGGTGGCAATGATGCGCGCGTTGAAAACTTTGGCGATTTGAATCGCGGCGCTGCCCACGCCGCTGCCTCCGCCGAGGATGAGGATTTCGTCGGACGGCTGAATTTCGGCGCGCACCACAAGCATGTGCCACGCGGTGAGAAACACCAGCGGGACGGCGGCGGCTTCTTCGAAGGAAAGATCGCCGGGGAGCGGAAACGCGTTGCGCGCGGGAGCGGCGACGTATTCTGCGTAGCCGCCGTTGCGAAGGTAGCCGAGCAGCGTGTATTCGCGGCAGAGATTGTCGTTTCCGGCGAGGCAGGCGTGGCAATGTCCGCAGGAAACGCCGGGCGCAAGAACGACCTTGTCACCGACGCGAAGATGACTGACGAGTTCGCCGGTGGCGGCGATTTCGCCGGAGATGTCGCTGCCGTTGATGTGCGGCATGGGGATTTGAATTCCCGGGATGCCTTTGCGGATCCAGAGGTCGAGATGATTGAGGGCACAGGCGCGGACGCGGACAAGAACTTCGTCGGCGCGCGGAGTGGGCTCGGGTGCGTCGGTGTATTGCAGGACGTCCGGCCCGCCGTGATGATTGAAGATGACGGCTTTCATGTGCAGCGCTCCCGAATGAGGATGCAGAAGTCTACATTAAATTGAACGGGATGCCAGCCGGGAAGCCAACAGTAACCGGCGGAGTTTGTGGGAGAGCGGGAAATTCCCAAAAAGCGCACAGGCTGAGAGCCTGTGCCACACAAGCCGCACCCCAAAAAGGCACACCTGATAAGACATCAGGGATGGGCGGAGGGGGTTTCGGGTTCGCGGGGAGAGCGCTCGATTTCGGCAATCGCTGCGAATAAGTCGAAGGCGATGCGCGTTTTTTCGATGCAGCCATTCGCTCCGGCGGCGAGGGCGACGGGCCGAAGATGAGTGCAATCGTGATGGCTGATGATGAGAATGCCGGCGTGGGGCAGCGCCTCGCGAATGAGCCGAGCGGCTTCGAGTCCGCTCATTCCGGGCATACTGACATCGAGGAGAACCAAATCCGGGAGCAGTTCGCGAGCCATGCGGACCGCTTCGAGGCCGCTGCAAGCTTGCCCACAGATTTGCCACTTATCTTCGCCGGACAGCGCTTCGACTAAGCCGCGGCGGACAAGCCCGTTATCATCGGCAACGAGAATTCGCATTTTTGACTGGAATCATATACCAGCTGCAACGCGGGCCGTATTTGCAGATTTATGGATGAGGGCCGGTTTCTTTCGGCAGTGGAATTGTCGCTGAAATGCGCGTGCCGGAAGATTGCGATTCGATCCTGAGCTCGCCTTGAAAATGGCGAAGGCGTTCCCGCATGCCGCGAATTCCCACGCCTGAACCCTGCGACTGAATCACGGCAATTTTTTCCGGCGGTATGCCTTTGCCTTGGTCCTCCACTTCGACGAAGACTTCGGCTGCGGTGCGAGCGACACGGATAGCGGCAGTCTTGCTTCCGGAATGCCGATGCACGTTGGTGAGGCATTCCTGGACAAAACGAAAAACGAGGAGTTCCATTTCCGCAGGCAAACGGCCAAAAGTTTTAGGAAC
The DNA here is from genome assembly GCA_036796475.1 of Candidatus Acidiferrales bacterium. Classification (GTDB taxonomy): domain Bacteria; phylum Acidobacteriota; class Terriglobia; order Acidiferrales; family UBA7541; genus DAHUXN01. Next base: position 17,149 of record DAIRCW010000029.1, on the reverse strand, counting down.
GTCGAGACGAATGGCCAGGCCGGTGCGCTTTTGCAGCCCTTCGATATACCAACTGAGGGCGGCGGCAATGCCGGTTTCGTCGAGAAGCGGCGGATGCAAGAGATAGGAAGCGGTGCGGACTTCCTGATTCAGCTGCTTAACCAACTCGAGGGTTTCCTCGGCGTGCTTTGTTAACGAGGGGTTTTCCGCCTGCACCTGCCGAACGATTTGATCCAGGCTCATTCCGAGGATGGCGAGGGTTTGGCCGGCGCTGTCGTGGAGTTCGCGGGCGAGGTGGCGACGCTCGTCGTCCTGCGCTTTCAAAAGCTGGAAGGAAAGCGTGCGAAGCTCGTCCGATTGCCTGAGGACTTCCTTGTTGCGTTCTTCTAACTGGCGGGTACGCTCAAGAACCTGCGATTCGAGCGTTTCGGCAAGGCGGCGGTATTTTTCTTCGCTCTGACGCAGAGCTTCTTCGTTGCGCTTGCGCTGGGTAATGTCGCGCGCCACTTTCGCGGCGCCGATGATGGCGCCGGAGGCATTTCGGAGCGGAGAGATCGAAATAGAAACATTCAGCCGCACGCCGTCTTTGCGGAGGCGCACGGTCTCGAAGTGCTCAATCCGCTCGCCCCGGCGGAGCCTTTCGAGGATGGAAGCCTCTTCGTCGAGGCGATCGGACGGAACGATGAGCGTAATGTGCTTGCCGATGGCTTCGGCGGCGGTATAGCCGAACATCAGTTCCGCGCTCTTGTTCCAACTGCTGATGATGCCGTTGATATTTTTGCTGACGATGGCGTCGTCGGAGGACTCCACGATGGCCGCGAGGCGCGATTCCGCTTGCTGGCCGATCTCTAACTGGCGCGCGATTTCCAGTTCCTCGAGGCGCTCGCGTTCGGCGGTTTCTGCCAGCAAAGCGACTTCCGTGCGCTTGAGATCGCTCACATCAATGGCGACGCCGTGTATGAACCACGGTTGGCCATCTTCGCGATTCACCTGGCGGGCCTCGCAATGGAACCAGACCACATGTCCGTCGCGCGCGAGAACGCGATATCCGGAATTGAGGGGTTTGCCCGTGAGCAGGAGTTCGGCGGCGTCCTTACTCCACCGCGCGCGATCATCCGGATGAATTTGGTGATACCAGCGGATGGGATCCTCGACCCATTTGCCCGAAAAGCCGAGGATTTGCTCAAGCTGCGGGCTGACGTAGGTCTCGCTCATGCTGCCATCGAGCAGGATCATGAAAATGACAGCAGGAATCTGCTCGACGAGAACGTTATAACGATCCGCGATCGGAGGGAGAGCCTCGCCGGCCTGGCCATCGCCGGCGGCGGTTTGATTCGGCCGAGGACTTTTGTGAGGAGCGCGGATTGCCATAAGCGCGTCGATGACGGCCTGCAAATCGGCACCGCTTTCCGGAGCTTTGGCGCGGGCAGCCGGCCCGGTCAGATTGGAAAATTGAGAGTCCATGATCCTCGAAACCCGTAGAGATGTTGCTTCTGCTGCTGCACAAGCACGGCGGACTCCTGGGGAAAACTCGCAATGCGCAGACGACTGCCGGATGTTTCTAATAAATGGGAGGACAAAAGCCAGCCATGCGGTTGCTCGATGGAGTGCACCTCTGTTTCAGGCCCCTTAGTAATGTAAGCACTGAAGCTGAACGCAGGCTGTGCTATCCAGGGCGTGCCAGCCCAAGGTTAATATCGTACGTGGGTGTACGCGGATAACCATACCGTTTTTACTGTAGGGAAACGCGAGACGACCGCCGGAAAATAGCATCCTAATCGCGTTCGAGCGCGGACTCCATTTCGTTCAGCAGCGCAAGCAGGCGGGCGAATTCGGTTTCGAGGCGCGATTCGGCTTCGGGGGAAAGATCGCCGTAACCGCCAAGTTTCGCCGGAGTGGATTCTTCGAGATTGACGATACTGGAGGAGAGCAGGGCGAGAATTCTTCGGCGTTGCGAGTGGACAGAGACATCCAATTCGATTTGCGAAGTGATGCGCGCAAGTTCGGAGCGAACGCGCTTGGCCATTTGGCGCAAGGAGCTCTGCTGGTTGACGGTAAGGTCGGCGCTCACGCGATGGAGCAGGCCGTCGGAATCGGCAAGTGCGGCTTCAATTTCGTCGCAGGCGCGTTCTACGCCGCGCAAGAGGACGGAGACGACGCGGCGGTGATTTTCGCCGAGTTTTAGCTTCGCGGACATTGGAGGCGCGCGTCGAAAGTTTACTTCAGCCGGCGGGTGATTGACACTGCAAGGAGTGCGGCTTAACCTGAAGGAACCGGAAGACGAATGGACCTGTTCGAAGAAATCGTGCGGATGAGGCGCGCGGGGCAGCGCGGGGCGCTGGCCACCATTGTGCACACCAACGGCTCGATTCCGAGCTATGAGAGTTCGCGGATGCTGGTGCGCGAGGATGGCTCGATTGCCGGCACGGTGGGCGGCGGATGCGTCGAGGCGGATGTGTGGGCCGCGGCGAAGGAAGTGATTCGCGAAGAGATGCCGCGCAAGATGACGTTCAGCTTGAATAATGAGGCGGCGTACGATGCGGGCTTGATTTGCGGCGGGACGCTGGAGATATTCGTGGAGCCGATTCTGCCGCAGCCACGATTGTATCTTTTCGGCGGCGGGCACATTTCGACGGCGCTCGGGCGCGTGGCGCATCTCGCCGGATTTTCCGTGGCGGTGATTGACGACCGCGCGAGTTTTGCGAACGCGGAGCGCTTCCCGATGGCAGAGGAAGTGCTGACGTCGTACGAAGAAGCGTTCGCGAAGCTGAAGCCAAATGCGTCGGCGTATCTGGTCATCGTCACGCGCGGGCACAAAGACGACATGCGCGTGCTGGAATGGGCTGTCGGCACGGAGGCGCGTTACATCGGAATGATCGGCAGCAAGCGCAAAGTGATTTCCGTGTACAAAGCGCTCGAAAAGATGGGCATCCCGATGGAGAAATTCTCGCGCGTGCATGCGCCGGTAGGACTGGAAATTGGCGCGCTCACGCCAGAAGAAATTGCCGTGAGCGTCACAGCGGAGTTGATTGCGATACGCCGGAATGCGCAGTCCGGCGCGGCGCACAAGATGGTTCACCTCGACGAAGTTCCCGCACTGAAACACGAGTAAGCGGATGCTGGCCGTGGTGATATTAGCGGCGGGCGAATCGCGGCGCATGGGCCGGCCGAAAGCGCTGATTCCATTTCCTGAACACGTTTTTCCTGCGTCGCACAAAGCGCGCCACGAAGCCGCCGCTGCGAACGCTGCGTCGGCAACGACGCCGAAAAATCCCAAAACATTTCTTTGCCATCTGATCGACGTGATGCAGCATCAGCGCGCTGGAATCTTGCGCGTGGTGGTCGGCGCGCACGCGGAGGAGATCCGCGCGTCGGCGAAGCTGGATGCGGATGAACTTGTGGTGAATGAAAATTGGCAGCGCGGCCAGCTTTCGTCGTTGCAAGCGGCGATTCGCAGTTTGCCGGCGGGCGCTACAGACGGAATGCTGGTATGTCTGGTAGACCATCCGCTGATTTCGGCGGAATTGGTGGCGCGGCTGATGGAAGAATTTACGCCCGATAAAAATAAGATTGTGGTGCCCACGTTCAATGGAAGACGCGGACATCCCGTGATTTTTCCGGCCACGCTGTACGCGGAATTGCTGGAAGCGTCTGAAGAGATCGGCGCGCGGGCGGTGGTGCGCGCACATGCCGCAGACGTGCTGGAAATTCCGGTGGAAGAAGAAGGCGTGGTTCTGAATTTAAACGATCCTGAGTCTCTCCAGCGAATCGCGAATCTAAAATAGAGAGGGCGGCGAAAACAGCTTCACGCTGCACGTGGACCGTGCTGCGCACGCATGCGGCGAAGGAGAGCGAATGGCTCGAATGTCAGGACTGGAAGCGAAGCGGGCGTCGTGGAGCGCGCGGATTATTTATTGGTTCGCCAAACGCAACCTGGGCCACGTGCCCGCGGGAATGAAGATTCTCGCTTATTATCCGCGCCTTCTGCGCCAGCATGTGCGAATGAACATGCTCATGCATCGCAAGGGCGAGCTACCTTCCAAACTGAAGCGGCTGGCTATGCTGAAGACCGCCATGCTCATTGGCTGCCCGTTTTGAATTGACATTCATTCTGCCGTAGGCAGAAAAGACGAAAATCTTACCGAAGAGCAGCTGCGCGATATGGCCACTTTCGAAGCGAGCGCGAATTTCAGTGAAACGGAGAAGAATGTTTTGCGATTGGCCGTTGCTCTCGCGCGCACTCCGGCGAATGTTTCCGATGAGCTGTTTGCCGACCTGCGCCGCGAGCTTTCCGAACGGCAGTTAGTCGAATTGAACGGGGCCATCGCCTGGGAGAATTTTCAGTCGCGATTCAATCGCACTTTCGCAATCGAGGCCGAAGGCTTCTCGCACGGACAGTATTGTCCGCTGCCGGAACGGTGAACCAAGACTGAATGGCATGGAATCCCTGAGCCGGCGATGTAGAGTCGTCGCAAAGCGCGGGACTTTTGCCTCGGGCAGGTGAGTTATGACGGCAATGCAAACGAAAGGATATTGCTGCACGTCAGGAAGCGCGCTGTGCTACTGGGGCGCGGTCTTTGCGATTTTGTATGGCGTCGGCTTGGGACTGGCGATCTGGCTGCATGCACAGAGGTATGAACTGGCGATCGTTTTCGCGGCGATGGGCCTTGCCTGCGTGGTGAATCTCGCGCGCAACCGCACTTTTCACTGCGTCATTACGGCGCCATTTTTTCTGTTTGTCGCGGTGGCTATCGCGCTTGAGAAGCGCGGGGTCTGGAAATTCGGTGCGCACGTGCTCTGGCCCGTCGTGCTGGCCGTCGTGTGCCTCGCATTCCTGTTTGAACGCCGATTCGCCTCGTGAAGTGCCACTTCTCGCGTAGTACTTCAAAATCCCATCTCAGTGCAACTGTGCTTGCCGCGCGCGAATGACCTGATTATTATGGCAGGCAGCAGATCAACTGAAGAAATTTGAATTGAGGTGGAGTTTGCCCGAGGCCACCGCTATTCAGGACAGCCCGTTTCAGAGCAGGCAATTCCTTGAGGAGCGTTTCCGCGCGCTTCTGGCTGCGGCGAAGGACTACGCGATTTTCATGCTGGATCCGCTCGGGCGCGTGGTCACATGGAATAGCGGGGCAGAGCGCATCAAAGGCTACTCGGCCGAAGAAATCATCGGCCAGGATTTCTCGCGATTCTACACGCCGGAAGACATTGACCGCGGAATTCCCGCCGAACAATTAAAGAAAGCAGCGGAAACGGGGCGTTCTGAGGACGAAGGCTGGCGCGTACGCAAGGACGGTTCGCGTTTTTGGGCCAACGCCATTATTACGGCGATTCGCGGGAAAGATGGCGCCTTGGAGGGGTTTGCGAAGGTCACGCGGGATTTTACCGAGCGGCGGCGCGTGGAAGAGGAACTGCGCGAGAGCGAGAAGCGGTTTCGCTCGCTTTTCGAATCGTCGCCCGATGCGATTGTCCTGAGCGACAAAAGCGGAACAATTACCGAACTCAACGGTCAAGTGGAGAAATTTTTCGGCTATTCGCGCGGCGAACTCATCGGCCAGCCGGTCGAAATTCTGGTGCCGGAGCGCTTCCGGCAGTCGCATCCACAGCGGCGCGCCGAGTATTCCGAAAAGTCGCGAACGCGGCCGATGGGCGCGGGACTCGAACTCTTTGGGCGGCGAAAAGACGGGAGCGAGTTTCCGGCTGACATTATGCTGAGTCCGGTCGAACTGGCCGGCGGAAGAATGGTGCTCAGCGTGATTCGCGATATTTCCGAAAAAGTGCGCGCCAAGGAGGCGCTCGAACGGAAGGAGCGCGAAAAGCAGTATCTGCAGGAAGAGCTCCGGCTGGATCACAGCTTCAAAGAGATTATCGGCGAGAGCGCCGGTTTGAAGCGCGTCCTCAAACAAGTGGAGGTGGTGGCGGCGACGGATGTGACCGTGCTCATTTTGGGAGAGACGGGCACGGGCAAAGACCTGGTGGCCCGCGCCATTCACCAATTGAGTTCGCGCCGCGGGCAAACGCTGGTGAAGCTGAACTGCGCCGCGATTCCCACGGGGTTGCTCGAAAGCGAACTCTTCGGCCACGAAAAAGGAGCGTTCACCGGCGCCATCGCGCAGAAAATCGGGCGGCTCGAACTCGCGCATCAGGGCACGCTCTTTCTCGACGAAATCGGCGATCTGCCGCTGGAACTCCAGCCGAAAATTCTGCGCGCGCTGCAGGAAAAAGAATTCGAGCGGCTCGGAGGAACGCGCACCATTCCTTCGGACGCGCGGCTGGTTGCGGCGACCAATCGCAATCTCGAGCAGATGGTCGCGGAGCGGCAGTTCCGCAGCGATCTGTACTACCGGCTGAAGGTTTTTCCCATCACCATTCCGGCTTTGCGCGAACGGCGGGAAGACATCCCAGTGCTGGCGCGCCATTTCGTGGAGAAGCACGCGCGGCGCATGAACAAGTGCATCGAAGCGATTCCGTCTGACGCGCTGCGCGCGCTCGAGAAATGGGACTGGCCGGGAAATATCCGGGAACTCGAGAACTTCATCGAGCGCGCGGTGATTCTTTCGAGCGGTCCGGCGCTGCGCGCGCCTCTGGGCGAACTGGAGCGGCTTACCGCGGAGTTGCCACCGCCGCCAGCGGATGGGACCTTGGAAGCCACGGAGCGGGAACACATTCTCCGCGTGCTGCGGGAGAGCAAAGGGGTGATTGCCGGCACGAACGGCGCAGCGGCTCGTCTGGGCCTCAAACGCACCACGTTGAATTCCAAAATGAAAAAGCTCGACATCAAAAGGGAAGACTACATTTAGTCAGATGACGATATATCGCCAGTGAGCTTCGTCACTCTGTTGTGTGATTTGGCTCACCCTCGAACGTGATCCGCCTAACACCTGTGTTCTAAGCAGGATAGTTTCAAGCCTGAGATGCCGCCGCTTTGGTTCTCCGCGTGCCATAAAGACCATTGCTGGGTTACCGCGAAAAGCTACATCAGCCGGTTCGCCGGGAGGGAAACATGCAAGGACCTTACGGGTTTGACATCAGCGAAAGCTGCCAGGCCTGCAAAACGCGCAGCACGGATTTCTTCTGCAATTTGACGCCGAAAGCGATCAAGGAATTCGACGCCATCAAGACGAATGCCGCTTATCCGGAGGGCTCGATACTCTTCATGGAAAAACAGGATTGCCGCGGCGTGTTCGTGATATGCCAGGGCGAAGTGAAGCTCACCATCAGTTCGAGCGAAGGCAAGATGCTGATTACACGAATTGCAAAAGCCGGGGAAATTCTCGGACTGGTGGCAGTTCTCTCGGGTAAGCCGTACAAAGTGACCGCCGAAACGCTGCGGCCTTCGCAAATATCCTTCGTGCGCCGGGCGGATTTTCTGAAATTCATCGCGCAGCATCCTGAAGCAGCGCTCGCGGCATTAAATCAGTTGAGCGCGAATTATAACGGTGCGTGCGAACAACTGCGGACCGTTGGCCTTTCCGCCTCTGCCGAAGAAAGGCTCGCGAGACTGTTGCTCGAATGGGCCGGCGGCGAAGAGCAGAAAGCAACCAGCCGGTTCAAAATGCCGCTTACGCATGAAGAAATTGCCGAGTGCATCGGGAGCACGCGGGAGACGGTGACGCGCACGCTGAGCGAATTCAAGCACAAGCAACTGGTGATTCTGAAGGGCTCGACGCTGTTCATCTCGAACCGCGCAGCGCTGGAGAGCCTGGTCGCATAATCCGGCTAACCAGGGCGCTAGCCAGCAGCTGGTAATATGGGCGGTGGGCTTGGCCGGAAGTCTGGCTTGGTCCATCGTCCAGTATGTAAGTGCCTCAAATTCAATTGCATGCAGCGTCGGGCATTCCGCGTCCACGGCCTTTCATCGTTCAATCTGTCCTACCTGTGCCGAATCTGCACTCCTGTACAGTAGTTTCGCGGTAGGCAGTGAACTAAGCTTGTAGTGTATGGCTTCGGCGACCGCATCGCTGAACGAGAGCTTTTTCTGCGAGCACTGCGGCGAGGAATTCGAGCCCAAACACCGCGTCTGCGCAGGTTGCGGACATGTGCCCACGCGGCAGTGGTTCCAGTTGATGAGCCTGGTGACGCTTCTGGCGGCGGTAGCTTGCAATTCCGCGGTGGGAGGGCTGGTGCTGCCGCGCATGGTTTCTGCGCATCGCGGCGGAGGCCTCTTTCGCGGATGGCTCTGGCTCGATCACAAAATCGCGCTTTACGGATGGCTCCCCATCATCGCCGGATTGTTTGCCTGGGATTACTTCATCTGGCGGCGAGCCAAGCTGAAGGGCACGCGTCCAAAGATTAAACGGTGGGTGACGCGGAAACTGCTTACGCTTGTGGTCGCGACGGCAATCACCCCGATGATTCCGTGGTGGATTCCGGCTGGCCAGGTTCCCTACCAGTTCCTTTCTCTGATCGGCCGATATTCGGGCATGCCTCCCGCATTGGCGTGGGCCACGGCTGGTTTCGTGCTCGTGCTGCTTTGCGGGCACAGGCAGACCCGCGATTCACTCCTCGGACACGGCAAAGCGCTGAGCCTCATCAGCTTATGCGCACTGCTGGCGGTGCTGGCGCTAACGGTTGTAGGCTGGTCGCTGACCTACTAGGGCTCTCAGCGGCGTAATACGTTTCGCCGTCAAGAGCGGCTATCGGGTTTGTTCCTCTTTATTTATCCCATCATTCGAGCTCACTTTCGCGCCGTGTGACTGCACGCACAACCGGACGTGATTTGTGTCACCGCAGTATCGCTTGCCCGACTGCATTCTGAACCCGGGGTAAAAACAATGGCTACTCAAGCGATAGGCGCGCGAATTGTTTTCAGGAACGTCCTGCTGCTTACGGATTTTTCAGAGCCCTCGGAGGCAGCCCTGCCGTTCGCCGTCGGAATTGTCCGGGCTTACGGCGCAAAACTGTATGCGTTTCATGTTCTGCTACCCATGCCGGCCTCGTATCTCACACCCGAATCCACCGTTGCCGCGCTCGAATCCGAGGAGGAGCGAGCCCAGGAGGAAATGAGGCGCCTCGAATCGCAGATTACCGGGCTGCGTCACGAGATCGCCATCGAGCGTGACGTCGCCGTTTGGCCGCCGCTGGAGCAAGCCATTGCTTCTAACTACATTGATCTGCTCGTGCTCGGCACCCATGGCAGGACCGGCGCGCAAAAACTGCTTCTCGGTTCCGTGGCCGAGGAAATCTTCCGCCGCGCCGAGGTGCCGGTCCTGACCATTGGTCCGGGCGTGCGCTCGACGGCGCACAATGACGCGCGTTTCCGCCGCATCCTTTTTGCTACGGATTTTTCAATGCACTCTTTGGCGGCGTGGCCGCATGCTCTGTCGCTCGCGCAGGAAAATCAAGCGCGGCTTCTGCTCCTTCATGTAGACAACAAGACCAAGGGACATCCGCACGCGAAAGAAAGCGAAGAGGCCACGCGGCAGATGCGCGCGGAACTGGAGAATTTGATTCCTGTTAATGCAGCCGCATGGTTTCAACCGGAGATAGCAATCGAACGCGGAGACCCGCGCGTGAAAATCCTCGATGTGGCAACCGACTGGCGCGCGGATCTGATCGTTCTCGGCGTGCGCAGTGCAGCCGGCCGGCTAGGCGCCGCAACGCATCTGGATCGCGCTACGGCGCACAACATCGTGGCGCACGCTCCATGCCCGGTGCTCACGGTTCGCGGGCACTCCTGAGCTTCTCGCTGGTACTAAGCGTTCGATTCCTCAGAAAAAAACTGGCCCGGAACCATTGCAGCTCCGGGCCAATTCCCACCCTCTGAAATTTTCACGCCGCGATCTGCTTGGACATCGGCGCGAATTTGATTTCCACTTTGCGTGGCATAGCTGCCGCGGCTACGGGCGCCGTGATTTCCAGCATCCCGTTCTGATATTCGGCGGTCAGTTTATCGGTAAGCACGCCCTCGGGAAGTTCCAGAGTGCGCTCGAATGAGCCGTACACAATTTCCTCATCCCAGAAATTGAGTTCCTTGGCCGTCCGGGTGAGTTTTCTCTCGCCCTTAATGGTCAGCCGGTTGTCCTTCGTGTGTATCTCCACATTCTTGGGATCCACACCGGGAAGAGCGACACGGCAGAAGAACTTCTTTTCCTCTTTATCGAGATAGGTCTCGATGGCGGGCAGAAAATCATTCTCTTTCTCGTTGACAACTTGCTCGGCAAGCGCCGGCTTATTGAACAAGATGCGATTGAAGATCTGGTCGAAGTCCCGCCGGAAATCGAAAAGGTCCTGGAAGAAACGGTCTTGCGGAATCAGATTCACATTCATATTGCATCTCCTTTGCGCCCGATTTTCCCGCTTTGGCCCAGGGGAGTTTTTTCGAACCGGCGGGACTCGCGAAGCATTTCCGGCCCTCAAAGGGCCGGTGCGTCGGACATTCGGGCGCTCCACTCAGGGGCTTCGAGAGTCGCCGCCGGATCGGTGAAAACGGCAGCTTCATGCACATGGCCCAGGACGGCTCTGCGGTCGTTCGCTGGTGGTTGCCTGCGGGCTGGCCTCTCACTTTCGGGCTTTGGGCCTTTAAGGCTGGTTGCCATCTGCTTTCTGTCGCTGTCCACGCGTCATACATAGAGCCGGCGGCAATTCGCAGCCGTGACAGCAGGCACGGTTCAACGTGATAACGGTCACGCTCGAATTCGTGCCTGGCGCGACGAATTCTCTTGCTTGGTTATTTGTGCGCGAAAAATTTTATTGCCGGTGGGATTTCAGCCCGGTAATTTTGCGAGAAGCTGCGCCAGCGCGTCGGCCGCAAGCTGCGCGCCATGGAATGTTGCTTGCGGCAACCCTCCGAGCGCGTCAGAGATTTGCGGCGCATTGATCGCGCGAGTTTCGGAAAGCGTTTTACCCGCGATCATTTCCGTCAGAAGGGAAGCGCAAGCTACAGCGGTAACGCATCCCTGCGCTTTGAATCGCGCTTCCGTGATTTGCCTGTTTTCCACGCGCACGGCCAGCCTCAAGACGTCTCCGCACACCGGATTTGTCGCTTCGGCCACTGCAGTTGCCTTCGGCAAGTCGCCGGCATTGCGCGGATTTTTGAAATGGTCGAGCACCGCGGCGGAATACATACGCAGAGTCTAGCTTCGAAGCGTGAATGCCGAAAGGCAAAATTCCAGTGCGGCGAACGTTTCGCGAAGGCGCAGTTCCACAAACGGCTTTCACAGCTGATCTCTCCTCCGCTTCCATTGACATTCGTAGGTGCGAGTGCCAGTATCGCCACCAATCGGTTCCACTTTGGAAGTCCTTGCCTCAAGGAGGAGACAATGCCTAACTATCTGATTCAGGTCGCTTACAATCCCGAAGCCTGGCAGGCGCTCATCAAAAATCCTCAGGACCGCATTGAAGCGGTGCGTCCCGCCGTCCAAAATCTCGGAGGGAAAATTAAGGAAGGGTGGTTCGCTTTCGGCGAATACGATGCCGTGTTGATTGCCGAACTGCCGGACAACGTGGCCGCTTCGGCCATTGCCATTGCGTTTGCCGCAGGCGGCGCTTGCAAGAGCGTGAAAACCACCCCGCTGATGTCGTCGGCGGAAGCTGTCGAAGCGCTGAAGAAAGCATCCCGGGCGGGATATCGCGCCGCGACCGCTTAACAACTTCACAATTTAACGGGCACTTGCGTGCGTGCAAAACGAAAAGGCCTGCACCGGTTAGGTGCAGGCCTTTTTTCGAAGTCGAGGCTATTCGCCTCAGCTCCGGTATTAAAGCTGCGGCTGCGCTTGCCCCGGCTGCTGCCCCTGAGCGTGCGGTTTCTGGACCGGCGGCTTGGTTCTGCGGTGACGCGGAGCGGGCGCTGGTTCTGCTTCTCCATCCGCCTTGCGCACGGCCCGGAGATTCGGCTTCGGCAACTGCCAGAGAATCTTGGCATCTGACGCGCCGTTCGGATAGAACTTCGTTGACTCCTGCCCGGTTGGCTGCAGGATGATGTCCACGCGCCGGTTGTACGCCAGCCAGGTGTTACGGACACGCTTTACCATCCACTTCTCCGGCTTCGCAGGATCCTGCTCCTGCAGTTGCGCCACTTCGGCGTTCTCCAGCTGGCGCTCCTTGCCTTCCGCGCGCGTCTGGACTTTATCGGCCGAAATGCCCTGAGAGACGAGATAGTCTTTCACGCGATCCGCACGCCTTTGACTGAGCGCCTCGTTGTACGGCGCCGAGCCGCGAACGTCCGCGTGGCCGACGACGGTGAGCGATGCCGTGTCGTCGTAGTCGAGATATTTTTTGAACGTGGTGGCCACTTCATTGAGCGATTGCTGTTGCGAAGTGACCAGCCCAACATCGGCGTGCTCCTTCACCGGATAAGCCGTCGGGAAGAACACGCTCTCGAGTGTGACTACCGGCTTTGGCTCGATCGAGCCGGTGATGTGCAGATTCGCGGTCTGCGTGGCTGTTCCGCCGCAGACGTTCGTCGCGGTCATGGTGTACGTCTGATTCTCGTCCACTGGCCCGACGTTCTGCTGCTTCGGCTGCGCCGTCACCTGCTGGCTGCCGTTCGTCTGCACGTTACCGATGGGATCGATGCTGACGGAACTGGCATTCGAAGAAGTCCAGCTCAGCGTCGAAGTGCCGTCTTCCTTCACTTTGTCGCCGATCTTGTGGTACCGCACTTCGGTCGGATTGAGCGTCAGCGTCGCCGTCGGCTGGATGTTGACGTTGATGGTTTGGCTGTTGCTCACCGTGCCGCCGGGCCCCGTCGCCGTGTAATCGTACGTGGTGGTTTTCTTCGGCGAAACGGTTTGCGTCCCGCTGGCCTGCACCGGACCAACTTCGCTGATGTTTACATCCACGGCGTCGGTCGAGCTCCACGTCAGCGTCGAAGAGTCGCCGCAATTGATCTGCGTCGGCGACGCGGAAAAGTTTCCGGAAACCGGCGCAATCGCCACCGTCGAACTCGCGAATCCCGCTTTGAACCTCGGCTGCGGTCCCAGCGTATTTCCTTGCTTCCAATTCTTCGTGCTTTCCTTGCCTCCGCTGTTCAGCTGAACGGTGACCTGCTTTCCCGCTTCAACCGTCACCGGCCCGGACCAAACTGTCTGCCCGTTGCGTGTCACGTCGATCTGGTACGTGCCTGGCTTCACTAGCAAACGCTGATGCCAGAGCCAGTTCCAATCGAATTCATCCACATGGCCGACAAAGTAAGCCGGCGTCTTGCCGTTAAGCAACACGGCTGCCTTGCGGTCGCCCTTCAACTGGATGTCGCCGAACGGCCCGGAGACGTCACCGCCGTTTTTCTGCAGTGTCACATTGAGATCCGTGGTTTTTCCTGCGGTGATGTCCACGTCCTGCGTCTGCGGCGTGTAGCCGTAATTGTATATGCCGATGGAATGCTTGCCTGCGGGCAGTTTAACGGTGTGACCGCCCGGCCGCGTGGCGTTGCCGTCCACAAACACATACGCCTGTTTGGGCGATACTTTTATTTTCAGTTTCCCGTCCTGGGCGAACGCTGGGACCGCGAACAGGAACGCAAGAACCATCGCGAGGAGGGGAACCAGAGCGAGAAATTTCGATCTCATCTTGAGTAAACTCCTTCCGGAACTGTTAAGTTAAAACAAGGTCGAATTGGTCTGTTGCCATTTCTAAGATACCGTGGAACCTAAAACGAGGGCCGAACGGGCAGGCAGTTAATAATTAGACGCCGACCGCCCTTACCAGTCAAGAAAATTAACCCTCAAACTGCCGTCAGTGCTTTGGTGTATTCGGACATGGCATTTGCAAGCATCGATCGGCCGTACTGACCCATCTGTCAGCTTCAATCGCCGCTTTGGCATGCTAGAATTGCGCTCTGCATGAGCATCTTTCTTGGTTTCGACGCCGGGGGCACCAAAACCGATTGCGTCCTCATGGATAGCGCTGGACGCCTGGTTGCGGAGACACGTCGCGGCGGGGCCAATCCCATGCGCTCCGGATTCGCGCGCGCTTGCGACGTGCTCGGAGAGGCAGCGCAGCAGGTTTTGTCGGAAGCGCACCGTGATCCCGATACAGTGCGCGCCATTTGCGCGGGAGTCGCGGGCGCGGGCACCTCGCGCGTGGCCCGGCGCATCAGCTCGTATCTCTCTCGCGCTTTTCCACACGCATCCATTCGCGTCATTACCGATATCGAACTTGCACTCAGTGCCGCCGCGCCCCAAGGCCCGGCGGTGGTCATCATTGCGGGCACTGGTTCGGCCGTCGGCGGACGCGACAATGCCGGAAAAACCATCCGCGCCGGAGGCTGGGGCCCGTGGCTCGGCGATGATGGCAGCGCCTATGACATCGGCCGCCGCGCAGTGAAAGCCGCTCTGCGCGCGCGCGACGGCGTCGGGCCCGCTACCGCGCTCAGCGAAAAAATTCTACTCGCGCAGGAAACGCACGATTGGCAGGTTGTCCTCGGACGCATCGCCAAGCATCCCGACAGCGTTTTCCCGCCGCTCTTTCCGCTCGTAGCCGAGTCCGCGCTTGGCGGCGACGTTGTCTCGCAGGAAATCCTCGCGTCCGCCGGAAAAGCCCTCGCCCTGCTCGCCGCAAGCGTCATCGCCAATCTTGGTTTGCAGAACGAACCATTTCTCATCGCCAAATCCGGCGGCGTATTCTCCGAGCCTTCGCAAGTTGAATCCGTGCTCTCCGCCGAACTGTCGCGTATCGCTCCGCGCGCCCGTATTGAGCCTCTTCGCGTTCCTCCGGCGCATGCTGCCGCTGAACTGGCCCGCCAATCCGCAGCTGCTTCCGTCGCCCATGGTTCCTGAATCCGCGCGCCGCATCAATATGAAGTGGTACATCGTTATCGCCGGCGCGATTTTCGTCATCCTGCTTATCTATTGGTCCTTTCATCAGGATGTTTATCGCGTGGAAGCCTGCGTCAATTTTCACGGACGCTCGCATTGCGCGCAAGCCTCCGGGCGCACGCAAGCGGAAGCAGTTCGCAGCGCACAGGAAATTGATTGCGAACTGCTCGCCAGCGGCCGCGACGAAAACATCGCCTGCCTCGACGAGCAGCCTTCCTCCGTTCGCTCCGTCGCCGCGAAATAACCTGCTCACGAATTGCGTTCTCCGTAATTCTCTTTGCGCCACATGCTGTTGACACCACACGCGCTTTCCGCGCATCATCCGGACGACGAATTCTGCTGTAATTTCCGGTGGTGTTTCGCGTGAACGGTTCTGAACGACGCCGTCACAAGCGCTATCCGTGCTCAGCCGCTGTTAAAATCACCTGGGGACACGTAACTCTCGAAGCCCATCTGCGCGACATCAGCCTCTCGGGAATGTATCTCGAAACTCGCGAGCCGCTCTGGGTGCGCGCGCAATTCTCCGCGCGACTCCTGCTTCCTGAGGCCATCCGTGTAGAATGTATTGTGCGCCGTGTGGACGCCGGCAAAGGCATGGTCGTTGAGTTCACCGAACTCGCTCAGGAAGCCCGAATGAATTTGAATCACCTCATCTGGAAGCTCGCGCATCCGTGACGCGCTGTGCGAATTGCGGCGCCGAGCTGACGTCGCCAGTGTGCGAGAATTGCGGCCTCAATCGCGCCGAAGCGGGCCGCGCCATGCGCCGCAGCCTCGTTAATCGCCTCGGAATTTTTCTGCTGGGCGCGATTGCTTTTCTCGTTCCCTGCTTTCTCTATCCGCCGCTTGATCTCGATGGCATTCTGATTTTCTTCGGTGTGATTTTCTTCATCACCATCGGGCTGGCCATGTGGGCCGAACGCCGTTCGATTCGCTCGCAGGAAGTCGAACTCCTCAAACACGTCTTTCAGAGCCTGGTGCTGATTCCTTGGCTTTTTGGCGCTTTGCTTTTTGCCAATGGCGCGCTCGATCGCTCCCCGCCGCAGGACTACGAAGCGCGTGTGGTCAGCCGCCTCGCTATTCCCGGCATTTTGCCGATTCACCAGCTCATCGTCACTTCGTGGCGAGACGGCCATGCCATCGAGCGTCTCGCTGTCACGCGCCAGGATTTCGAGCGCTTCCAGGTAGGGCAGCGGATCGAGGTTCGCGTCGAGGACGGCCTCGCTAGCATCCCCTGGCTCTTCGGCGTTTATAACCAGTAGACCGCCTCGCTTTCGTCTGTTTACCAGCTTGCTTCACCTCGCAACGTGACAAAACACGCCGCAGCACCCTTCCGCTAAATTCTAACCATGGCGATTCTCGCGCCCGCAAGGGGAAAACCCGACTGGCTCGACGAAGCTCGCGCCTTCTGCCGCGATCGCAAGATCAACATCGCTGCTTGGGGCCCGGATTTGCTGACTGTGGAGTCCGGTTCGCCCGAGCGCGACCGTGAAATTGCCTCGCAGCTCGCGCAAGTCGGATTTCAGGTGGTCGAAAATGCCGAGAACGGCGAAGCCGGACTGCTCGATCTCTCGCGCAATCCGCAGGCTGTCCAAAATGAAATCGGCGAATTCGATATTTCGCACCGCAGATGGGGTGAGCAAATCGAACCGCTCATCTGGGCAGGCGGTTCCGCTGCATTTTTCGCTTCCGCGTTCAGCCGCACGGCACGCTATCCCGCGTGGTTCACTTTTGCGCTCGGTGTTTTGTTTGCGCTCGTCTTCGCGTGGGACGGGCTGCGCGTCTGGACTTGGCGGCTCGAACTGCTTCCCGCAGGCGTGCGCGTCCGCCGCTACGGCCGCTGGGCGACGATTCCATGGGAACAGATCCGCGCTATCGATTCCCATCGCGCGAAATTCGGGCGTGGCCAGGTGTCCGTCACCTTGAAACTTGATTCTCATTCGGTCGAACCGCTTGGAATTTTTGTCGACGCCTTCGGCATCAATCTCCGCGACCGCATCCGCTACGAACTTGCTCAGCGCCGCCATGAATCTTCCTGACGCGCTCACTTCGCGCTTTCCAGCGCTCGAATCCTTCGAAAAAAATTGGCAGCCCGCCGCACGATGGTCGCTCGCTGCCTGGGTGATTTTCTACCTGCTCTTTTTGTTCCAGGCCTATCGTCACAGCGGCCCTATGCTGACGATCGATCTTGTCTTCGTCCCCATCCACGAAGGCGGCCACTTGTTGTTCCGGTTCTTCGGCCAGTGGGTTTCCGTCGCCGGCGGCACTTTCCTGCAACTTTTCGCTCCGCTTGTTCTCGCCATTTATTTCGCTTCACAACGCCACGCTACCGGCACGGCCTTCTGCGCGTTTTTCTTCTTCGAACAATTTCTTCCCATTGCCACTTACATGGCCGACGCTCGCGCGCAGCAGCTTCC
>DAIRCW010000028.1:8892-21637 GCA_036796475.1 Candidatus Acidiferrales bacterium | reverse complement strand
TCTCGCACATTCGGGAAAGCAAATTTCCTGATTTGGGGCCGGTGATGCTCTCTGGATTCGCCAACCAAATGATATTGAACACTTTCCAGTTTCATCTTTCGGCCACTGATTTGCATCTAAATAGGCGGGGGAGGGTAGGCCCTTGGAGATGCATTTCCGTCGAATCCCGAAGTGGGTGTGGTGGACTGTCGCCGCAGCGATTGCGCTGAATATCTACTTTTTTCAGGAACTCGTCGCGGCGGAGTTGCTGTTCGGCATCGTTTTTGGAGCTTTTCTGCTGATCGTGATGATCATCTATGTCGTCAGCGAAGCAGGAGACCGCGGTCTGGGCTGGGTCGAGGCGAACCGCAAGACTTTTGGCGTGGCGGCGCGCCGCCAGTGGGAACGCGTGGAAGCGGTCAGTAAAAAAACATTCCGCCGTCCACATTCAGAGTCTGCCCGGTAATCGCGGCAGACTTTTCTGAAGCCAGGAAGAGAGCCGCTTCGGCCACGTCATTGGCTGTTTGCGGCTTGCCCTGAAGTATTCCTTCCAAAAATCCTTTGAAGAGCTGCTCCGGGTCGGCATGCAGCCGCTCGGCAAGCGCCCGGCCCAAAGCCTGCGACATTTCCGTTTCGGGAACAGGTCCCGGACAAATCGCGTTTACGCGAACACCTTTGCGCGCGGCCTCCGCTGCGAGCGTGCGCGTGAATCCAAGAAGCCCTGCCTTTGATGCCGCATAGGGGCTGTTCCACTGGAACGCGCCTTTCGCTGCTACGCTGGAAATGTTGACGATGGCGCCGGATCTGCGCTGGTACATTTCGGGCACCACTAGTCGCGAAAGAAGAAACGGCCCGCGCAAATTCACGGTAATGACTTCGTCCCATTGCTGCGGAGAAATTTCTTCGACCGCTTTCACGGGACCTAAAATCCCCGCGTTGTTCACTAGAATATCGATCCGTCCAAAATGCTTGCGCGCCGCGTTGACGATGGACTGGCAATCACTTTCCCTGGACACGTCGGCAACAATCGCAGCGCTCTTTCCGCCGGCGGAGTTCACTTCGGCAGCTACGGCTTCAATCTGCTCGCGCGTGCGCGCGGTGAGGAGCACAGCGGAGCCCTCCTGCGCAAATCGAATGGCAATCGCGCGGCCAATGCCCCGGCCCGCGCCGGTCACAACAGTTACTCTGCCTTTCAAAAGCATTCATGCTCCAATTCTCGAGAAATAACGGCAATCAAGAGTATCATCACCTCCCCTATGTTCATCGCACAGCGCTAGCAAGGAAGCGGGTGGCGCGGGTGGCGCGAGTGCGGTAACATAAAGGTTCTATGCCTAGCGACATGACTAACATACAAGGAACCGGCAACGGCCGGAAAGTGCTGGTGCGCGTGCGGCCTCGCGGATTTTGCGCGGGGGTGGTTCGCGCGGTGGACATTGTTGAACTGGCGCTCGAAGCCTATGGCGCGCCTGTCTATGTTCACCATGAAATTGTGCACAACCGCTACGTGGTGGACCAATTGCGGCAGCGCGGGGCCATTTTCGTGGAAACGATTGGCGAAGTGCCCATCGGAGCCGTTCTGGTTTTCAGCGCGCACGGCGTGCCGCCGCGCGTCCGCGAAGAGGCCAAGGAACGCGAACTGCGCGTGATTGACGCGACCTGCCCGCTAGTAACCAAAGTTCATCTGGAGGCGCGGAAATTCGCGCGGGAAGGCCGCACGCTAATCTTGATTGGCCATCGCGACCATCAGGAAATCGTGGGTACGTCCGGAGAAGCGCCGCTGCAAACTGTGGTTGTCGGCAGCGTGGAAGAAGCGGATGAATTGAATGTTGCGGATCCGGAAAAGCTGGCGTTTCTGACGCAGACAACGCTGAGTCTTTACGACACGCAGGAAATTGTGGCGCGATTGCGGCAGCGCTTCCCGAAAATTGTGGGCCCGGCTTCGGATGACATTTGCTACGCGACGCAGAACCGCCAGGAAGCGGTGGAAGCGCTCACGCGCGAAGTGGATATGATTCTCGTGGTGGGCTCGGCGAACAGTTCGAATTCGAACCGCCTGGTCGAAGTGGCGAAACGCGCAGGTGTCGCCGCGCGTTTAATTGAAGACGGCAACGATTTGAAAGACGAATGGTTCGAAGGCGTGGCGCGGCTGGGATTGACCGCGGGCGCGTCGGCGCCGGAAATTCTGGTGGAACAAGTGAGCCAGCGCCTGGCGAATTTTGGCTTTACGGATCAGCGCGATCTGGATTTGATTCGCGAAGATGTACGCTTCACGCTTCCGCCGGAGCTTTCCGCGGCGCGCAAGCCGGTTGCGAGCTAGCAGCCGAGTTAGTTTTCGAAATTCCATTGGTTCAAGGAGCGTCTGATGGCGGTGCGGATTGTCCGCCAGCCGAAGAATATTGTTCTGGTGGGAGCGCCCACGAGTGCGGCGGCGCTCGCCGTCGGCCATGAGAAGGCCCCGCAGGCGCTGCGCGCGGCGGGACTGGCTGAACGCCTGCAATCGATTGGCTATACAGTGAGTGATGCCGGCGATGATCCCGTCGAACTCTACAAGCCGGATGAAGAAAATCCTCGCGCGCGAAACCTGGCGCGCGTGGTCAAGTCACTGGAAGCGCTGAAGCCGCGTGTTGAAGCCGCTGCAAAAACCGGCGGCCTTGCCCTGATTTTGAGCGGGGATTGTTCTTCAGCGCTTGCGGTTGTCGCCGGCGTGCGACGCTATTATCGCGGAGTGAGCATCGTTTACATGGATTGCGATGCGGATTTGAACGTGCCGGCGACTTCTCCATCGGGATGCGTGGACGGCATGGTTGTGGCGCACCTGACTGGACGCGGCGCCGCAGAAATGATTCGCTTCTGGCCCGAGCCGCCGCTGGTGCGCGATCCGGACGTGGCGCTTTTTGGCGTGGGCCGCCAGGATTCGCCGGAGGCGGAAGTGCTGTCGCACACGGCGATTCGCTGCTTCCGCGCGGCTGACATTCGCAAAATGGGCGTGCTTGCCGCCGCAGAGATGGCTGTTGAACGCATTCATGGCGGACGGAATGAGCTTGTTTTGCACCTCGATGTGGATGTGATTTCGCGCGAAGATTTCAACGCCACGGACCTGCCCGGCGACAATGCGCTGCGTCTGGATGAAGTTCGGCAAGCGTTCGAACTTTTCGCGAAGCAGCCGCGGCTGGTTGCACTGGTTGTGGCCGGTTACAATCCTGAAAAAGACGCGGATGGAGGCGGCGCAAAAATAATTGTCGACCTGCTCGCGTCTGCTTTGGCTGCGCGGCTCGACGCGCAGGAAAAAGAGAAGGCCAGCACTGCAGCTGCTGTTGCCGAGAAAACGGAATCCGCACCTGCGGGCGCGGAGCCGGCGCAAGCGCCTTCAGAAAAAACGTCGGACGCTTCGGAGGCGAACGGCGCGTCCGCTGACAACTCTCAGGATGGCCCTCCAGAGCATGCGACGCCCGCTTCGGGCGAGTAAGTTAGCGCTTCCCGTCCACTGCTTTATTTCTTCGTCGCATTCAAGATTTTTTCCGACTCGGTCTATAATCCCGCTCGCGCTTTGAACGACGTGTGAATGCAAAAACTTCTGAAGAGCAAAATTGAACCGCGGCGGGCGGTGGCGAGTTTTCGCAAGCGTCCGGCGATGCCTGAGGGACGCGGCGGCAAGCTGCGCCTCGACATGAACGAGAGCATGGTGGGCTGCTCGCCGCGCGTTCGTGCCGCGCTGCGCGGGCTGAAGAGCGAGCAGCTGGCCATGTATCCGGAGAAGGGAACTGCCGCGGCGCGCTTCGCTCCATTTTTTGGCGTTGATCCGAGCGAGCTCGTGCTTACGGCAGGCATTGACGATGCATTGCGGCTGACTGCGAACGCGTTTCTCGAACGCGGACGCTCCGTGCTGCTGGTCGAACCAACGTTTCCGATGTACCGTTTTTATGCCGAGCTCCACGAAGCACGCATTCGCACGCTGCGCTGCGCCGAGGGCTTGCAATTTCCGCTGCAGGAAGTGCTTCGCGCGCTGCGGCAAAATCCCACGGTTTTCTTTTTGCCGAATCCGAATAATCCCACGGGAGCTTTGCTGAACAAGAAGACTCTGGCGCAGATACTTGACGCTGCCTCGCGAACATTGGTCGTCGTTGATGAAGCTTACTTCGAATTTTCCGGCGTGACCGTTTTGCCGTGGATCCGCCGCCGGCGCAATCTGGTTGTGACGCGCACGTTTTCTAAAGCAGCGGGGCTTGCCGGTTTGCGAATTGGCTGCATTTTTGCGCATCGCGAACTCGCAGCAGTGTTTCGGAGTTGCCAGGATCCTTTTCCAATCGGCGTCGCGCAATTAGCGGCAGCGGAAACGGCATTGCGGGACGCAAAATTCACGCGGCGTGCAGCAGGGGAAATTATTCGTGGGCGAAGAATATTGGAAACGGGATTGACTCAGCTTGGCGTGTGCGTATTTCCCAGCGCGGCGAATTTCGTGCTCGCGGATTTCGGGAAACGCGGTGCGCACATCATTGCCGCACTTGCGCGCGAGGGAATTTTGGTTCGCGATCAGTCACAGGCTATTGGGCGTGCTGGTTTCGTCCGAATTACGGCCGGCTCCCCGACACAGATGCATTCCTTCCGTAGCAAACTGAGGAAGGTGATGGGTAGTTGAGGATTTTGCGAGCGACTTAATCCGCCGCGAGAGAATGGCGCCTGCGATAAAGTGACGCTCCGTGCGGCTCAAGGGCAGGAAAGCGCTTTTCGTAGCAACCGTCGCAGATCTCTTCCACGCCGTCGACAACGCGCCGTGCGCGAAAACGAACGCCGCAATCGGTGCAAGTGAGTTCGGTACTGCCGGCAATCGAATCCATTTCCATGTGCGCTCCTTCCGTTTGCCTCAACTCTTCTCCGCCGCGCCACTCTGGCGGAAAATTCCACAACCTCCGCCCATTAAGCAGCGCCGGCGCAGAAGAGCGAATACAGTTTTCGCCGGAATTACGAGGCGCAAAAGCCGCATCGCGGAAACTTGGATAAAATAGTCGACGCGCGGAGCGCGCGGCCGCAAAGCGCTCCTGCTCTTGGGTACAGGCTTTCTCCGCGCACGTGACCACGCTTTTCCCTTTGGCATCTTTACGTTACGGGAGTATTCTTTCCGCCTGCGAAGTTTGCTGCTGCGGAGGGTGCTCGACTGGCAATGAGCCGCACGCGATTTATCGGCTGGTTCGTGCTGAGTATGGTTGCGGCGTTGTGTGTCGCCGGCTCGTACGCCTTCCGTTTTCGGATGGAACAGCGCTTCTCGCGTGAGATTGCGGCGGCGCGCGCGGTTGTGCCTGCCGTTCCGCAAGTCACTTTCACTTCCGTTGCTGTGCCGCGCGGCGTGCCGTTCGCTTCGATTCTCGGACGCATGAACGTTGACGCCGCGACGACTCAGCAGATCATTTCTGTGGCGCAAGCCGTTTTCAATTTTCGTCTGCTGCAGGCGGGAAATGAATTGAAAATCGGCCGCACCGTCGTCGGCGCGTTCGCGGAGTTGCGCTACGAGATTGATCCGCAGCACACTCTGGCGGTTGAAAATCAAAACGGGCAATTGCGTGCCACAGTTGAAACAATTCCGGTCACAACGGAAAACGATCCTGTCTCCGGAAAAGTAGAGGGCTCGCTTTTTGACGCCGTGACGCAAGCGGGTGAATCTCCCGAACTGGCCATGCGCATCGCGGATATTTTCAGCTGGGACTTGGATTTCAACACGGAGACTCGTCCCGGCGACACGTTTCGCGTGGTGGTGGAAAAAAAGAAGCTGGCCAACGGTCAGTTGCTGGGCTACGGGAAAATTTTGGCGGCGGAATACGTCAACGACGGGCGCCCGTACCGCGCTGTCTTATTTCATGACCCGCAGGGCGTTCCCGCCTACTACACTCCTGCTGGCAAATCCCTGAAAAAAGCTTTTCTGCATTCACCGCTGCGCTTTGGCGCGCGAATTACTTCGCATTTCAGCTACGCGCGCTTCCATCCAATCCTGAGATTGTACCGTCCGCATCTTGGCACAGATTACGGAGCACCTGCAGGGACGCCGGTGCAGTCCATCGGCGATGGACGCGTGATTTACGCCGGCTGGAAAGGCGAAGATGGGCAGCTGGTGAAAATTCAGCACATCAATGGCTATGAAACGTATTACATGCATCTTTCGCGGGTTCTGGTTCGCGTGGGCCAGCGCGTCGCGCAGGGGCAAATCATCGGGCGCGTCGGGATGACCGGACTGGCCACCGGCCCGCATTTGGATTTTCGCATCGAGCGCCACGGCAGCTTTGTGAATTTCGAGCACCTGCCGCTTCCGCCGTCGAATCCCGTTGCGAAGCGCGACATGTCTGAATTCACCGCAGCGTGCGATAAGGAGATGGCGCTGCTGCCGCAGCTGGGAACGTCGTTTGCGTCGGCGACTGTGCCCGCGAGCGCGGCTGCAACTCCAGCTTCGGCGCCTTCGACTCCAGTTAAGTAATAGAAGAGCAGCGAGGCTTATTTGTCCGATTCTCCTGATCCCTTCCCCCTGATCGTCAATTCTTAAGATTGCATCTCCCACACGTTGTGTATGGCGGTATGATGTCGTCCGCCTTGAATGCCAAAAATGGTTTTTGGATTCATTTAAATGCTAGCGCATTGATGGGTCGCTAGCTTCGAAGGAGGTCCGCTCATGAAAAGACAAATTTATATCGGTGGAATCATCGGAATTCTCGCTGGAGCCATCGCGTTGGCTCCGAGGGTCTTCAGCCAAGGACCGCGCTACCAACCGGATCCGCAGCTCGTTGCGCAGAGAAACGCCATGGAGAAAGAGCTGGAATCGATCGCAGCGATCGACCGCAAAGTTATGATTTCGATGCGTGACGGCACGAAAATCGCCGCGGACATCTACCGGCCCAAAGATGCGTCCCAAAAATATCCGGCGGTTTTTGTGCGCACTCCTTACAACTTCAACTATTGGGATATTCAAAACGACGCGCCCGCCGATATGAGCCGGCAGATTGAAGCTGTGAAGCGTGGCTACGCGTACGTTGAAATGCAGGAGCGCGGGCATTTTTTCTCGCAAGGGAATTACGACATTCTTGGCCCGCCGATCAGCGACGGCTCGGATGAGATTCGCTGGATTTCGACGCAGCCGTGGTCGAACGGAAACGTCGGCACGACGGGATGCTCGTCCACCGCGGAGTGGCAGCTTGGCGTGGTGGCGCAAAATGATCCCGGACTCGCGACATTCAACGTGCAGGGATTTGGTGCGGGCGTCGGACGCGTTGGGCCCTATTACGAGCAGGGCAACTGGTATCGCGGCGGCGCGGTGCAGATGCTGTTCATCACATGGCTCTACGGCGAACAAAATCAAGTGCGGCCAATGTTCCCGGCGGATGCGAGCCAGGAGGATTTGATCCGCTCTTCGCGCGCGTTTGATCTTGCGGCGCATTTTCCCACGGTCGATTGGTCAACGGCGCTCTGGCATTTGCCGGAGATGGACATCATCAAAGCGGTCGATGGCCCGCACGGAATTTTTGCGGACCATATGCCGGTTGCCACCGGCGGAGCGATGATCGAGCGCACGCCCAATGATCCCGCCTGGTACAAGGGAGGATTGTGGAACGACGGCATGCCGGTGAAAAAGCCGGGGCTGTGGTTCATGAGCTGGTACGACGTTTCCGTTTCGCCAAATCTCGCCGCATATAATTTCGTTCGCCGCACCGCGCCAGCTGATATTGCCAACGAGCAATACGCGATTATCGCGCCGGTGCTGCACTGCGCTTACACGCGCGCGACGCAGGACACGATGATCGGCGATCTGAGCGTCGGCGACGCGCGCCTCGATTATGACAATTTGATGTACGGCTGGTTCGATCATTTCTTGAAGGGCGAGGACAATCACGTTTTGCAGCAGATGCCCAAGGTGCTCTATTACGTTGTCGGCGAGAACCGCTGGGAATCGTCTTCAACGTGGCCGCCGGAAGGCGCGCAGCCGAAGACTTTTTATCTGCGCAGCGACGGGCGCGCGAACACACTTTACGGAGATGGCGCGCTCGAGGATTCTCCGCCGGCCAGCGACCATGCGGATAATTTTCTCTACGATCCCGGAAATCCTGTGCCCACTTTTGGCGGAGGCGGTTGCTGCGAAGGGAACGCCGTGCACTTCGGCTCGTTCGATCAGCGGCCGATGGAAGCGCGAAATGACGTTCTCGTCTATACCACTCCTGCATTCACCAGCGGCACGGAGATGAGCGGCCCGATTAACGTTACGCTTTACGTTTCATCGAGCGCGAAAGATACCGATTTCACTTTTCGCGTAGACGACGTTTATCCCGATGGCCGTGCGTTCAATTTGATTGAAAACATCCAGCGCATGCGCTATCGCGACGGCTACGACAAATCGCCTGTCTGGATGGAGCCGGAAAAAGTTTACAAAGTCACTTTCCAGCCAATCGATTTCAGCAATTATTTTTTCCCCGGGCACCGGCTGCGCGTGGAAATTTCCAGCAGTAATTTTCCGCGCTTCGATCGCAATCTGAATACCGGCAGGAACAACTACGACGAAACGAAATTTGTGGTTGCGCACAATTCCGTACACCATTCGAGCGAATATCCTTCGAAAATTACGATCAGCGTGGTGCCGAATCCGCGTCCGTGGACGTTTAAGAGCGGGAGCATCGTGCAACGAAAAGATACAAAGAGCCCCGAATAATATTGCTACTGCGGCAGGCCGGCTACCATGGAATGAATCGCGGTGGTGAAATTCGTTTTCTCGTCGAGGTATGGCTGCCAATCTTTTTCCAGAACGACGCGGTATTTCGGCCAATCGCCGCGCGTGTAAAGCCCGAACTTGTAAGCGTAGGGAGTGAATACCGCTTGTTCGTCAGAGGGCAGCGAGCGACGAACCTCGACACCGGGCGTGTAGAACAGAATGGCGTGCCACAAATCGCCGCACTTTTTCTTTTGCGCGCCGCATTCGGCAAAGAGCGCATCGGTCATTTTATCGGCGAAGCTGTGCGAAGCCTCATGAAAGAGAGTTTCGAATCCGCTGAGGCCTTCGAGTGAAGCCTCACTGCTCGAAAAAGTTGTATGCGCGGGGTCGGTGGTCGTATACGCGTGACCAATTGCAGGAACGTAATAGCAAACATCCACGCGAATCGGCGCGGCCGGCCATGGCTGACGCAAATCCTTCTCCATGGCCGCGGCGATCTGCGCGCCGAGTTCGTGTACGTGCGCGAGCTGCGAGCCGATCCAATTTTTGTTTGTGCGGTCGTGTTCCGCCCACCAGTATTTTCGATAGACTGACGCGGCATCGCGTAAAACGGCGGCGACGGCATCAGGAATGTCCGTTGCGTTCAAGGAGGTTCCGTCGTCTTTCTGCTGCGCGAGCGAATTGTTGATCCGCACCATCTCGTCGTCGAAAAGCTCTTGCCGCGCTCCAAACCGGCTGGCATAAAACGCGACGGCATTTTTCCAAGCGGCCGCGTCGCTTTCATTCATTCCCGCCGCGGTGAGCGGAGCGGCGCTCTGCAAGCGCCGGTCGGGCTTGCCCAGGCTGAGCAAGGCCTCATGGACGAGGCACTGATGCAAGTTCACCCAAAAATTGCTGTGGAATTCAAAGAGAGGAGCTGTACGGGTGTTGGTAGCTGTGTCGGTGTGCTGTGCATGCGAAGTAGCGCCTGCCGAGCAGGCTGCCAGTGCGACCGTCAGTAACCCTAACGCAGTGCATCGCGCGTTTTTATTGTTTCTTAGAAACGCGATAAACGTTGCCATCGAACTTGTACGTGAGATGCGCGCTCGATTCTACGCTTGAGTTTGCGGCGACTGTCAAATCCTTAATCCCGTGCGCGGCGGCCGGGCCAAGCTGAAAACTCTCGGCTATTGGCGCTTGTTCCGTTCCGAATAATGACGTCCATTTCCCATTTGTTTTTCGGAGTACGAAGATTTGGCAATTTCCCGTTCCGCCGCACAACAGCTTGGTGCCTTGCGCAACAATTCCCGGCGCTGCGCCCAAATCCACGCGCCGCACTCGAAGCTCCTGCTCCCACGAATCCGGCGTGTCGAACGCAGAGTCTTCTATCGCTGCGGTGATCTGCTGAATTTCCGTGGCGGAAAGTTTCGCTGCGGCCCACGTGTCTTTCGCCGTGAGGCTTTGCATCTGAGGGAGCGCAAATCCAGAAGCACAAAGCAGAGCGCTCAGCGCAACGCACTGGATGAGTTTCATCCGAGCATTGTAAGCAGAGCAGCTTACTTCAGTTCTTCTAAATTCGCGGTGATGTCGCGATGGTACAGATCGAGCTCCGCGAGCGGCTTTTCGCGCAAGCCGGGAATTTTCGCCTTGAGGTGATCTTCGTAGGTCGGAACGTCCAGCTTGTAATAGACGCCCAGCGGAATTCTTCCGCCCGGCTCCTGCGATTTCAAGAGCGCCTGCGCCTTTTTCTGCGCGATCTCGACGGGATCGTCGGGATTGTGCACGAGCGGATCGTATCCGGTCTGGTCGAGGCGATACAGCCGCGGCTGTCCTTCGACTTGGCCGGCATAAAAACCCTTGGTGTGCAGATCGTTGTACGTCGGGCAGGTTTGCAACACGTCCACGAGCGCGCTGCCGCGATGTTCGATGGCTTGCGCGATAATTTCGGAGAGATATTTTGTGTCCAGGGCATAGCCCCGCGCCACAAACGTGTATCCGCACGCCAGCGCCAGCAAAATCGGGTTGATGGCATCCATGATGGAAACTTCCGACATGGATTTTGTTTTTTGCCCTTTGGCGATTGTCGGCGAAGCCTGGCCCTTGGTGAGCGCGTACACGTCGTTATTCATCACCACGTAGGTGATGTTCAAATTCCGCCGTCCGCCGGCGACGAAATGCCCGCCGCCAATTCCGTAGGCGTCGCCGTCGCCGCCTACGCCAATCACCGTCAAATCATGGTTGGCGAGTTTCATCGCGGTCACGCTGGGCATCACGCGCCCGTGCAGCGTGTGGAACGAATACGCCTGCATGTAATGCGCGGTCTTGCCCGCGCAGCCGATTCCGCTGATCACCGCGACGCGATGCGGAGGCACTTGCAATTTTGCGAGCGCCATCTGAATCGCGGAGACCACGCCAAAGTCGCCGCAGCCGGGGCACCAGTCGTTGTGAACGTCCGACTTGAAATCGCCGGGCTGAAAAGTTTTCACTTCCGGAATCGTTGTGCTCATTCTGGCCTCTATTTGCTCTTAACTGACCACTGACCACTTCTTTTCACTATCTGTTATATCCCGGCGGCAACGGCACCATCGGCGCGAGCATTTTCGGATGGCTCTCGCGCAATTCGATCATCTCGTCGAACTCGCGGTTGCCCTGGCCTTCTTCGACAACGCGTCCTTGCGAAATCACCAGCCGCTCCGACGCGCCCGGCCGCGCGGCGTCGAGCGCCACCATGATTTCGCCTTCGGAAAATGGGCGCCCGTCGTATTTCACTACGCTGTGATGAACAGAGATACCCGTCTCGGCCCGAATCACCTGCGCCAGCTGCCCGGAATAATTTCCGTCGAAACAAACAACACGTTCCGCGCGCGTCAAAATATTTTCTACCGCTTCGGTGGGAAACGGCTTCATCATGCGAAATTGCAGCATCGCGAATTTCTTGTGGCTTGCGTCGGCGTGATGAAGCGCGTCGTACACGGCGCCCTTGGTCGAACCCCAGCAAACCGCCAGCACAGGAATCTTCTGCGGCGCCGCCGGCCCGTGGAATTTGAATTTCTTGGTGTCCGCAATTTCCCGCGCCGCCAAATGCATTTTGCCCATGCGCTTCTCGACCATCGCCAGACGGTTGCCGATGCCTTCGGTAATGTGTCCGCGGGGATCATGCTCGTCCGAAGTCGACCAGAAAATCCCGCCTGCTTGCCCGGGAATCGCGCGTGGACTCAATCCGTCTTTTGTGAACGCATAACGCTCGTAATTTCCATTCGTATTTGACGGCTTCACCAAGCCACGATCAATTTTCAAATTCGCTGTGTTGAATGGTGCAACCGTCTGATAGCAGCTCGACATGTGCTTATCCACAAGCACAATCACCGGCAGCTGATAGCGGTCCGCGTAATTGAACGCATCAAACGTGTCGTAAAAACACTCCTCGATGTCTCCGGGCGCCATCACGATGCGCGGAATGTCGCCCTGGCCCGCGTGCAACGCGAAGAGCAAATCGCCTTGCTCCTGCCGCGTCGGCAAGCCAGTGGAAGGCCCGCCGCGCTGATAGAGCAGCACAACCGGTCCCGGCGCTTCTGTGATGGCCGCGAATCCCAGTCCCTCCGGCATCAGCGCGAATCCGGGTCCAGAAGTGGAAGTCGAAGCGCGCACTCCGCCATGCGCGCCCATTACCGCGGCGTCGATGGCCGAAACTTCGTCCTCGGTTTGCAACACGACGAGATTCTGGTCGCCCTGATAGCCTTCAAGATAAACGCTCTCGTCCGTCGCCGGAGAAATCGGATAGTACGTTTGCAGCCCGCATCCCGCTTTGATTTTGGCTATGCCGACGGCTTGCGTGCCCTTCACCAGAATTTGGTCGCGCTTCGCAGGCGCTTGCGGCAGCGAAAATTTCAGTTTGTGAGCGAATCGTTCTTTTGCGTATTCGTACGCGTACCGCGCCGCGTTCACGTTCAGGTCGGCAACTTTTCCGGCCTTTGCGCCAAAGCTGTCGCGAATCGCAACCGCCACGGGCTCGAAATCGAATCCCACGGCGCCAGCCGAAGCGCCGAGCGCGAGCGTATTGGTCATAATGCGATACGCGCGCGCTTGCCCCGGCTTGCCTGCTTCGCTGAG